>CAIRMO010000041.1 GCA_903879705.1 uncultured Candidatus Competibacteraceae bacterium | reverse complement strand
GCCGCTGATGGCGCATCGATTGACCGGAATAAGCTGAATGCCGTGCTGAATGATCTGTATCGACTCGAAGTACTCACCGGACTGCTGGAAGATTGCGATACGCTGGTAATGCGGAACCGGGGGCCTGACATCCTCTGCCGGGGCAGCGAGTTGCTGAAGGAGGTGCTGGATTTACAGAAAAATCAGTGGCTGCGCGCCGATCTGATTGCGCCTCTGCTGGCCAAGCTGGGTTTGCGTAAAGTGACTGGGGAAATCAACTTTCTGCGTGAATTTAAGGAGTTGGCCCGGATGATTCCACTTAAAGCCTATGCCGAGCCGGAACAGCGTAGCCGACTGCTCGACACGATTCAGCAGGCGATGGATACCGCAATCGAACGTGAGGAGGATGAACTGGCGTGAATGCAGCGAGCGAGGTTCTAACGGCATTTGGCCGCAGCCTGGGTTTGACTGATTTCCGCTGGCCGGATGCCGGAATGGCGGCATTTGAGTTTGATGCGCGAGGGACGTTGTATCTGGAACAACGGGATGAAACTCTGCTGATTTATCTGACCCGCACGCTCGATCTTCATCAGTGCGGCCCGGAGTTGTTAAAAAGCGCATTGCGACTTTGCCACTATCAGCATCAGTGGCCTTATATCGTCCAGACTGGATTACGCGGCGAGTCGCAACTGGTGTTTCTGGCGCGATTGCCGGTAAGGGAAATCACCCTGCCGGAATTGGAGCAGGCGCTGGAATTGTTGACCCGTTTGCATGAACGCTGCAAGGTTTGAGAATAGCCCGTGGACAAGAAAATCAGTGGTTTTAGCCAGGACTTGGGACTGGAATATATCAGTCGCTATGATAGCCCGCCGCAGAGCCTGCCGGCGCAACGCGAGGCGCAATTAACCGGTGAACCGGTGCCACAGCGATTGGATGCGCTGTTCAATAGCCAATCGCTGAATCAGACCTTGCGGCGCTTTGTCACTCCGCATCCCCGCGATCCGGCAATCCTGACACCCGCCCGCTTTGAGACGCTGGTTCGGGATAGCGCCCGGGAATTGCGGGCGTTGGCTGATGCCGGGCAGCACCCGGTTTTGCAGCAAGCCGGCGATTTGCTCGATCATGAAGTGCAGTTGCGGGAACTGTTGGCCAACTATCGCGGTTTGTTAATGAAAGCCTGAGTATTCGCTGAAGAATCCAGTGGCCTGAAAGTCTGGGGAATCCATGTGGCGTGAAGAACAAACCGAAGCCTTGCACTTATTGGCGGATGTCTATCTCGACCAGGGGCACGCCGGACGGGCGGCGATCCTGCTTGAGGCGCTGACTGTGCTGGCACCGGATAAGGTGGAGGTGTTGCGGACTTTGAGCTATGCGTTGCTGCTGGCCGGACGCTATGAAGACGCTTTAGCCGCCACCGATGCGCTGCTGCGGCGGGATGCCGCAATGCCAGAGAACACGCCGGCGCTGTTCATTCGTAGCAAAGCGCTGTGGGCATTGGGCCGGGTCGCCGAAGCGCAGGAGAATCTGCAACGGTATCTCGATCTGGAAGGCCCCTCGTGAGCCTTGCCCGCGCTCAATCCGTCCTCGGAGCCATCACCCGGCGCAGCGACGTTATGCTGGCGTTGGCGTTGGTGATGATTTTGGTCATGATGGTCCTGCCATTACCGACCTTCCTGATTGATGTATTCATTGCCATCAATATGACGACCGGAATGGTGCTGCTGATGGTCGCCATTTATCTGCCCTCGCCACTAGCGTTTTCCTCGTTTCCCTCAGTACTCCTGATCACCACGCTATTCCGATTGGCGCTCAACATTAGTACGACCCGGCTCATTCTGCTCCAAGCCGATGCCGGCGAAATTATTCTGACTTTTGGCGAATTCGTGGTGGGCGATAACTTCGTCGTCGGGGCCGTCATTTTTCTGATCATCACTATTGTGCAGTTTGTGGTGATTACCAAGGGTGCGGAGCGCGTCGCCGAAGTCGGCGCCCGGTTCTCGCTGGACGCGATGCCCGGTAAGCAAATGAGTATCGACGGTGACATGCGCGCCGGACTGATTGATATGGAAGAAGCCCGGCGGCGACGCATTCTGGTGGAGAAGGAAAGCCAGTTGTATGGGGCAATGGATGGTGCAATGAAATTCGTTAAAGGCGATGCTATCGCCGGACTGATCGTGACGGCGGTCAACATTATCGGCGGGATTAGCATCGGTGTCCTGCAACGCGGGATGAGCGCGGGTGAGGCGGTACAGGTTTATTCGATCCTTTCGATTGGCGACGGGCTGGTTTCACAGATTCCGGGGTTGTTAATCTCGATTACCGCCGGGATCATCGTTACGCGGGTGTCGATTGACGAATCAAGTAATGTTGGCACCGATATTGGCCAACAGATTATGGCCCAGCCCAAGGCGCTGCTCATTGCCGGTTGCCTGGCCTTCGGTTTCGCCGCCGTTCCTGGTTTTCCCTATCCGGTCTTTATCCCGCTGGGTCTGATCCTGTTGGCGATCAGTTGGACTCTGATGCGAATGAGCGGGGCCGAAGTCACGGCAAAAATGGGCGGAACCGTACCGGCGATGGCACCAGCCGGGCAATCCGCGTCACAAGCGGCGAAGCGCCGTCCCGGCACCGAAGATGAGTTCTCCCTGACCGTACCGCTGTTGATCGACGTTGCGGCATCTCTGGAGTCCGCGATTAAAACCGGCGAATTAAATGAGGCGCTGATTCAGGTCCGCCGGGCGCTGTATATCGATTTGGGGGTACCGTTTCCGGGAATTCATCTGCGCTATAACGCCAATTTGACCGACGGCGCTTATCAAATTCTGATTCAGGAAACGCCAATGGCGCAAGGCCGATTGCAACCCGGCTGGCTGTTTTGCCGCGAAGAGCCGGATCACTTGAAAATGCTCGGCGTCACCTTTAAAACCGGCGAGCGCTTTCTGCCTGGAGTGCCGACCGTCTGGATTGCCGATGTCCAGCGGGAAACATTGCGAAAGGCGGGCATTTCAACGCTGGATTTATCGCAAGTACTTACCTTTCATTTGTCGTTTGTACTGAAAAAATATGCCGGTGATTTTCTGGGCATTCAGGAAACCCGTTATCTGCTCAGTCAGATGGAAGGGAGTTATGGTGAGCTGGTCAAGGAAGTGCAGCGGGTGTTGCCCATTCAGAAGATGACCGAGATTTTGCAGCGGCTGGTCTCAGAGGAAATCTCGATTCGCAATCTGCGCGCTATTCTCGAGGCACTGGTGGAGTGGGGGCAGAAGGAAAAGGATACGGTGTTGTTATGCGAATATATCCGGGGCAGTCTGAAGCGGTATATCAGCTACAAGTACAGCAGCGGCCAGAATATTTTACCGGCCTATTTACTGGCCCCGGATGTGGAAGAGAAAATTCGCAGCGCCATTCGGCAAACTTCGGCAGGCAGTTACATGGCGCTGGATCCGGCTACTGCCCAGCGGTTCGTCGCCCGCGCCAAGCAGGCGATTGGCACTCTGCGTCAGGGTCGCAGTCGGCCGGTGATCGTGGTGTCGATGGACATCCGGCGCTATGTCCGCAAGCTGATTGAAATGGAGCTTTACGAGATTCCGGTGCTGTCGTATCAGGAACTCACTCAGGAAATCACCGTGCAGCCGCTGGACCGGATTACTCTGTAAAAACTTTTTGGGCTTCTTTCCAAGGGCATTGCAGTCCGTTGATCTGAACCAGCAACGCCGCCAATGCCCCACGATGCCGTTCCACCACGACCCGCCCGCATTGCCCTGCCTCCCGCCGCAATGCCGGATCGGCCAGCAATCGATCTACTGCCGCCGCCAGTTCGACCGCATTGGTC
>CAIRMO010000040.1 GCA_903879705.1 uncultured Candidatus Competibacteraceae bacterium | reverse complement strand
TGCTGTTCCTCGACCGTGAATTCCAGCTGAACCATGATGGTTTCCTCTGTCAGGGGTTGAAGGCAGGGTCAATTCTATCAGCCCGGCTAGAAAAAATCTAAACTTGTACCGCGGTCAGGTATAGTTGCTGCCATGCCGCATGACCACTGATCCGCGCTATCTGTGCGGTGAACTGATCCGCATGGGTTTGATGGGCTTGAGTGAGCGCGGCGCGTAGGGCATTGGCGGCGGCTTTGAGAACCGGAGCGACCGGATCGGGATGATCCAGCAGCGAGCGATTAGCACGAATGGCGATCAGCGTAGCCGCCCACTCGGACGGCTCGACCAAGCCCACTGCCTGAGCCACCAGCTTTTCGGCCAAGGCAAAAGTCGGCAGGCGTTGCGCGATCTCCTTGCCCGTAGCCTGCCAAGTCTTGATTTTCGCCGCGAGGGTTTCCCGCTGCGCATACAGCGCCATTAGCAGATCATTCCCGGTCAGCGATTCAAGCGCGATCAGTTCCGGCGCAGTCGGTGCCAAAGGAGCCGGCGCATCCCCGCCCGCTTGCGCCGCTAATGCCTTGGCGTGGCGGACCCACTCAACGGCGTCGGTGGCTTCCTGACCGGGCGTGGTCTTGGTCAAACCCGCTTCCTGGAACAGCTTACGGATGCCGAGCTTTTGCATGGCGGTCAGCACCGGGCTTTCGATGCGGAACGCCGCTGGCCCCAGCTTTTTCTGGTCCACTTCCGCTAATGCCAGCGGCTGACCATTGAGGCGGGCGCTCAGATGATTGCTGGCGAGGAGCGTGGTCAATACTCCGTCAATCGCATCCTGCGACCAGCCATAGGGCGGAGCGTTAAATTTCTTGCGGATTTCCAGGCCGGTCTTGCCTGCGCCCATGAACGCGAAGATCGCCGCCGCCACCGGGTGCGTTTGCGGGTCGCCGCTAAATCCGACCTGCTCCAGGGCGCTCGGCGAACCTTCCTTGGCTTTCTTCAACACCTGCGGCCACTTCGCGCCATCGCCGACATGAAAGTTCGGGTAGAGCCGACTCAAAACCTGTTGGGCAGCGGCTTCGACGCCTTCCTTGAGGCTGATCAAAGTCTGTTCCTGTCCCCCGGATAGAAACAGCCGCGCTCCTCCCAGAATGTGCCCGATGAGATCAGTAATGCGCCCGTTTTCCGTGAGTTGCTTGGTCTCCATCGCCCGCCGGCATTCCTTGCCCTCGGTTGATGTGGGTGTGCCTTTGAAATGCAGCGTTTCCTCCGCAGCCTGCGCGGCGGCCAAGGCATTCTTGAGTTCGTCGGCGTGGGCTTTGGGCAGAAACAGGTGCAGCGTCGGATCGTCGGTGCTGAGTTTGCGCAGATCCGCCAGTACCGCCGCTTCCGGCGCAGAGAATCCATCGCGCACCCACAGCGTGATCGCATCGGCGGTCTCCGGTTTGTTCTCACTGTGGTGGATCACGATTTTACGGCGTTCCTTAGCGTCACCGTGGAGGACCGAAGGGCTGCCCAAGGTCTTCGTCAAACTTTGGTGGAGATGCTGATGCAACCGCGAGGCAATCGAGGGTTGATCGTTCAGCGCTGCCGCCCGGCGTTTGCGGAATTCCGCCTCCCAAGCCGCGCCTTCAGTGGTTTGCAGGCGGTATTCGCTATCCACCTTCATCAACACCCCGTCCTGCTCCATCGTTCCGAGCAATCCGGGAAGCTGCTGGCGAAGTTGGGAGCTACCGGTCACCAGATCATCACTGAGCAAGTCGGCCAGATGTTCCGGTTCGGCGCGAACCCCTAAATCGGTACCGTGTTCCCGAGGCAATTTGTTGATCAGAAACACCAGCGCCCCCACCCGACTGCGCAACGTGCCATCGGGGTAGGTCTTTTGCTGTTCGATGATTTCCTGAAACCGCTTCTGCATTTCGCCGGTGCTGACCAGATCATGGGCAATCTGATCGTAGAGAAAATCCCCCGGCACAACCGCGCCGAGTTCATCATTGGCATAAACCCGACAGGCTTCATGCACCACCCGGAGTTGGGTTCGCATCTGGGCGGCGGTGCCAGTGACATCTACCGAATGCAGCACCCGCTCCCAAAACCGGCGACGCACCGGCAACAGCGGAAAATCGGGGAGATAGGCGAGCGTGTCCTCGGACTGCGCCGCGAGCTTCGTCGCTTTCAACTGGCGGGTCATTTCGCCTTCATACCGGGCGATCAATGCGTTGAGGTCGGCCTTTTTATCTTCGCGCTTTTGCAACACCACTGTCCGCACCACCTTTTCGACATCGTTGTCCTTGAGATGAATCTTGATGGTGAAGCGGCCCATCAGGGGTTGAAGGAACGGCGTGTCATTGAGGGCGCTCTGGCCGGTGCCGACGATCATCACCCGCCCGTCCATTTCTTTACTCAGGGCCTCGGTCACTTCCTGAACATCGAGCGCGATTTGTCCGTCCTGGCCAATAAATTGTTGCACTTCATCCAGCACCAGCAGCGTGCAGGGGAGCAGGTGATGGGTGGCCAGCGTTTCGCGGATCACCGCGCACATTTCAGCGATGCTGACGTTCTCCACGTTCGGATAATCAGCCCGCAGCAGTGCGCCGACTTGACCCGGGTCCTTCAGGTGGTCGTGGCACTGGATGTAGGCTTTTGCCACTGCGCCGGAACTGTATAACCGTCCGAGTTCTTTATCGAAATCTTTGCCCTGATCGGCAATGGCTTGCTTGAAAGTCTCTAATTGACCATCGCGCTTCAGGTGAAGGAGGAATTTGGCGTAGGGATAGCCCTCTGGCAGTCCCACCGATTTGAAAAACAGGCCCATGACTCGCAAACGCACGCTCCCCGCTCCCGCTTTGAGGGTGCCGCCGGCCATGTGCAGGCCATTATGGCGTTTGCCCAAGGTCGAAATCTCGGTGAGCAGATCGGTAATGTCCTCGGGGAGATGGGCCATCGAACGGGCAGTGGTGCCATCGGGAAAGGCATAGTTGATCCAGAGATAGCGAAACACCTTGGCCAAGTGCGATTTCCCGCATCCATAGAACCCGCTAATCCAGGCGGCCTTCTGTTCGGGACTGTTGAAGTTATCGCGGTAACCCTGAAGAATGCGGCGCATCCCGTTCAGGTATTCGCCCTCGCAGACGAAGGATTCAAGTTCATACCGCAACGTGTCGAGATCTTCGCTGTTATTACTGGAGACGCCCTCATTGACCAGTTTCCAAGCCAGCGGATCCTTGAGAAAAATTTCTTTGGTTTTCATATAACAAAGGTTCGGACAGTGATGTAGCGATGTAGGGCGGGTTAGCGAAGCGTAACCCGCCATAGCGGAGATTCGACCCACGGCGGGTTACGGCTAACGCCTAACCCGCCCTACTTTTCGCAAAGAATCGGGGCGGCCAGATAATTCCAGCCGGTGCGGGCATTCAGAAACCGGTAGGTGTTGCCTTCCCGTTCACCGGGAAAAAAGGCCAGCAGGTAGCCCACAAAAGTTTGTTCGAGACTCTCAATCAAGTCGGAAACGTGCAGAAAGTCATAGAGGTCCATCAAGCCGGTTAGGGCAAAAACGGTACGCTCAGGGGCGGCGATGCCAGTCACCTCTTTTTGGAAGAATGTAGTCAGCGCCTCTTTCCATTCTGTCTTGGCGTACAGTTCAATATCGTCGGGATTTTTGAACCATTCCGCCCGTTCTTCTTCATCAACGGCGGCCAGCCACCGCGCCAAGCTGCCTTGTAGGTCGATCCGAACCCAGGGATGACTGGCGGCCTGAGTCAGAAGGGCAAAATCGTCCAGCCGATGGATCAACCGCCGTTCTTCTTCAGCGGGATAAACCGCAAACCAGACCCGCTGCGAGGCGGGTAAACCCAGCCGTAACGGCATTTTGATATGGCTGCGGTAGTTTTCGAGTAGTAGGTCAATGCGGTTCATCGAGATATGCCTGTTCTTCCGAGGTCAGCAGCGGGGCAAAATCAAATTCCACAATGCCCGCCGCTTGTTTAAGCGAAAACAAACCACGCGCAGCAGCGAGCGAAAGCGCCGCTTGCAATGAGGGCCGGTTCGCGGCAACCAGATCGGCAAAAGCAGAGTCGAGTAATCGCTCACCGCGCAACCCGGTCAGGTAGCCCACAAACAGGGCATAAGCTGTGGAAAGCGGGCGCGGCTCCGGCAAGCGCCGAATCTTCTTCGCTTTACCGGTGAGGTGTCCGCCCACCGTCCACGACGTGTTCACATTTCGCGCCATGGATTCCTTCGTAGCTGGACTGAACCGACCTGGAAAACCATTTTCCAGATGTTGTTCCATCGCGGATCGTTCCAGTACCTCGCCGGGGCGTAAAGTGCGGATTAACTCAAAGCTATGGCGGAATTGCGGGTCGCGGGCATAAGCACCCACCAGACAGAGTTGGGGTAGAGCTTCTAAATCAGCGTGGCTCAGCGCCCATAACACCCGAAACAAGGCCCTGGAAGAATCCAGACCATAGAGTTCGGTTAAATGCCGGAGACTTTTGTTACGGCTACTCAGAGTCGGCTTTTCCAAAACATTCTCTTCGACGATGACCCTGGCAAAGTCGTCCTTATTCACCGCGAGAGGCATTCCATTTACCAGTGTGTGCATTTCCAGAAACATCATCGAGCGGGCCGAGTGGCCGCCGATTCTGGCGTTGGACAAACCCATTCGGGTCAGCATAAGCGCTATAGATTTCCTAAATAGTGTCTGACCGAAAAGGCCGCAGGGCGGGTTAGCGAAGCGTAACCCGCCAGCCCCCGGTGATGCCTTCATGGCGGGTTACGGCTAACGCCTAACCCGCACTAACGCTACTACGCTTAGCCGCGCCAAGTGCGCAACCAGACCCGGAGCTGGCGCAGGGCGTCGGAATCAGCGGCATCCGGCAGGAGCGTTAATGCCCGCCGCCCGCCCGGGTCCAGCCGGAAATTGAGGAGAATGAGCTGGGGATGGGCGTAGCCGCCGGTCAAATGCCCCCGTTGCACACGGCCATCGCCGGTTTCCAGCCGCCAGCGCCCGTCCAGCCATTCAATCCGGGTGATGAAGCCGCGTCCGTTGCGATCGCCGTAGCGAAACCTTAACCAGACCAGCGAAAGACCGATGCCGGCGATGATGCCCACCTTGATCCACCACGGAATGCTGGCTATCAACACGGCAACGCCAGCCAGCAGGTGGCTGAGGCCGCCGCCGATCAACAGCCGCCGCGAGGGATACAGTTCAACCCGCAACGGGAGGGCGTCGCGCATCAAGCGGCCGGTATCGAGCGGACCCGGCGACTGAATCGCACCAGGACATTTACTGGGCCGGCGGCGGAGTGAGGTCCGGCAGCCAGTGTTTGGCGACGGCCTGTTTGCCGAGACTGGTTTTGCTACAGCGTCGCACCAGCGCTTTGTAGAACCGCTCTGCGCCCTTGGCGTCGTGGTTCTTGATCCAGTTGCCACCGGAAACCAGCGCCAACGCGGTCTGGTCGGACTGGTCGGGCATGAGCTGGGCGGCTTGCCAGGCCAAATCAGCGGCGCGGAACCGGTAATGAAACCGTCGATCCGGGGTCGGGCGATTGCTGGCAGCGCGAGCCAGTTCCGCCGGCGCAGCACGATTAACGCCATCCTTGGGGCGATCGGCGGTGGTAGTTCCCAGATCAAAGCTGCCGCCTTCGCTGGCCCAGTCGGGATCGCTTTCCGTCCCCAGCAGCGCCATGCCCTGTTCACGGGTCTGTTGCGCCGCCGTCCATAAGCCCTCGATGTGTTGCGGACGAGTCATGTTGGGATTGTTGCCGTGCCGCAGCGCCTCGGCATAGCGGCGAAAAGTGTCCTGCTGATCCGCCGGATAATACGGCGCGGCGGCGTCCAGCATCCCCTGCCGGGCCAGGCGGCGGGCCAGCAGATAGCGCATCTGGGCATCCACTCCCGGCGTTTTGCCCTCGACGGGCGGCGGAGCCGGATTTGGCCAGCGCTGATCGACAAACTCTTTCAATTCCGCCAGCGTCAACACCTGCTCGGCCACATAAGCGGCGTCCGGCCAGTGATCCGAATCGACACGCTCCACGACGAGATGGCTGACCGGGCCTGGTGGATTGAACGCGCCCTGCAGTAACGCATCGAGCGCCGCGACATATTCGCCTCGTCCCAGCCGCAATGCGCCGATCTCGGCCTGAGCGCGGCGGGCGTCGAAAATCTCGGTATCGCCCAGCAGGTCGCGGCTGATCACAAACTCCGGGTCACGAGGAAAGTGAACGGCCACCTCGGCGATCAGCGGCAACGCCTCAGCGACCTTGCCATCCCGCAACAGCAACTTGGCCCGCAACCATTGGGCGATGGGCGCTTGAGCCGGCGCTTTCGTCAGCCAGCCCCGCGCCAGCTCAAAATGGCCGGCTTCATAGGCCGCCCAGGCCAGCCGGTCAGCGTCTTCCGCCGGCGCATCCACGTTTTTGAGGCTGTTCAGCCAGGTGGTGACCGTGTCCGGGCTGTCCTTGAGCAAACTGGCGGATAACAAATAGCCAGTGACCAGCCGGCGAGCGGCAGGATTTTTGACGCACTCGGCACGGGCTTCCGGGTTGGCTTTAGCCACAGTGCGGCGGGTAGCCAGCAGTAATGAAATCGGCGCAGCGGGATCACCGGCTTCCAGCTGCACCCGGAACGCTTCCAGCGCCGAGGCGTAATGACCTTGCTGGAGTTCCAGTTGCGCCTCCCAGCCCAGACTGGCGGCAGCCAGACCGAGATGGTCGGCATAACCTTCTTTCGCCAGTTCGCGGGTTTGCTGGAACCAGCGCCGGGCTTCCGCCGGATTGTCGGGCAAATAGCTGCGTCCGAGCATGTACGCCGCCCAGGTCGAACGGTTGCGGCGCTGATCGGCGGGCCGCTGCAATAGCGCCTGCCAGGTTGACCGGGCCGCGTCCGGCTGATTCTGCCGATAGGCAATCGCACCGCGCAGATAATCGGCGAACTCGCCGGGCAGACCGTCGGGAACAGTGAGCGCCGGAGCGGGAGCCGGTTGCGGCGGCGGCTTTTCGTCAGGCATTCCGCTCCACAATTGTTCTTTCCACTCGACCATGCGTTGAGCGTGCGCGGTCAGCGCCTGCCGCACCGTCGTGTACCCGGCCAGAATTTTTTGGCGCTGGGCCGGATCAGGTTGGGTGGTTTCCAGCGCCTTGGCGAGTTCGTCGAGATCGAGCGCCTCGGTCTGTTTGGCCTGCGCGGTTCCCAGGGTATCGCTGTCGCCCACGGTCGGCGCGACGGCCCGGAACGGTGGCGGATAGGGTGCGGGAACCCGTTTCGCCTCATAAGCAAAGGTCGAATACGGCAGTTCCAGAAAGTCGCTGTCCTTTTCAGTCAGGATGCGGCTGGGCAAAAACGGGCCACAGGCGTTGACCCGTTGCAGCGGGGCGAAAAGCGTCAGAGCGCCGAGCAGGGCGCTAACGAGCGGGCGATAAATCCACATGGGCCGAAATCTCCGGGAGGTGATCGAAACGCAGCCAGCCGATGAGAATCTGCTGACCGGGGGCGAGCCGCACCGATTGTTGGTGGGGTGGTTGCAAGCGCTGGGCATCGGGGGCGATGCGCTGGATGGTAAACCCGGCCAGACCATCGGCGGCCATCAATCGAGCCTGCCGCCAATCCAGCCGCACCGGGCGATCCAGCACACTGTCCGCATCGCCAGTCGCCTGCACGGCGACTTCCACCAGTCCATCGGCGGATCGCTCCAGCTTCAGTTCAGTTTTAGCCGCTGGTGCTTGCCCGCGCATTACGGTTTGCCAGGTTCGTTCATGCCAGCTTAGCCGGTCGTCCGGCAGGGGCAAACGGTACCAGATCACGCCGCGCAACGCCTCGAACCGGCGGTTTTGTAACCAGCTCACCAAACCGGCCATTTCGACGGGATCGGCGCGAACTTCGCGGACGCGGGCATTATCGGCGGCGGTCAGAGCCGGCCCTTCGGCAGACAGGCCGAGCAAGCGGTTCTGGCCGTCGAACCAGGCGCGATAGCCGTAAGTCGGCAATGCCACTTGAAACGGGCGGTTTAGTCGGGCAGCTTGGGTAATGGCGTGTTGGGCCCGTTCCGGATCGCAGAGCGTGAACGGCTGATCGGGCGTTTGGGGCGCTGCCCAGGAATGAACTTGCAACACATAACTCGCGGCGGCTTGAACCAGTCGGGCGAAAGCGGCACCGTTCAGCCAGGTCGGCAGCGCGGTAAACACCAGCGGCGTCGGCGCAATCGCTTCGCGCAAGGCCTCCAGCCAGAGCCGATAGTGGTCCAGTTGCCGGGTGGCCGCGTCGAAATCCAGATGCAGCGCCGCAGGTTCAATGCCGTGTTGCCGGGCGTCTTGCAAGGTTTCACGCGCCAGATTGAGCAGGAAGCCGGTTTCCGGGCGGCTGCGGTCGAACGGGCCGGGATACGGCCCAACCCGAATGGCGAAACTGATCGGTCGCCCGGAATCACGGAGCGCGGCATAGTCGGGGGCAACCCGGGCAACTCGCGGCGCAGCATTGGCGCGAAATTCGACCTCCGCCGCCAGTACCGCCCATTCGGCGATGAACGGTTGATTGCGTTGCAGCGCCGCCCGCACTCCGTCGGTCCATTCCCGTTGCCAGAGATAGGCGCTGTGGGTCAACGGAACCGGGGGCGGGCGCAGCCACAAAAATCCGGCAGTGAAGAGCGCGATGAGGACCAGCAGGCCAGACAGAACGTGGCGGGTTGCGCCGGTAAACCGAACAGGAGAAATCATCTGCCGATGATAAACCAGGCTGGACCGATGGGATCAGCCGCAAAATCAGGTGGCAACGGCGTATCATTAAACGCATAACAACCGCCGGAGAGTCCCGATCATGTCCGCTGCCGCCAGTCCAGTCCGTACCGCCGTCGTCAACTTTGAACAGAGCCGGTTCCGGCACAAAATCCGCTTCGTCACTGCCACCAGCCTGTTTGACGGTCACGATGCCTCGATCAACATCATGCGCCGCATTCTCCAAGCCAGCGGTGCGGAAGTCATTCATCTTGGCCATAACCGATCGGTCGAGGACATCGTCACCGCCGCCTTGCAGGAAGACGCTCAGGGTATCGCGGTCAGTTCCTATCAGGGCGGCCACGTCGAGTTTTTCAAGTACATGCTCGACCTGCTGCGGGAGCGCGGTGGCGACAACATCAAGGTGTTCGGCGGCGGCGGCGGGGTCATCGTCCCGGATGAAATCCGCGAGCTGCATGAGTATGGCGTGACCCGCATCTTCTCCCCCGAAGACGGTCAGGCGATGGGTTTGCAGGGGATGATTGACCACATTCTGACCTTGTGCGATGTCGATCCCGGTCAGTACGCGCCCAAGACTCTCGATGAATTGCAGGCGGGCGGAATGCGGGCCTTGGCGCGATTGCTGACGGCGCTGGAAAATCGCACCGTCGCTCCGGAGTTCCGCCAGCAGATTTTCAGCCAGGCCAAGACCCGCACCGTTCCCGTGCTGGGCATCACCGGCACCGGCGGTTCCGGCAAATCGTCGCTGACCGATGAACTGGTGCGCCGGTTTCGGCTGGATCAGGACGACCGGCTGAAAATTGCCGTGATTGCCGCCGATCCGTCGCGGCGCAAAACCGGCGGTGCGTTGCTCGGCGATCGGATTCGGATGAACGCGATTGACGGGCCGAACCTGTATATGCGCTCGCTGGCGACCCGCGCTGCCGGGAGTGAAGTGCCGGAAACCCTCAGCGACATTCTGGCCGCCTGCAAACTGGCTGGCTTTGATCTGTTGATCGTCGAGACCTCCGGTATTGGGCAGGGTGACGCCGCGATTGTGCCGCTGGTGGATCGCTCGCTGTATGTGATGACCCCGGAATTCGGCGCGGCCTCGCAATTGGAAAAGATCGATATGCTCGACTTTGCCGATGCGGTAGCGATTAACAAATTTGATCGGAAAGGCGCGGAAGATGCGTTGCGCGATGTGCGGAAACAAGTGCAGCGCAATCACAAGGCCTTTAATCGGTCGCCAGACGACATGGCGGTGTATGGCACCATTGCCGCCCGCTTTAATGACGATGGCGTGACGGCGCTGTATCAGGGTTTAACGGAATTGTTGCGCGACAAGGGATTGGATTTGCCGCCGGGCCGCTTGCTGCCGGTAGTGAATAAAGCTACGACCGCTAAAACCGTAATTGTCCCGGCCGCCCGCGCCCGTTATCTGGCCGAGATTGCCGATGCGGTGCGCGGCTATCATAAGCAGGTGGGCGAACAGGTCACACTGATTCGTCGCCGCCAGCAATTACATGCGGTTAAAATCCTGTTGGACGCTGAGTGCAAATCCACCGCTGATTTAGCGCCATTACTGGAACAGACCGAATTGCAGCTTGATCCGCACGCCCGCAAGCTGGTGGATATGTGGCCGCAAGTCAAGGAGAGTTATAGCGGCGATGAATATGTCGTTAAAATCCGCGACAAGGAAGTGCGGAGCCAGATTACCAGCCGTTCTTTGGCCGGCTCCCGCATTCCCAAGGTGGCTTTGCCGCGCTTTGAAGAACACGGCGAATTATTGCGCTGGATGATGCTGGAGAATCTCCCCGGCAGTTTCCCGTATACCGCCGGCGTGTTTGCCTTCAAGCGCGAGAATGAAGACCCGACCCGGATGTTTGCTGGCGAAGGCGACCCGTTCCGCACCAATCGCCGTTTTAAAAAACTGTCTGAACACGCCGAAGCGACCCGGCTTTCTACCGCTTTTGATTCGGTCACACTGTACGGCTGCGATCCCGACGAACGCCCGGATATTTATGGCAAAGTCGGCAATTCCGGCGTCTCTATTGCCACGCTCGATGATTTGAAAGTGCTGTATTCCGGCTTTGATCTGTGCAGTCCAACGACGTCCGTTTCGATGACGATCAATGGTCCGGCACCGATGATTCTGGCGATGTTTTTCAATACGGCCTTTGATCAGCAGATTGATAAATTCGAGTGCGATAATCATCGCCAACCGACTGACGATGAGATCGAAAAAATCAAGGAATGGACGCTGGAGAATGTTCGTGGCACGGTCCAGGCGGATATTCTGAAAGAAGATCAGGGGCAAAATACCTGCATTTTCTCTACCGAATTTGCGCTGAAAATGATGGGGGATATTCAGGAATACTTTGTCCATCACGCTGTCCGCAATTTCTATTCGGTGTCGATTTCCGGCTATCACATCGCCGAGGCGGGAGCCAACCCGATTTCGCAACTGGCCTTCACCTTGGCCAATGGCTTCACCTATGTTGAAACCTATCTGGCGCGGGGAATGCACATTGACGATTTCGCTCAGAACCTGTCGTTTTTCTTCAGCAACGGCATGGACCCGGAATACGCGGTGATGGGCCGGGTGGCGCGACGAATTTGGGCGACGGCCATGCGCTACAAGTACGGAGCCAATGAGCGCAGTCAGAAGTTAAAATACCATATTCAGACTTCTGGCCGGTCCTTGCACGCGCAGGAAATGGATTTCAACGACATCCGCACGACATTGCAGGCGTTGATTGCCATTTACGACAATTGTAATTCATTGCACACCAATGCTTATGATGAGGCCATCACTACGCCAAGCGAAGAATCAGTGCGGCGGGCGATGGCGGTGCAGTTGATCATCAATAAGGAATGGGGGCTGGCCAGGAATGAGAATCCCAATCAAGGCGCGTTCATCATTGATGAACTGACGGATCTGGTGGAAGAAGCGGTATTGAAAGAATTTGAGCGAATTAGTGAACGCGGTGGGGTGCTGGGCGCAATGGAAACCGGCTATCAGCGCGGCAAGATTCAGGAAGAATCGCTGTTTTATGAGACCCGCAAGCATGACGGTTCATTGCCGATTATCGGGGTCAATACCTTCCGCAATCCTAAAGCCAGCCATGAGCAGCCAACGGTAGAACTGGCCCGCTCTACTGACGAGGAGAAACAAAGTCAATTACGGCGCTTGCAAGAATTTCAGCAGCGGAATAGCCGGCAGAGCGGCGACATGCTGGCGCGGTTGAAACAGGCGGCGATTGCCAATGACAACCTGTTTGCGGTGCTGGTGGATGCGGTGCGCTGCTGTTCGCTGGGCCAGATCACCACCGCGCTGTTTGAAGTCGGCGGGCAGTATCGGCGCAATATGTAAGTTTAAGTTGCAGTCAGCGTTGCATCGCCCGCTCCCGCCGCAAGGGGGAGGACGGTGCCAGCGACCCGCCCATGAACCCACCGCTGTGTTGTTCCGTTTCTATTCCGTTGCCGCCTAAGCACTGTCAGGCGGCTTTCTGGCCGAGCCGACATGTTCCGCCAGTCGCCGCAAAGCGATACTCAACCGCACATCCGGCGTATTGTGGGCGGCGGCTTCCAGGAATTGCGCATTCTGTTCAGTCAGCGCCAGCCGGGGCTGCCGGGGTTGCACGGGGCAGGCTGCCGGCACGACCCGGATCTGCGGTTTGGGCAACGGGAAACCGATCTCTTGTCCCAGCGTCAGCCGAATGTCGTGCAGGGCATAACGCAACCGGGTCGCCCAACTGGCCGAATCGGTCTGTACCGTCCACGCTTCCTGATCCATCCGGAGCAGCATCGTGTGATCGCGTAAATGCGGCAGCAGGTACGCCTGGAAAATCCGGTTGGACTCTGCCAGACGGCAGGTTTGCGTCATCAGCCGCCCCAAGGCGCCCTGTTGACGAGGCAGTGTTTCCCCCACTGTCAGCACGCTGCCGGTTCGCCGCTGGGGTGGAGCTGGCGCGGCTTCAGTGGTATCGGCGATGGGGGGCGAGAACGGCTGACGGTTCGGCGCTGCCATCAGCCGAAGGTAAGCGCCCGCCGCTTCAGCGACTACGGGGAAAGCGGATTCAGCCGCCGCAACGGGATCGACGTCCACCGCCGTAGCCGCAGATTCGTCCTTTGGCCCGTAGCCGCGCAGCATCTTCAGCAACTGCGTGGTGTGCCGACGGGCAATGACGCGAGGATCGGATGTAGTCAGATCGTGTTCTCCACTCATTTTCTACCCCCGGTTTGATGAATTTGCCGCCAGTGGCATGATGGGATCTCCTGATACCGGCGGATCGAATCGCTCAACTCAGTAGCAAGCTCACATGCACCACACCGGGATCGTCCAGCATCGCGCTGAGCTTGAAATTCAGCGCCCGGTTGAGCCGCAGCATGGGTTCATTCTCCCGCAGCACCTCGCCGTAAAGTTCCTTGATGCCGCGACCTCGGGCGTAATTGATAATGTAACGCATCAGCATCGGCCCTAATCCCAGCCCGGTCATCGCCCGTTCGACCAGGATCGAATACTCGGCTTTCTCCATGTCCGGGTCAGCATTGCAACGCACCACCCCCCAGATTTTGCCCTTGCCGGGCACCTGATTCGGCTCGGTCACGATGAAGGCCATTTGCCGCTCATAGTCAAGCTGGGTCAGCCGCGCTGCCATTTCATGCGACAACTCGCGGATCGGCTGGAAAAACCGCATCCGCACATCTTCGGCGGGCAGGCGCTTGATCAGCTCTTTTAGCTCCGGCTCATCTTCCGGGAGGATCGCCCGTAGCAGAAAGGAACGGTTATCCGGCAAGGTATACAGCTGCTCCAGGTGCTTGGGGTAGGGTGAGATCGCCAGCCGTTGCGTCGCCGATCCGGTAGCCGGTTCAATCAGGATATTGGCATCCAGCGCCAACAGACCGTTTTTATCGGCCCAGATCGGATTGACGTCCATTTCGACCATTTCCGCCAGATCGATCACCATCTGCGAAACCTTGATCAAGGTCAGGGCGATGGCGTCCAGATTCACCGGCCGGCCCCGGTTGGTGCTGAGCCGGCGGTACAACCGGGTGCGCGACATCAGATCGCGGGCCAGTTGCATGTTCAGCGGTGGCAACGCATAGGCAATGTCGTCGATCACGTCCGATTCAGTGCCGCCCAAGCCGAAAAAAATCACCGGGCCGAACCGGCGGCCGGTCCGTACCCCGACGGTCAGTTCATACGCGCCATGCCGGAACTGCATCGGCTGCACCGCAAAGCCATCAATGGCCGCTTCAGGAGCGAGATTACGCACCTGTTTAAGCATCTCAGTCGCGGCCACCAATACTTCCAGCGGGTTTTTCAAACTGAACGCCACCCCACCCACATCGGATTTGTTGACGATGTCCGGCGACAGAATCTTGAGCGCCACCGGCACCTTTAATTCCAGCGCCAGATCAGTCGCCGCTTCCGGGGTGGCCGCAAAATACAGCGGAACGGTCGGGATTTCGTAGGCGTTCAATACCTGACCGGTTTCATAGGCGTTCAAGCGGTGACGACCTGCGGTCAGGGCGATCTGGATGATCCGGCGGGCGGTTTCGGGATCAGGAGTGAACTCTTCCGGGATCGACGGCGGCGTTTCCATCAGCAATTCCTGACTGCGCCGGAACCGGGCCAGGCGCATAAACGCGGCCACTGCGTCTTCGGGGGCTTCGTAGGTCGGAATATGGGCGCTGTTAAACAGCTCGCGGGCCGGTCCTACCGCGGACTCGCCGAGCCAGCAGGTCATGATCAAGCGCCGGCTCTTGGCCCGCTCCACCACGGCCTTGGCACATTCAGCGGAACGGTTGACCGAGGCGGGGGCATGGATGACCAGCACCCCATCGGTGCCGGGTTCCTGCAACAGCAGGTCCAGCGCCTTGCCGTATTCGGCAGGACCCGCGGTATCGCCCAGATCGACCGGATTTTCAATGGGATAGTCAGGCCGGCAGGCGTGGGCCAGATCATCGCGGGTTTTTGCGCTGATCTCGGCCAGCCGACCGCTCTGCCGCGCCAAAGCATCGCTGGTCAACAGCGCCAGACTGTAGCTGTTGCTGAGAATGGTCAGCCGGTCGCTGTAAACCGGTTTGGCGGTAGCCAGGGTTTCGGCTGCGCTGAACAGTTGTTCGATATTGTCTACCCGCAAAATGCCGGCCCGCTGGAACACCGCGTCATACACCGCATCCTCGATCGGTCCGGCCCGGAAATCGCGAGGTTTTAGCACGATCACCGGTTTAACCCGGGCGGCGGCGCGGGCGGCGGAGACGAACTTGCGGCGATTACGGGTGTTTTCCATGTACATCAAAATGGCGCGGGTGTTGCCGTCACGCAGCAGGTAATCGATCAGATCGCCGAAATCGACATCCCAGCGCATCCCGATGGAGATCACATGAGAAAAGCCGATCTCGCGGCTGGACGCCCAATCGATCACGCTCCGCATCACTGCCGCCGACTGGCAGAGCAGGGCGACGTGACCGGCCAGTGGCCGGTTACTGCTCAGACTGGCGTTGACGTTAGTCGAGGGCACCGCATAACCGAGATGGTCCGGTCCCATAATCCGCAACAGATAGGGTTTGGCCGCGTCCAGTACCCGCTGCCGGAGCGATTCGCCGTCGTCCGGGTGCTTTTGCTGCAATTCCGGACTGAGCAAGGCCGGTCGGTCACCACGATGGTCTTGCAAAATTTCCCGGCTGATGAGCAGCACCGCCCGGGTCCCGCGTGCGCCCAACTGGCTGATCAAGGCCGGGGTCTGTTCCAGCGGTACGGTCAGAATCGCTAAATCCGGAGTAACCGGCAGGCTCTCGATATTTTTGTAGGCCAGCACCCCGGAAATCGACTGGCGATCCGGGTTGACCGGCATCACCGGCCCCTTGAAGCCACCTTCGATCAGGTTGAATTCCAGCGCAGAATCGACGCCATCAGGTTGCTTGCCAGCGCCAATGACCGCGATGGAGCGGGGTTTGAACAGGTATTCGAGATTGCGGATAGTCATGGCTGCATCTCAGGCCGGGGTGATCGGCAGGGTTGACAGTAGTTGAAATGGATAGAGAGGAACCGATTTAAGTTGTGGAATTTATCGTAGCACGGGCATCCCGCCCGTGAGCTAAACACGGGCAGGATGCCCATAGTCATACATTGCCATTCATAGCGTTATGAAACTTAATGGATGGGCTGTTGATGGTGATTTAGAATGGCGGTTCATTGACTTTTGGCAACCCCTGCGAGGCTCTGATGACCTGGACAACGCCGCCCAAAATGCCGGAATCCGGCCAACCCGCGTCACCCCTAGTGGAATTGGACCACGCTGCAATCCAAACCGGCTTTTCCTGGGACACCGCACGCACGGAATTGGCGGGCTTGCCCGACGGCGGGTTGAACATCGCCTTTGAAGCGGTGGATCGCTGGGTGGCCGCTGGTTTCGGCGAGCGAATCGCGCTGCGCTGGCTGGGGAAAAATAGTGAGCGGCGCGAATTCAGCTATGCCGATCTGGCCCGGTTAAGCAACCGCTTTGCCCATTTGCTGGACCGGCTGGGCGTCACCCCAGGCGAGCGGGTCTGCCTTCTGGCCGGGCGGATTCCTGAACTGTACATCTCCGCCTTGGGAACCCTGAAAGCCGGCGCGGTGTTCTGCCCGCTGTTCTCCGCCTTTGGCCCGGAGCCGGTGCGGGTGCGGCTGGTCAAGAGCCAGGCGCGAGTGCTGGTGACGACGACGCGGCTATATGAACGCAAAGTGCGGGCGCAGCGCCACGAACTGTCCGATCTGCGCCATATTCTGCTGACCGACGGCGGCGATGAATCCGGCTTGCTCCCGTTCCATGCGCTGTTGGCGGCGGAATCGGATGAACGGAATCCTCCTGTGACCCGGCCTGACGACATGGCGCTGCTGCACTTTACCAGCGGCACCACCGGGACGCCCAAAGGCGCAGTGCATGTTCATGACGCCGTGGTGGCCCACCGGCTGACCGGGCGGCTGGCGCTGGATGTGCGGCCCGGCGATATTTACTGGTGTACCGCCGATCCCGGCTGGGTCACTGGCGTGTCCTATGGGATCATCGCCCCGCTGGTCATCGGCGCGACCCTGGTCGTGGATGAGGCTGAATTCGACGCTCGCCGCTGGTATGCGATCCTGGAACAGGAGCGGGTGAACGTCTGGTATACCGCTCCGACCGCGATCCGGATGTTGATGAAAGTCGGCGCTGCCGCCCTGCAAGGCCGCGATCTGGGCGCATTGCGGTTCATGGCCAGCGTCGGCGAACCGCTGAATCCGGAGGCGGTGATCTGGAGCCGGAAAGTTCTGGGCCAACCGTTTCACGATACTTGGTGGCAGACCGAAACCGGGGCGATCATGATCGCCAATACGCCGGGGTTGGCAATCCGGCCTGGCTCGATGGGTCAACCGTTGCCCGGCATTGAGGCGGCGATTGTCCGGCGGCGGGCTGATGGCGGCGTGGATGTTCTGGAGCCGGACGAACAAGGTGAACTGGCGCTGCGGGTGGGCTGGCCGTCACTGTTCCGGGATTACCTGGGCGATCCGGACCGCTACCGGCAGTGTTTCGCGGGCGACTGGTATCTGAGCGGCGATCTGGCCCGCTGCGATGCCGAGGGTTATTTCTGGTTCGTGGGCCGCGCTGATGATGTGATCAAGACTGCCGGGCATTTGATCGGGCCATTCGAGGTCGAGAGTGCGCTGCTGGAGCATCCGGCGGTGGCGGAGGCCGGGATGATCGGCAAGCCCGATGAGTTCGCCGGTCAGATTATCAAGGCGTTCGTGGCGCTCAAGCCCGGTTATGAACCGGGCGATGCGCTGCGCAAGGAGCTGCTCGGCTTTGCCCGCACCCGGCTGGGGCCGGCGGTGGCCCCGCGCGAACTGGAGTTCATGGCCGATCTGCCCAAAACCCGCAGCGGCAAGATCATGCGCCGCTTGTTGCGGGCCAGAGAGCTAGGTTTGCCGCTGGGCGATCTGTCGACCCTCGAGGGTGAAGCGCCGAGTGGGCCGGTGGGAATGGTCGCTGAATAAAAACAACCTTCGCTACGGCACTGCGACAGCTTCAACAACGGGTCGCTGATTTTGCTCCGCACCCGTCGGTTTATCTCACCCAGGATTATTCCGAGGCCCAAATCCGGCAGGATTTTATTAGAGTTGTTCAAAATAATTTTCCTGATTATTTTCAATTTACTACCCATGTGTTTGTAAAAATAATCTTGTTTTTCATATAGTTAAAATCAAATTTTTTGTTAAGGATCGGCATCGATTTTTTCCAGTTTGCCCCATCTCCATATTAGATGAAAGATGAGTCAATTTGGAGAGCCATCATGCGTAAATTCAACCTAATCAACATTCGCAATGACCGCCAATTCAGGGCGTTCACGGGATTGCCTGAAAGTGTATTTAATCGGCTCCTGCCGATGTTTGTCCAGTCTTTGAAATTGGCTCAGCAGGTGCGTGAAAACCTACCCCAGAGGGTAGATTTTGTGTTTATTCGTCATTCCCGCGGATGCGGGAATCCAGTCGCAATGCCAACCTTCAATCTTCCCATGACCCGCAAACTCTATATCAAAACCCACGGCTGCCAGATGAACGAATACGATTCCGCCAAAATGGCGGACGTATTGCGGGTGGCCCACGGGCTGGAGCGCACCGACGATCCCGATCAAGCCGACGTGCTGTTGCTCAATACTTGCTCGATCCGCGAAAAAGCCCAGGACAAGGTGTTCTCGCAACTCGGGGTCTGGAAGGCGCTGAAAGCGCAACGCCCCGGCGTGGTGATCGGGGTCGGTGGCTGTGTCGCCAGCCAAGAGGGCGCGGCGCTGCGGGAACGGGTGCCGCAAGTGGACGTGGTATTCGGTCCGCAAACCCTGCATCGGCTGCCGGAAATGCTGGACGCGATCTGGGCCGGGCAGCCGCCGGTGGTCGATGTCTCGTTCCCGGAAATCGAAAAATTCGACCGGCTGCCGGAACCCCGCGCTGAAGGTCCGACCGCGTTTGTGTCGGTCATGGAAGGCTGTAGCAAATACTGCACGTTCTGCGTGGTGCCCTACACCCGGGGCGAAGAAGTCAGCCGGCCACTGGCGGCGGTACTGAGCGAAGTCGCGGCGCTGGCCGCCCAAGGCGTGCGTGAAATTACCCTGCTGGGCCAGAATGTCAACGCCTACCAGGGTGCATTGGATGACGACGAGATCGCCGATCTGGCGTTGCTGATCGAACATATCGCCACCGTCCCCGGCATTGGCCGGATTCGCTACACCACCTCGCACCCGGTGGCGTTTACCGACCGGCTGATCGAAACCTACGCCCGGCTTCCGCAACTGGTCAGCCACCTGCATTTGCCGGTGCAAAGCGGCTCCGACCGGATTCTGGCCTTGATGAAGCGCGGCCATACCGTGCTGGAATACCGGGCCAAGGTGCGTAAACTGCGGGCGGTGCGCCCCGATCTCAGTCTGTCGACCGATTTCATCGTCGGCTTCCCCGGCGAAACCGAAGCGGACTTTGCCGCCACCCTGACCCTGATTGACGACATCGGCTTCGATCACAGCTTCAGCTTTCTCTACAGTTCCCGGCCCGGTACTCCCGCCGCCAGTCTGCCGGATTCAACCCCGATCACGACCAAAAAGGAGCGGCTGATGCAGTTGCAAACCCGGATTGAAGCTCAAGCGCACGTGATCAGCCGCCGGATGATCGGCACGATGCAACGGGTTCTGGTGGATCGGCTGTCACGCAAGGACGAGCGGCAACTGGCCGGGCGCACTGAAAACAACCGGGTGGTCAATTTCGCCGGCCCGCCCGCGTTAATCGGCCAATTTGCCGAGGTGGTCATTACCGAAGCGTTGCCTAATTCCCTGCGGGGCCGGTTGGTGGTGGCGGCTGAACCGTCGGCGGTCAAATCGGCCAGTGAACCGGCATGACCCTCGCCGCGCATTTTCAGGACTTGTTGCTCGAACCCACCGATAACGAACGGCTGGCCAATCTGTGCGGCCAGTTGGACGAACATTTGCGCCAGATCGAACGCCGGTTGGGAGTCGAAATCAACAATCGCGGCCACCAGTTCCGCATCATCGGCGAACCCCACACGGTCAGCCTCGCCACAGGATTATTGGATGCGCTGTATCAAAGTACATGCGAGGAGCCACTGACCCCAGCGCGAGTCCATCTCTATCTGCAGGAAGCCGGGGCCGACGCGCTATTAGCCGACACGGAGGCGGACACCGATGAAGTTTTGATTCGGACCCGGCGCGGGCTGGTTCGTGGCCGAGGCCCCAATCAGCAGCGTTATCTGTGGAATATCCAGCATCACGATCTCAACTTCGGGGTCGGCCCGGCGGGCACGGGCAAAACCTATCTGGCCGTCGCCTGTGCCGTGGATGCGCTGGAAAGAAATGCGATCCGGCGGTTGATCCTGGTGCGGCCAGCGGTGGAAGCCGGCGAACGGCTGGGGTTTCTACCCGGCGATCTGGCGCAGAAGATCGATCCCTATCTCCGCCCGCTGTATGACGCTCTGTATGAAATGGTGGGCTTCGAGCGGGTCGCCAAGCTGATTGAACGCAATGTCATTGAAGTCGCGCCACTGGCGTTCATGCGCGGTCGCACCCTGAACGAATCTTTTATTATTCTCGACGAGGCCCAGAACACTACGGTGGAACAGATGAAAATGTTCCTGACCCGGATCGGATTTGGCTCAACGGCGGTGGTGACCGGCGACGTGACTCAAGTGGATTTGCCGCGCCATATCGCGTCCGGGTTGCGACAGGTTTTGCAGATTCTCAAGGAGGTGGACGGCATCAGCATGACCTTTTTCAATGCCCGCGACGTGGTGCGGCATCCACTGGTGCAGCGGATCGTCAGCGCCTATCAGATTTATGAGCAAAATCTTGAGCAGGAAAAGCCCGGCCCATCGCAATGACTGGCGCTCTCTTCTGATTGTAACCGTTCACGCCCTTACACCATGTTTCACCGTGAATATGATGAGATGAAACACGTTAACTCACTGGACTTTTTTAATAGCTGCCAACCCCCTTTCCGAGGATCTCCCTGCCATGCCCAACCGTCTGCTGTCCATTCTGATCGCCGCCGTCCTGATGATCGTCATCCTGTTGCCGCCGCACGTCAGCGCCCAAAGCGTCAATCAGCAACTTGCCGCCGGCAGTGTGCTGGAAATCATCAAGAAACGTGGCGCGATCAAGGTCGGAATGTCCACTTTCGTACCGTGGGCGATGCGCGACAAGAACGGTGAACTGATCGGCTACGAAATCGACGTTGCCAGGCGCCTGGCTCAAGATCTAGGCGTGAACATTGAATTCGCGCCCACCGCCTGGGATGGGATCATTCCCGCGTTGCTCGGCAGCAAGTTTGATTTGATCATCGGTGGCCTGTCGATCACCCCGGAACGCAACCTGACCGTCAACTTCACCCTGCCTTACGCCAATTCCGGCGTTCACTTGGTCGCGCACCGGAAACTGGCGGACGGCTTCAAGACCCTGGACGATTTTAATAAACCCGAAGTGACGCTGGCGGTGCGGCGTGGCGCGACCCCCGCCACCGCCGCCAAGCGGTTGATCCCAAAAGCCACCTTGCGCCAGTTTGACGAAGATGCACTGGCCTTGCAGGAAGTGCTGAACGGCAAAGCGCACGCCTTTGTTACCAGCACCCCAACCCCGGCATTCGAGGCGCTGAAACATCCTGACATCCTGTTCCTGCCGATTGCCGAACCGTTTATGCAAGGCGCGGAAGGCTTCGCGCTGCGCAAGGGCGATCCTGATGCACTCAACTTTTTCAACAACTGGATTCTGCTGCGCCAGCAGGACGGCTGGCTGAAGGAACGCCACGACTACTGGTTCAAGACCCGCGACTGGACCGGACAAATGGTCGAATAATCAATGGCAATCGGGGTAGAGTTGTGGCATTTCCCTTCCTTGGATAAGCAGGGGTGGCGACGATGTCGCCGGGGTCGTTCGAAGCGGCGATTTCACAACTCGGATCAGACTGCTAAATAATCGAAGCAAAGCACCGAAAAATCACTGAGGTCAACCACCTACCGACGCTGACCGAACTCCTGCCCCCGGACTATGGCCCACAAAGAAATGAGGTATGCAGTCACGGTTCATTCACCTTTCGTCTTTTATCTTTATCGTTCTTCTTACCCGATTCCATCGCCTCGATCCTCCGGGGAGCCGCCCTGATGAAAAGCCACTTCTCGTTGATCCTGCTGTCCACCCTGCAATGCAACGCCGATTGCGAATACTGCTTTGAAAACAAGACCGACGACCGGCTGACTATCGACCGGTTGGGTGAAATGATCCGCAAGGTGCTGGATTACATGGTGGAGAAATCGCTGGTCTCGCTAACGATTTATTGGCAGGGCGGTGAGGCCATGCTGCTACCGCCCAGTTGGTATGAGCAGGCCCAAGAATTGATTCAGCGCGAAGCTGAGGCGCGCGGCAAGCAGGTCTTTCACAGCCTGCAAAGCAATATGCTGGCTTACAGCGCCCGCTGGAACCCGGTCATCGCCCGCATGTTCGGCAACAGCGTTGGCACCTCGCTCGACTACCCCAACCGCTACCGCAAACTGCTGGGACAGACTCCTGATAGCTATAACGAAATCTGGGGGCGACGGGTGCGGGAGGCGCGAGCAGCGGGCATCGAGGTGCAGGTCATCGCCGTCCCCAATCAGGCCACTCTCGATCTCGGTGCCGACCGGTTCTATGCCCATTTTGTGGATGAACTGGGCATTACCGATTTCCAGGTCAACACGCCATTTCCGGGCGGTGAATCCAATATCGCTAAACAACAATTGCCGGTCGCCGAGGTAGAAAAACTCAGCCGCTTCTATCTGGACTTGGCCGAGGTCTGGCTGGAGCGTGGTCATAACCGTGGCGTGCGGGTCGGCCCGTTTGATGCCCTGCTCCGTCAGTTCAGCCATGAACCGGCGACACTGCCCTGCATTTGGGGTGAGAACTGCGTTAACGCCCTGGTTTCTATTGACCCACGCGGCCAGGTCGCACAGTGCGATTGCTGGGTGACCAGTTACCCGGATTACCACTACGGCAACATCTTCGAGTGCGACAACTTCGGCGAATTGTTGAAAACGAGTCCCGCCCGCCAGCAATTCAATCAGCGTCCGGTCCATCTGATTCAACGCGACTGTTTGAATTGCGACTATCTCGCGCTTTGCCACGGCGGTTGTCCAGTGCGGACCTACACTGTGTATGGTTCGCTGTTTGAGAAGGATCCTTACTGTGAACTGTACAAGATTCTGTTTGGGCGAATAGAGCGGGCGGCCCGCAATCTGGCGCAGGCCGGGGTTCAGCGCCGGGCAGCGTGACGGTGGCAAACCTGCTGGGTGTAGAATATGTCATGTGGCATAAATTCATGGCGCTAGTTCTGCCCGTCGTTAAAGCCCAAAATAGGCTATGTGGCATAAACTCGCCTGCCGCAGTACGCTGGAAAACCTGCAATATCCCTTACTGTTTGACCGGATTTCAGGCGAGATTCGGCTACTGTTATCCGAAATTCAACCCAGTGTTTTTAGATGCTGGCCTTATGGAAAGGCCAACAGAACTTTGAGGAGAGCGCAGATGACTGATCAGAATGATGTGCAGCAGAACGAATCCACTGCCGATAAACCGGCTGTGCAGGAACGGCGTAATTTCCTGCGCAGTCTGGGCAAATGGTCGCAGGCAGTGATCGGCGGTGTATTAACCGGCGGCGTATTGACCATTACTCCTGTTGAAGCCCAGTCAGACTGGAACAATGGCGCCGGCGGTTGGGGCAATCGTGACAGTAGCTGGTATAACCGGGGCGGTGGTTGGTATAACCGGCATGGCGGTGGTTGGTATAACCGGCATGGCGGCGGTTGGCATAACCGGCGTGGCGGTGGTTGGTATAACCGGCACGGCGGTGGTTGGTATAACCGGCATGGCGGCGGTTGGCATAACCGGCGTGGCGGTGGCGACTGGTATAATCGTTAGCCTCCACCACCAAGAGAACCAGCGGTCATGTCCATATCGTCGCATCAAGAAGCAAACCGCGTTCATGTGATCACGCTCAGCGGCCTGTTGAACTGGACTGAATTTCAGGCCTTTCTGAACCAGGCTGAAGCGCGGAAAGTCTTTGCTGCTGGCAAGGTCAAGGTGCTAATCCGGCTGGATGATTTTGCCGGATGGGAGCCGAGCGATCAGTGGGGTGATGTGAGCTTTTTCTTCCAGCATGATGCGGATATCGAAAAAATCGCGATTGTGGGCGATCCGCGCTGGCGCGACGAGATGCTGGTCTTTCTATTCGCCGACTACCGGAGCGCAGAGGCGCGGTTTTTCGCTGCTGTCGAACGGGAGGAGGCTCAGGCCTGGCTGATGAGTTGAGTTGATTATCCTAAAACTCAAAACCGCGCTCGGGTTCCAGCGCGGTTTTTTGTGGGTGAAGATCGGCGGCCCTCGAACCCGGATTTGGGCTTTTCCTGGAAGGCGTTTAATTCCACTTTATCAGATTTCTCTGCTTGATTTATAATAATAAAAAGGTTTTTCGAGGTCGCAATCCTCGCCACGCAGTCAGCCAGGCCAGCGCCCCCAGCGCTGCCGCCAGATCGAACATCGCCGTCGGTCCCAAGCCCTGCCACAGATAGCCAGCGGCCAGACTGCCCACCGCACCACCCGCCCCGAAACTCAAACTGCTGTACAACGCCTGGCCGCGCCCTTGCAGCGTTCCGGGAAAGAACTGATGGATCAAATGGATGGATACCGCATGAACCACGCCAAAACTGAACGCATGCAAGGTCTGGGCAAACAGCAGCAGCGGCAGATCGCGGGCAAAATGGCCGATCAACAACCAGCGCAGGGTCGCTATTGCCAGCGCGATCAGCATCAGTCGTCGTGACCCCAAGCGCAGCAATAACGGCGGGAACCACACGAACATCCCCACTTCCACCGCAACCCCCAGCCCCCACAGCAACCCGATCAGCTCGCGGGAATAACCAAAGGTCTCCAGATACAGCGAGAAAAACCCGTAGTACGGCCCGTGAGCCGCCTGATTGAGGAAACAGGCGGCGAAGAAGGCGATCAGCGCCGGTTGGCGCAATACCCGATCTAACGGCATTGACGGGCGAACTATCGCCACAGCCGGCGCTTCCGGGATTAGCAGACTGATCAGCCACAGCGCGACAAACATTGCCAGTAGTAATGCCGGGACAATCCCGACCCCCGCATCCTCGACCAGAAAGCCGACGCCGACCGCCGCCCAGACAAAACCGACCGAACCCCACAGCCGCACCCGGCTGTAATAATGAATGTCTTCGCCTAAATGATTGAGGGTGACCGCTTCAAACTGTGGCAGCGCAGCATTCCAGAAAAAACTGAACAACAGCGTGACCAGCGCCAGTCCCAGATAGGAGCCACCGACCGCATAGACCCCGGTAAAAGTCAGCGTCGCCGCCAGACACGCCGAGCGAATGACCCACAGCCGTTGCCCGGTGCGGTCCGCCCACCAGCCCCACAGGGTCGGCGCAAACAACCTGGTGGCTTGGGGAATCGCCAGCAGCTCGCCCATTCGGGCCGGATCAAAGCCCAGTCCCAGCAGATATAGCCCCCAATAAGGCAACATCACGCCCAGGGCGGCGAAGTAATACAGGTAAAAACCGGACAGTCGGACGTAGAGGCCAGGCAGCAATTCCCGGTCTCTTGAAAAGTTCATTTCAAACAAGGTATTATGAAAAGTAGTTTTCTGACCTTGAGTTAAGGTTTTAGCGTTTTGGCTCTGTACATGACAAAAATTGTAACTCATTGATTTTAGGTTAAGCCGCT
>CAIRMO010000039.1 GCA_903879705.1 uncultured Candidatus Competibacteraceae bacterium | reverse complement strand
AGCGGCTTAACCTAAAATCAATGAGTTACAATTTTTGTCATGTATAGAGCCAAAACGCTAAAACCTTAACTCAAGGTCAGAAAACTACTTTTCATAATACCTTGTTTGAAATGAACTTTTCAAGAGACCGGGAATTGCTGCAGATTCATCGAGTCGGCAAGGATAGCGCCTTGGTCGGTATTGACCAGCGGGTCATGAACATAAATATAGTGATCATCGAAACCGGTCACGACTACCCAGTGCGGAAAGCGTTCGCCATAAATGCGGTAGGAACTGATCAACACCAGCGGGATACCCCCGACTTCGCTCTTTTGTCGCAGTTCGTCCACGCTCAGATTGCCCCGGCGCAGTAGCACCGGCAGGTGACGCAACTCTTCGATCCAGTCTTCCTGCACCAGCCGCATGACCTCTTTCTTCTCCGGGCTGCGGACTGAATCGACCAGAAAAATGCCGTCCTCGTTGACATGAATTTCCAAATCAAAGCCGCGCCGATAAGCCGACAGCGCCAGTCCGTAGGGACCGCAACCACCGTGGCCGGAAGTCATAAAAATCGTGGTGGCTTCACGCCATAACCGCAGTTCCAAGGTCCGATTCAGGTCCAGTTCCGGGTCTAGCGCTTTCATCGCCATCATCAACGCCGCTGGGCCGCAAGTAAAATCGAGGGTTTGCTGGTAATAAGGCACTGTAACCAGTTCGGCCTGCAAATGCGGAGCCAGCCGTTTCTCGAAACGCAGCGCCGCCATATGATCTTCGTAATAATCGGGTACTTCCTTGAACTGGCGGTAACCGTGGCGACGAAACAAGGCCAGCGAAGCGGGATTATCGCGACGGATTTCCAGCCGCATCGACACGCAGTCGTGTTCCAGAGCAGCAGATTCAGCGTTCTCCAGCAACCGGTCGCTAACCCTGCGCCCAGCAAAATCGGGATGAACCGCGATGGAATACAGCCGGGCCATGGAGGCGCTGCGTGAGAACAACAGCAGCACATAACCGCGCATCTGCCCGTCATGCTCATCGAGCAGGGTAACGGCGTGACCACGGGTCAGCAGATGGCGGAAACTGCGGCGGGACAAGCGATCGGTGGTAAAGCACTGGGTTTCGACGGTCAGCAGAGCCGGAATGTCGTCCAGGGTAGCGCAGCGCAGCATGGTGATTCGGGGTTGTCAGGTCAGGTCAGGCGGCAGGATTGTCATTATCGTGCAGTAGCCGCCGCTATCCCTAGTGAAAATATCATGCCAACTTTTCCTGCCCACCGGGTGGCGCGCATTTGTCAGTTGATATGATGCGATGAAACACGTTAAATCACTAGATTGTTTTCAATAGCTGCCAACCCCTTATCCTCGGTGCGCCCGGTCCTGTTTTCGGGCTGATTTTAATCGGCTTCGGTCGGCGGCAGGTCGGTCGTCCCGGCGATGGGTTCAGGCCGGCGGCGGAGCGCCTCACCTGTTTTATTCTGCTTCCGGCTTTGCTGATCCAGCGACGGGCACTGGCGCGGATCGGCGATTACACGGTGTTACCAGCGGCGGCGGTCATTCTCGCACTGCTGACCCTGCCGCTGGCGCTGATCCGGGTGGTGTGAGCCATGACTGATCTGCTGCACTACTCATTGTTTAACATAGGGATTTTCCATGCTCCAGATTTTCAACAGCCTGACCCGTCAAAAACAACCGTTCCAGCCGATTGAGCCGGGCAAGGTGCGGATGTATGTCTGCGGGATGACGGTTTATGACCACTGCCATGTCGGCCATGCCCGGGTGATGGTGGTGTTCGACATCGTGTTGCGCTGGCTGCGGGTCCAAGGCTACGAGGTCGTCTATGTCCGCAACATCACCGATATTGACGACAAAATCATCCGCCGGGCGCAGGAGAATGGCGAGGATTTTCGGACACTGACCGAACGGTTTATTCGCGCCATGCACGAAGATTTAGCCGCACTGGACATCTTGCCGCCGACCCAGGAACCGCGCGTCACCGAAGCGATGAGCGACATCATCGCCCTGATTCAAACCTTGTTGGATAAGAGCTACGCCTATGTTGGAACTGGCGGCGATGTGTATTACGCGGTTAGCCGCTTTGCGTGTTACGGGCAACTCGCCAACAAGAAACTGGATGATTTACGGGCCGGCGAGCGGGTGGCCGTGGAAGAGGCTAAGGCGGATCCGCTGGATTTTGTGCTGTGGAAAGCGGCCAAGCCCGGCGAACCGAGTTGGCCGTCGCCATGGGGCGGTGGTCGGCCCGGTTGGCATATCGAATGTTCCGCGATGTCCACCCGCTGTTTGGGCGAGCATTTCGATATTCATGGCGGCGGCATGGACCTGAAGTTCCCGCACCACGAAAACGAGATCGCCCAATCGGAAGCCGCCAGCGGGCAGCGTTATGTAAATGTCTGGATGCATAACGGCTTTGTGCAGGTGAACAAGGAGAAAATGGCCAAATCGCTGGGCAATTTCTTCACGGTGCGCGAGGTGTTGCAACGCTACCCGCCCGAAGTCGTCCGGCTGTTTATCCTGTCCAGTCATTACCGGGGGCCGCTCGATTATTCCGACGACAATCTGGAGCAGGCGAAAGCGTCCTTGACCCGGCTGTACACGGCGCTGCGTGGCTTGCCGGCGGTAGCTACAGCGGTTGATGAGGGTTGGCAAACCCGCTTTGCGCAAGCGATGGACGATGATTTCAATACTCCAGAAGCCCTGGCGACCTTGTTTGAACTGGCGCGGCAGATTAATCGGCTGCGGACGGCGGATGAAATCACAGCGGCGCAATTGGGGTCCACGCTGAAGCATTTGGGCGGGTTATTGGGGTTGCTGCAACGCGATCCGGAAACCTTCCTGCAAGGCGGAATGCCCGGCGAAGTTGCGCTAACCGCTCCACTGGCCGCGACTGGCGACGGTAGCCGAGAGATGGACTCAGCTGGACAGATTAATGCCCTTATTGAACAGCGCAATGCGGCGCGCAAGGCGAAAAACTGGGCAGAAGCTGATCGGATTCGGGGATTGTTGCAGGAGGCGGGTATTGTGCTGGAGGACACCGCGAAGGGAACTATTTGGCGGCGTCAGTGAAAACCGGCTTGACGGGAATGCGCTTGGAAAATTAGAATCGCCGTTCCCGCATGGGATTGCGGGTTGCCGGCATCGGTGAAAACAGCATCGATGAAAAATAGACGGGGTATAGCGCAGCCTGGTAGCGCACCTGCTTTGGGAGCAGGGGGTCGTGGGTTCGAATCCCCCTACCCCGACCAACGGGCAAGAAGGTGAGGGATGGCGGGTTCGGCGATGGTGCGCAATGCTGCGCCCGTAGCTCATCTGGATAGAGCATCAGCCTTCTAAGCTGAGGGTAGCAGGTTCGAGTCCTGCCGGGCGCGCCAATCCGGCAGGTTGATCAGAATTTCGATGGTGGGCGTAGCTCAGTTGGTAGAGCTCCGGATTGTGGATCCGGCGGTCGTGGGTTCGAAACCCATCGTCCACCCCAGTTTCAGGTTTTGTTCCCCGGTAGATTCTGGGTTGCTCCGGGTTCTGTATTATCCGGTTTATGGGCCGTTAGCTCAATTTGGTAGAGCAGTTGACTCTTAATCAATTGGTTGTAGGTTCGAGTCCTACACGGCCCACCATCTTCAACACCTCGCGTGTCGTCCGTTCCCGCCTGCTGTTAATCGCATTCCCGTTCCAGCATGATGCGTCGTCTTGTATACTTCGCCCCCCAGCGATAGCGGCTAACGTATTCTGAGGAATCTTTCTGTTTTTGGACGGCGAACCGCATTCTCATGCGAAAGTGGCGGAACTGGCAGACGCGCTGGATTTAGGTTCCAGTAGGGTAACCTGTGCGGGTTCGAGTCCCGCCTTTCGCACCATTACATCGGCAATACGCCCGGAAACTTCTTGCCGCACGGCTAGCGGCGCCCCGACCCATCACGAACAAGCCTTGAGGTGCAGCAATGCAGGTTTCAGTTGAGACGCTGAGCGAACTGGAGCGCCGGGTGACCGTGCAGATCCCCGCTGAACAAGTCACCGAGGAAATTCATAGCCGGTTGCAGAAACTATCCCGGCAAGTCAAGGTTCATGGTTTTCGCCCCGGCAAAGTACCGCTTAATCTGCTCAAAAAACTTCATGGCGATCAGGTGCGGCGCGACGTGGTCGCCGAACTTATGCAGAGCAGCCTGCAAGAAACGCTGACGCAGGAAAAGCTCAATCCGGTGGGCAATCCAACGATTAACGGCATCAATCTGGAAGAGGGGCAGAATCTCGAATACAGCGCTACCTTCGAGATTGTGCCCGAATTTGAATTGACCGGCCTTGAAAACATCCAGGTCGAGCGGCCAGTGGCGGAAGTCACTGAGCAGGATATCGATGCGATGATCGCGACCTTGCGCCAGCAACGGGCGCCCTGGAGCGTGGTGGGGCGACCAGCCCGGATAGGCGACCGGGTACTGATTGACTTCAAGGGCCAGATCGACGGTCAGGATTTCCCGGGCGACAAGGGCGATAGCACCAGCATGGTGTTGGGCAACGGCACCATGCTCAAGGATTTCGAGGATCAGCTGGTTGGGCTGGGCGCCCGCGCCGAAACTGTCTTTGACCTGACTTTTCCGGCTGACTATCGTGCTGCCCATATCGCCGGCAAAACCGCGCAGTTTCGGGTCAAGATTCACCGCGTAGAGCAGTCAGTTTTGCCAGAACTGGATGAGGATTTTGCCAAAAGTTTCGATGTCAAGACCGGCGGTATAGCCGGTTTGCGGCAGTCGCTGCGGGATAACATGGAGCATGAATTGCGCGACAGCATCAAGGCGATGGTCAAGCACCAGGCACTACAGGGGCTGCTGGCTGCTAACCCGATTCCGCTGCCGCAAGCCCTGATCGACGCCGAGATCGAAAATCTGGCCCGCCAGCTCCATTTTCCGGCCAATGCCCCGGATGAACAGAGTCAGCAACGTAAGGCGCAGTTATTTGGCGCTGAGGCCCGCCAGCGGGTGGCGCTCGGCCTGCTGATGTCCCGGGTGGTGGCGGCGCAGGACCTCAGAGCCGATGAGCAACGGGTGCAGGCGCACTTAGCAATGGTCGCCACCAACTATGAAGAACCGGCAGAGGTGATCCGCAGCTATGAGCAGAATCCGCAAGTGATGGAAAATGTTCGCGCTCTGGTTATTGAGGATCGGGTGGTCGAATGGCTGCTGGCGCAAGCGCAGGTCACCGAAAAGCCCGGCACGTTTGCGGAAATCATGAAACCCGCGCAATCGCAGGCTGAGCCAGCGGATCAGCCACCTTCCACACAGGAGTCCGCCGCATGACCGAAACCGGCGCTGCGGCGTCCATCCGGGCGCTGAATCTTGTCCCGATCGTGGTTGAGCAGACCGCACGCGGCGAACGGGCTTATGACATTTACTCTCGCCTGCTCAAGGAACGGGTCGTGTTTCTGGTGGGTCCCGTCGAGGATTACACCGCCAACCTGATCGTTGCACAACTGCTGTTTCTGGAAGCGGAAAACCCGGACAAGGATATTCATCTCTATATCAACTCGCCGGGCGGTTCAGTCAGCGCCGGGCTGGCGATCTATGACACCATGCAGTTCATCAAGCCCAGCGTCAGCACCATGTGCGTCGGTCAAGCGGCCAGCATGGGCGCGTTGCTGCTGGCCGGCGGCGCAGCGGGCAAGCGGTTCTGCCTCCCGCACTCGCGGGTGATGATTCATCAGCCGCTGGGTGGATTTCAGGGCCAAGCCAGTGACTTCGATATTCACGCTCGGGAAATCCTGCTGGTCCGGGATCGGCTGAACCGGATTCTGGCCAAGCATACCGGCCAACCGGTTGAGAAAATTGCCGTGGATACCGATCGCGATAATTTTATGGGCGGCGCTGAAGCGGTCGAATATGGCCTGATTGATGCGGTATTAAGCCAGCGGGTCCCGGCAGGCTGATGCGACCGCCAGCGATGTCCCTATGGCTGAATTCTACGACTGCGCGATGATGACGAGGATGGAGTAATGGGCAGAGACCGCAATGACCGGGATGACGACAAGCTATTGTACTGTTCCTTTTGTGGCAAGAGCCAGCACGAGGTTCGCAAGCTGATCGCCGGCCCGAACGTGTTCATCTGCGACGAATGCGTTGAATTGTGCAACGATATTATCCGCGAGGAGATGGAGGAAAACGCCCCGGCGGCGGCTTATAAACTCCCCAAGCCGCGCGATATCAACCAGGTCCTTGATGAATATGTGATTGGTCAGGAACGCGCCAAGAAAGTGTTGTCGGTAGCGGTGTACAACCATTACAAGCGGTTGGAGTTGCAACAGGGCGGCCGTTCCAATAAAACCCCCGAAATCGAGGTGTCCAAAAGCAATATCCTGCTGATCGGCCCCACCGGTTCCGGCAAGACGCTGCTCGCCGAAACCTTGGCTCGAATGCTGAATGTGCCGTTCACGATTGCCGACGCGACCACCTTGACCGAAGCCGGCTATGTTGGCGAGGACGTCGAGAACATCATCCAGAAGCTGCTGCAAAAATGCGAATACGATGTCGAAAAGGCGCAAACCGGCATTGTCTACATCGATGAGATCGACAAGATTTCGCGCAAATCCGACAACCCTTCGATCACCCGCGATGTGTCCGGCGAAGGCGTACAGCAGGCGCTACTCAAGCTGATCGAAGGCACACTGGCCTCGGTGCCGCCGCAGGGGGGCCGAAAACACCCCCAGCAGGAATTCCTGCAAGTGGACACCAGCAATATCCTGTTCATTTGTGGCGGAGCCTTTGCTGGCCTGGACAAGGTCATCCGCAGTCGCTCTGATAAGGGCGGGATCGGGTTTTCGGCGGACGTCAAGAGCAAGGACGGCGACAAGACCGTCGGTGAGGTCCTGATGACGGTTGAACCGGAGGATCTGATCAAGTATGGGCTAATCCCGGAGTTCGTTGGCCGGTTGCCGGTGGTCGCGACCCTGACCGAACTGGATGAACACGCCTTGGTGCGTATTCTCACCGAACCCCGGAACGCCATTACCAAACAGTTTAACAAGCTGTTCGAGATGGAAGGTAGCGAATTGGAGTTTCGTGACGAGGCGCTGCGGGCGGTAGCCCGCAAAGCGATGGATCGCAAGACCGGCGCCCGTGGCCTACGGACCATTCTTGAGCATATTCTGCTGGATACCATGTACGACCTGCCCAGCATGCAGAATGTCTGTAAGGTGGTAATTGACGATGCGGTGGTCGCAGGTCACGCCAAGCCGTATTTTATCTATGAAAACCCTGAGCGGCGCGTTGTTGGTCAGGATTGACGATGGGTCTGGCCGGGGGATAATCCGGCGCTTTTTCCGCCCTCTGGCCCGTCAGGCCGGCTGTTGCCCATTCAGGAGTTTGCCATGAGACAAAAGGAAGCCCCGTTAGATTATTTATTCAGCCACCAGGTCGTGGTGCCGGTGCTGCCGCTCCGCGATGTGGTGGTCTATCCGCACATGGTAATTCCGCTGTTCGTGGGTCGGGAAAAGTCGATCAACGCCCTCAATCTGGCGATGCAGGGCAACAAGCGTATTGTGCTGGTCGCGCAGAAAAACCCCGAAGTGGAGGATCCCGGCGTCGATGACCTGTACGACATTGGTACCTTTGCTAATGTGTTGCAATTATTACGGTTACCGGATGGCACGGTCAAAGTGCTGGTGGAGGGTATCCAGCGGGCCTGTATTAATCGCTTCAGTGAAACGAAAGCCTGCTTTATTGGATTGGTGTCGGTGTTTGAGTCCACAGAAGACGATGTCGATGTCCAGAAATTCCATGCCCTGATTCATTCGTTGCTGGACCTGTTTGGCCAATATGTGAAGCTGAACAAAAAGATTCCTGACGAAGTGCTGGCCTCCGTAGCCGGGATTGAAGACCCGGTCCGGCTGGTGGATACCATCGCCGCTCACATGACTTTTAAACTGGATGAGAAGCAGAAACTTCTCGAAATTGACGACCTGCGCGAGCGCTTCGAACAGCTACTGGTGCTGGTAGAAGGCGAGATTGACATTCTCCAGGTTGAAAAGCGCGTTCGTGGCCGGGTCAAGCAGCAGATGGAAAAAACCCAGCGCGAGTACTACCTGAATGAGCAGATGAAGGCGATTCAGAAGGAACTCGGCGATCTGGAGGATTCACCCAACGAGATCGTGGACCTGGCCCGGCGCATCGATAAGGCGGGAATGCCGAAGGAAGCCAGAGCTAAGGCTCAGGCGGAGTTGAACAAGCTGAAAATGATGTCGCCGATGTCGGCCGAGGCGACGGTGGTGCGCAACTACCTGGATTGGCTGGCCAATGTCCCGTGGCGACGGCGCACCAAGATTCACCAGGAGTTGGTTGCTGCCGAGGAAATTCTGGAAACCGACCATTACGGCTTGGAGAAGGTCAAGGAACGGATTCTCGAGTATCTGGCGGTACAGCAGCGGGCCCCCAAACATAAAGGGCCGATTCTGTGTCTGGTCGGGCCGCCCGGGGTGGGCAAAACCTCGCTGGGCCGTTCGATCGCACGCGCGACCAACCGCAAGTTTGTCCGCATGTCGCTGGGCGGGGTGCGCGATGAAGCCGAGATTCGTGGTCATCGCCGCACCTATATTGGTTCGCTGCCCGGCAAGATCATTCAGAACCTGACCAAGGTCGGGGTGCGCAATCCACTGTTTCTGTTTGATGAAATTGACAAGATGGCGATGGATTTTCGCGGTGATCCCTCATCGGCGCTGTTGGAAGTGCTGGATCCCGAACAGAACAACACGTTTAGCGATCATTATCTGGAAGTGGATTTTGATCTGTCGGACGTGATGTTCGTCGCCACCGCCAATTCGCTCAACATTCCGCTGCCGTTGCTGGATCGGATGGAGGTGATCCGCATTCCGGGCTATACCGAGGAGGAAAAGTTGAATATCGCCTCCCGCTATCTGGCCCCCAAGCAGATAACCAATAATGGTCTGAGGCCCGGTGAACTGGAAATAACCGACGATTCGATCCGCGACATCATCCGCTTTTATACCCGCGAAGCGGGAGTGCGTAATCTGGAGCGCGAGTTGGCGAAAATCAGCCGCAAGGTGGTCAAGGAAGTGACCCTGCATCCGGTCAAGGAGAAAATCGTGGTGGCCCCAGACCTGCTGGAAAAATATCTGGGGGTGCGACGGTTCCGCTATGGGCTGGCCGAGGAGCAGGATCAGATCGGACAGGTGGCCGGGCTGGCTTGGACCGAAGTGGGCGGCGAACTGCTGAGCATTGAAGCGGCGCTGGTGCCGGGCAAGGGCAAGCTGATTCATACCGGCAAGCTGGGCGAGGTCATGCGTGAATCGATCCAGGCGGCGATGACCGTAGTTCGCAGCCGCGCCGAGGCGCTGGGGATTGATCCGGATTTCCATCAGAAATATGACCTGCACATCCATGTCCCGGAAGGCGCGACTCCCAAGGATGGCCCCAGCGCTGGCATTGGTATGTGTACGGCGCTGGTGTCGGCGTTGACCCGCATTCCGGCGCGGGCCAGTGTTGCGATGACCGGCGAGATCACCCTGCGCGGGGAAGTGTTGCCGATCGGCGGCTTAAAGGAAAAACTGCTGGCGGCGCATCGGGGTTGTATTGCGACCGTGGTGATCCCGGAGGAGAACCGCAAGGATTTGGTCGATATTCCGCGGGCTATCCTGGAAAAAATCGAGGTGCGTCCAGTGCGCTGGATTGATCAGGTCCTGGAAATTGCGTTACAGACGGTGCCAACACCATTATTGCGGGACGTGGTGAAGCTGGATGCTGTAGCTGCACCAGACTCTGCCGCCAGAACCGGAATCGCGCTGGAAAATGTGCGAGCGCACTGAAAATCGGTCGCCAGGCTGATTGACACTGCTTTAAAGGGCCTGATATAACGATAAAATAGTGGTATTCCTCCGGGCGCAGGTATGGGCGTGGCCCACCGGACGATGTCCTAACCCAATAACACACAACTCACTACGCATGGCAAAGGAAAGGGGACTATGAATAAGACTGAACTGGTTGAGGCTGTGAGTCAGGCGACTGAATTGTCCAAGGTTGCGGCGGGCAAAGCGGTGGATGCTATGGTAGATGCCATCGGCAAGGCCCTTAAACAGGGCGATACGGTGGTGTTGACCGGATTCGGCACATTTTCCGTTCGGGAGCGCCCCGCTCGCGCTGGACACAATCCCAAGACCGGGGAGCCGATGGAAATCAGGGCCAGCAAGACCCCGGTGTTTAAAGCTGGAAAAACGCTCAGGGACGCGATAAAATAGGGATCTTTCCTCGGGGTGCTTAGCTCAGCTGGGAGAGCATCGCCCTTACAAGGCGAGGGTCGGGGGTTCAAGCCCCTCAGCACCCACCAAGGTTCAAATGCCGGAGCGGTAGTTCAGTTGGTTAGAATATCGGCCTGTCACGCCGGGGGTCGCGGGTTCGAATCCCGTCCGCTCCGCCAACTTTCCTGTTTGTGCTGCCTCTGGCAGTGAATAGTTTTGATCCGGAGCGGTAGTTCAGTTGGTTAGAATACCGGCCTGTCACGCCGGGGGTCGCGGGTTCGAGCCCCGTCCGCTCCGCCAGATTTCCAAGGGTGTCGTTTGCGACGCCCTTTTTTATGCGCGCTTGCTGCGCCAACCCTGATTTCTGTCCCTGTGATTTAACCCTGAAGCCGGGTAATTGCCATGTTCCTCCAGAAAATTCGTGATCGCACCCAAGGCTGGTTCGCTTACACCATCATCGGTCTGCTTATCATTCCGTTCGCGGTGTGGGGCATCAACTATTACTTTGAGGGCGGAGGGCCGATGAATGCCGCCGTGGTTGGCGATAGCGCCATTTCCACCCAGGAGTTCCAGCGGGCCTACCAGCAGCAGCGCCAGCGGATGCAAGCCATGTTGGGCAATAAGGCTGATCCGGCGTTGCTGGACGGGCCGCGCCTGAAGCAGCAGGTTTTGCAACAACTGGTTGAGGAGCGGGTGTTGAATCAGTTGACCCGCGAACAGGGACTGCGCATTAGCGACCGGCAGTTGCACGATGTCATCGTGGCGCTGCCGGTGTTTCAGCAAAATGGCGGCTTTGACAAGGAACTTTACGGCCGGTGGTTGCGCAATCAGGGCTATGTCGCGGCGACCTTCGAGGAAAGTTTCCGGCAGGGGAAAGCAACCGAGCAATTGCGCGAGGGGGTGGCGGGTTCAGCGCTGTTTCCTCCGGTGGAGCTGGATCGATTGATCGCTCTGCTCAAGCAACAGCGGGCATTGCAATATACGGTGCTGGCGCTGGAGAAGTATGTCGCCAGGGCGACCGTGGAAGACGCGAAAATCCTGGAGTATTTCGAGAAGCACAACGATCGCTTCGTCAATCCTGAACAGGCGCAAGTGCAATTCATCGAACTGAAACTGGCGCAACTAGCCGAGGAGGTAACCGTTAGTGAGGAGGATTTGAAAACGGCTTACCAGGATCAGATCGCCAAATTCGGTCAGCCCGAAGAGCGCGCTGCCTCGCACCTGCTGGTCAAGTTGCCGCTCAATCCTGGTCCGGCGGAAGTGGCGCAGGCGCAGGCCAGGGCGAAGCAGATCGCCGATGAACTCCACGCCGGGACCAAGGGCTTTGATCAGGCGCTGCAAGAGGTAAAGACCGATGCTTCGGGGGCGCTCGAAGGCGGCGAATTAGGCGTGATCGGCAAGGGGATGTTCGACAGCCCGGCCTTTGAAAACGCCCTGTTCGTGCTGGAAAAACCGGGTGATGTCAGCGATCCGGTGCGGATGCCGTCGGGATTCCACATTATCCGACTCGACAAGATCACTCCGGCTCAGGTCAAGCTGTTCGAGGAAGTGCGCGAGACCGTGGCCAAGGAACTCCGCCAGCAGCAGGCTGAAAACCGGTTTTACGAGATCACCCAGAACTTGGCAAATCTGAGTTATGAGCATCCTGATAGTCTGGAGTTGGCCGCCAAGGCACTGAATGCGCCGATTCAGGAGAGTGAATGGTTCAGCCGCAAGGGTGGAGCAGGAATCGCCGCCAATCCCAAACTGATTGAGGTCGCGTTCGGCGAGGACGTCCTGAAGCGTGGTGTGAACAGCGAACCGATTGAACTGGCGCCGGGGCATGTCGTTGCGATCCGGATCAAGGAACATCGGGAGGCGACTCCACGTTCGCTGGAGGAAGCGCGGGAAGATATCGTCAAGAGTTTGCGGGAACAACAGGCTCGCGAGACCCTTGCCAAGGATGCCGAGACGCTGAAAGCCCGCGCTGCCAAGGGAGAGCATTTGCAAATCCTGGCCAGGGAGTTGGGCGGCGACTACAAAAATGTCGGGCTGGTGAGCCGCGATGCGCCGACGGTGGATCGGGCGGTGTTGACGACCGCCTTCCGGCTGCCGCAACCCGAAGCAGGTCAGGTGGCGCTCGGTTCAACGGCGCTGGCTAATGGCGATCAAGTGGTGCTGGAAGTCGCTCAGGTTGTGCCCGGCCAGAAAGATGCGCTGTCCGAGGAGGAGCGGAAATCCATTGCCCAGCAATTGACCCAGCAGGCCGGAACGGGGCAATTCGAGAGATTGGTGGACAGTGTGCGGGCCAAGAGCAAAGTGGTGACCTACGGCGACCGGTTGTAAAAACATTCCCCTCGCGCGCTTGACGGGCGAGAGGGAAGAGGGTTGTAGCGGTAGTGGAGAACGCGCTACGTCATGGCCCCCGGCGCGATGGTATTGAAACCGCCGTCGACATACAGAATCTCGCCGGTGATGCCGGCGGCCAGATCAGAACACAAAAACGCCGCCGCGTTGCCCACTTCTTCGATGGTCACGCATTTGCGTAGCGGCGCAAGGTGTTCAAAGGTCTCCAGCATCTTGCGAAAATTCTTGATCCCGGAAGCCGCCAAGGTGCGAATCGGCCCGGCGGAAATGGCATTGACCCGGATGCCTTCCGGCCCCAGGGTCTGCGCCAGATAGCGGACATTGGCGTCCAGACTGGCCTTGGCGAGTCCCATGACATTGTAGTTCGGCACCGCCCGCACCCCGCCCAGATAGGTCATGGTGATCAACGCGCCCCGCCGACCTTGCAGCAAGGGTCGGGCTGCCTTAGCCAACGCCGCAAAGCTGTAAGAACTGATGTCGTGAGCGATGCGGAAATTTTCGCGGCTGATCCCCTCCAGATAATCGCCCTCCAGCGCTTCCCGCGGCGCATAGGCGACCGAATGCACCACAATATCCAGCCCGTCCTCCCAGTGCGCTTTGATCGCCTCGAACACGGCGGCGATCTCGGCGTCGCTTTCTACATCGCAGGGCAGGGTGATGGCGCTGTCCAGTTGGGCGGCCATTTTTTCCACGCGGGGCTTGAGTTTGTCATTTTGATAGGTGAACGCCAGATCGGCGCCTTCCCGGCGCATGGCCTCGGCGATGCCCCAGGCGATGGAACGGGTGCTGGCGACCCCGACAATCAGGGCGCGTTTGCCGACGAGAAAGCCCATAATGAACTCCTTTCAGGATTTGGTATCGTTTAGACGGGTTATTGAATCAGCGGACGGTAAAGGATACTGCATGAATCGCGCAAAATTCCGTTTTTCCCGGTGGTTACTAGCCGGGTTGTTAGGGTTAGGCAGTCTGTGGGCGACGAGCGGCGCATTGGCCGCGCCGGCGCATGGCATTGCGCTGCATGGGCAACTGAAATATGGGCCGGAGTTTCCGCATTTCGCTTATGTCAATCCCAATGCGCCCAAGGGCGGGGAGGCGCGATTTGCCGCGATTGGCAGTTTCGATACGTTTAATCCATTCAATATCAAGGGTCAATCGACAGTCGGTATCGGTCAGTTGTTCGAGACGTTGTTAATGAGCAGTGCCGATGAACCGTTCAGTGAATACGGTTTGATCGCGGAGAGTGTCGAGGTCCCCGAAGATCGCGGTTCGGTCACGTTTACCCTGCGACCGCAGGCAAAATTCCACGATGGCAGTTCCGTTACTGCCGACGATGTGCTGTTTTCATTCGAGACCTTGAAGAATAAAGGCAGTCCATCCTTCCGCTTTTATTACGTCAATGTCGCCAAAGCTGAGAAGATCGGCGAGCGGCAGGTCAAATTCACCTTCGCGCTCGGCGAGAATCGGGAATTGCCGCTGATTATCGGCCAGATGCCGATTCTGTCGAAAAAGTATTGGCAGGATCGGGATTTTGCGGCGACGACGCTGGAGATTCCCGTGGGCGCTGGCCCTTACCGGATCGAGAAGCTTGAGCCGGGCCGCTTTATCGTTTATCAGCGTGATGAGAATTACTGGGGCAAGGATTTACCGGTGAACCGGGGGCTCTATAACATCGACCGGCTGCGCTATGACTATTACCGTGATGTCAATGTTGCGCTGGAGGCGTTCAAGGCGGGCGCTTACGACTTGCGAGTGGAGAACAGCTCCAAGCTGTGGGCGACCGGTTACGATTTTCCGGCACTCAGTCAGGGGTGGGTGAAAAAAATCACCTTCCCCCGGGAGTTGCCGGCGGGAATGCAGGGGTTTACCTTTAATCTGCGCCGGCCACTGTTTCAGGATCCGCGAGTCCGTCAAGCTCTGGCTTACGCCTTCGATTTTGAGTGGAGCAACCGCAACCTGTTTTATGGTCAGTACACCCGCACTCGCAGCTATTTTGACAATTCCGAATTGGCGGCGCGGGGTTTGCCATCGCCGGACGAATTGGCGCTACTGGAGCCATTGCGTAAAGAGTTGCCGCCGGAGGTCTTTACCACCGCTTATGAACCACCCACTGCGAATGACGATGCCCAACTCCGCGCCAATTTTCAAAAAGCATTGCAATTACTCCAAGAGGCGGGTTGGGTTTTTAAGGATCGCAAGCTGATCAACGCCAAAACTGGCGAACCCTTCCGCTTTGAATTGCTGATTGACGAACCGACCTGGGAGCGAATTGGACTGCCGTTCGCCCGCAATCTGGAGCGACTGGGGATTGAAATGACCGTGCGGAGCGTGGATTCGGCCCAGTATGAAAACCGGATGCGCACTTTTGATTTCGACATGACGGTCAATGTCTGGGGCCAATCGCTGTCGCCGGGCAATGAACAGCGCGAGTTCTGGAGCAGCGCGGCGGCGGATCAGCCCGGCAGCCGCAATCTGGCCGGCTTGAAGAATCCGGCGGTGGATGTACTGGTGGAGCAACTGGTTGCCGCGCCGGATCGAGCCACTCTGGTCACTCGAGTCCGGGCGCTCGACCGGGTGCTGCAATGGAATTATCTGGTCATTCCGCATTGGCACATTGCTTATGACCGGTTCGCTTTCTGGGACAAGTTCGGCTATCCAGCCATGACGCCGTTGCAGGGCGTACAGTTGAATGCCTGGTGGATTGATCCCGCCAAGAACGCAGCATTGAGCCCGCATGGGGCGGGGTTGGAAAAAGCCAGGTAGGCGAGGATTGATAATGATGACTCTCAACCGTATCGAACTCAGCGACGCCGATGCTGACCTGCTCGCACAAGCCAGCCGTTTGATGAGCGAAGCGCTGGATCGCTCTTGTGCGCACCGGATCGCCCTGGTTGAAGAGGCAGAGGGGAGCAGGGGATTCAGATTGGAAGTTCCACCCGCGATATTACGTTTGCTATCCCGAATTCTAGCGGTCATGGCCCGGCAACAAACCTTTATCCTGTACCCGGAATCTTCCGAATTGACGACGAAACAAGCTGCCGAGGTATTGGGCATATCGCGACGCTATCTCATCAATTTGCTGGAAAGCGGCGCAATCCCCTTCCGCAAGACAGGTCGTCACTGGTCCGTATTGCTGAAAGACGTGCTGGTTTATAAAGAGATCATGCAGGCCAATAGCCGTGCGGCGTTGCAGGACCTGGTGATCGCTTCTGAAGAACTGGGTGGCTACGATCTCTGATGGTCCCGCTTGATCGATTTACCGTGGTGCTGGATGCCTGCACGATCTTTCCAATGCTTGTGCGGGACGTGTTGCTGACACTCGCGAGCCACGGATTTTTTAGTCCCAAGTGGTCTCAAAAAATAAAAGAAGAATGGATCAGAAACCTGACCTTGCGAATCCGGGAACATGATCCTGACCGGGGTGTCACCGTGCAAATTCAGCGAATTGCCGACAGCATGGCGCTGGCTTTCCCCGATGCGGAAATCATCACGCCCATTCTTGAAATCGGGATGCTTGAACCGGTTGATCCGAAAGACCGGCATGTGGTGATGACGGCTATTGCTGCGCGGGCCGACGCTATCATTACTTTTAACCTTTCGGATTTTACTGCCGCTCATCTACGCCGGCATCTCGGCCTTGAAGTGATTCACCCGGATGATTTGGTGATGGATTTGGTGGACCTGAACGAAAAGCGGGCGGTTGTGGCATTTCGCGAGTTACGGGAACGAAAGAAACATCCGCCTTGGGATTCAAACGAGCTGATTCAGCGTCTGCGTAAGTCGAGGCTGATACAAACAAGTTTATGGTTGGCATCCGATGACGTGTCAAAATTAGTATGATCTGTTATTCCTCGAACCCCAAAGCTCCAATCTCCGATCTTAGGTTGTGCTGATCATCGATATATAGTCAGCCCGATTTTAGTTAATTGAAGAAAGTGATCGATTGCCTATCTGGTCATTCTTGAGCGTCTCTTAAATTCCAATGTACATCTACCTTCTCCACCGTCTGGCCCTGATTCCATTGACCCTGATTGGAATCATCGCCATCAATTTTTTCATTGTGCAGATTGCGCCGGGCGGACCGGTGGAGCAATTACTGGCGCAACTCAAAAATACCGCAGTCTCTGCTACGGCCCGGGTGGGTGGCGGCGAAGGCGTGGAAGCGGGGCGGGGCAATACGTCGGGACAAAATTCCAGCGGTAATAGCGCCTATCGCGGCGCGCAGGGACTCGATCCGGCCTTTATTGCCGAACTCAACCGCCAATTTGGTTTTGATAAACCGGCTTATATGCGCTTTGGATTAATGGTGCGGGATTATCTGAGTTTTGATCTCGGCAAAAGCTATTTCCGCGACCGCAAGGTGCTGGATTTGGTGCTGGATAAATTGCCGGTTTCTATCTCGATCGGGGTCTGGAGTACGCTGCTGATTTATCTGATCTCGGTGCCGCTGGGGATTGCCAAGGCCGTGCGGGACGGCTCCAGATTTGATGTTTTAACCAGTGCCGCGATCATTGTCGGCTATGCCATACCGGCGTTTCTGTTCGCTATTTTGCTCATTATTGTCTTCGCTGGCGGGCGTTATTTTGACTGGTTTCCGTTGCGGGGATTAGTGTCCGATAACTGGTCAGATTTGAGCTGGCCGGCGCGGATTGCTGATTACTTCTGGCATTTAACCTTGCCCGTGACGGCGATGGTCATTGGTGGATTTGCCTCGCTGACCATGCTGACCAAAAATTCATTTCTGGACGAAATCAACAAGCAGTATGTCATGACCGCCCGCGCCAAGGGTTTAAACGAGCGGCAGGTTTTATATGGGCATGTATTCCGCAATGCGATGTTGCTGGTGATTGCCGGCTTTCCGGCGACCTTGGTGGGAATGTTATTCACGGGTTCACTGCTGATTGAAGTGATTTTTTCCTTGGACGGTCTGGGATTGCTCGGATTTGAAGCGGTGATGAAACGCGACTATCCGGTGATGTTCGGAACGCTGTACATGTTCAGTCTGATCGGATTGCTGCTGAATCTGGTCAGTGATTTAACTTATCGCCTGGTCGATCCGCGCATTGATTTTTCAGCGCGGAGTGGGTAATTGATGGATTCCCGTGGGAGCGCAATATGAGACGCCAATGGTTATTGTTAATCGGGATTCTATTGCTGATGCCACCGGTTTGGGCGGCATCGCCGGCGCAGGTGCAACGCTATTTTCAGGATTTGCGCACGTTGCGGGCGGATTTTATCCAGCGAGTATTCGATGAGCGTTCGCAACTGGTGCAAAGTTCCAGCGGCCAGATGCTGATGCAGAAACCCGGCAAGTTCCGCTGGGATTACCGGACGCCGGCGGGGCAGGTCATCGTTGCTGATGGTGAGAGGCTCTGGACTTATGATGTTGATCTGGCGCAAGTAACGGTTCGCAAGCTCGATCAGGCGCTGAGTTCAACCCCGCTGGCGTTGTTGAGCGGCGCAGCGCCGATTGAGGATTCGTTTGCTGTGGGTAATGTCCGCCAGCAGGATGGGTTGAACTGGTATGACCTGACGCCCCGTCAACCACAGCCGGAATTTCGATTGTTGCGGGTGGCGTTCAAGGGCGATGCGCTGGTCAGTCTGGAGCTGGAAGACGGTTTTGGCCAGCGCACCCGGCTGGATTTTCAGAAACTGGAGCGCAATCCGGCGCTTGATCCGACGCTGTTGAAATTTACTCCGCCGCCGGGCGTGGATGTGGTCGGCGATGCCGGTTAGAGGCTAAATGCTCAGAACTCAATGCCCGGTTGCGCTTTGACGCCCTGTTCCCGGTAAGGATGCTTGATGGCGCGGATTTCGCTGACCAGATCGGCCAATTCCACCAGCGCCGGTGGGGCATGGCGACCGGTGACGACCAGATGCAAGTCCGGGCGGCGCTGGCGGAAGGCGTCCAGCACCTGCGCCAAGTCCAGATAACCGTAGTGCAGCACCGGGTTCAGTTCATCCAGAATCACCAGTGGATAACGCGGATCGCGGATCATCCGATCTACCTCAAGCCAGGCGCGTCCGGCGGCAGCCCTGTCCTGCTCCCGATTCTGGGTCAACCAAGTGAATCCCTCCCCCATCGTTTGAAAATCCACGTTCTCAAAGCGGCTCAGCGCCACCCGCTCGGCACTGTCCTGAGCAGTCTTGATGAACTGGACGATGCCCACCCGCATCCCGTGGCCAATAGCCCGCAGCGCCATGCCGAATGCCGCGGTGGTTTTGCCTTTGCCGGGGCCGGTAAAAACGATCAGCAGACCCTTTTCACGAGTAGCGCGGGCCTGCTTGCGCACATAACCCGCCTTGCGGCGAGCGGTCAGGCGGGCGTAGTCGGTATCATCGGCAGACATATTGGGGTGATTCGAAAACTGCGGGCACTGCGGAAAAATCAGGCGTGCGGGCTAAAGCGGGTCCAACTGTGCGGCGTCCAGCCAGGATCAAGATCCGCATCATCCGCTTCGGCCACGTTCAAGCCGCACTTGTGGGCGAAATAGCGGTGAAAAGCCAGACTCGGGGTCAGTTCGGGATGAAAGACCGTCACCAGAATCCGTGCATCTTCAGCCGCTGCAACATAATCATCCAGTGACAGCAGCGCCCGCACTCCAGCGCCAATCCGCACGATTTTGGGGGCGCGGATGAAGGTCAGCGGAAGCGGCTCGCGGGCGACCGCCGGGGCTAGGGCCGTGCAATGAAAACTGTCCAGTTGGCTGCCAAAAGCGTTGCGGTTGACCGCGATGTCGATGAGTCCCAGGAACGACGCTTCTCCGACATTCTCCCGCGCCAGCAGAATCGCCCCGGCGCAAGTGCCCCACAGGTTCAGGCCCTTGTCGTAAGCCTGCTCAATCGCCGCACGCAGGCCGAAAATGGTCAGCAATCGCGCCAGACAGGTGCTTTCTCCGCCGGGGATGATCAACCCGGCCAGTCCGGCCAGTTCGACAGCGCGTTTGACGGGTCGGCCCGTGACGCCGATTCGTTGCAGGTGATCGAGGTGTTCCTGCACCCCGCCCTGCAAATCGAGGACGCCGACAGCGCCAACCGTCGCGCTCATTACCAGCCCCGTCCGGCCAGCCGTTCACGTTCCGGCATGTGGGCGACATCCAGGCCCGGCATCGACTCACCCAGATTCATGGACGCGGCCAGCAATTGCTCCGGATCGTTGAAGTAAGCGGTGGCTTTGACGATGGCGCGGGCGCGAGCGGCGGGATCGCTGGATTTGAAAATGCCGGAGCCGACAAAGACGCCATCGCAGCCCAGTTGCATCATCAGGGCGGCGTCAGCGGGCGTCGCAATCCCGCCGGCAGCAAAATTGACGACCGGCAATCGGCCCAGCTTCCTGATCTCCAGCGCCAGTTCGTAAGGAATGCCGTTGATCTTGGCGAAACTCATCACCTCTTCGGTCGGCAGGCCAGCCAGTTGGCGAATTTCGCGGTTCATCGTCCGCATGTGCCGCACCGCCTCGACCACGTTGCCCGTGCCGGCCTCGCCCTTGGTGCGAATCATCGCCGCGCCCTCGGCGATCCGCCGCGCCGCTTCGCCCAGGTTGCGTGCGCCGCAGACAAACGGAATGGCGAAACCGGTCTTGTCGATGTGGTATTCCTCATCGGCGGGGGTCAGCACTTCGCTCTCGTCGATGTAGTCGATGTTCATCGCTTGCAGGATTTGCGCTTCGACGAAATGGCCGATCCGGGCCTTGGCCATGACCGGGATGGTGACGGTTTCCTTGATCGCCCTAATCAGCCCCGGATCGGACATTCGCGCTACGCCGCCCTGTTTGCGGATGTCGGCGGGTACCCGTTCGAGGGCCATCACCGCGACCGCGCCCGCTTCCTGGGCGATTTGGGCGTGTTCCACGGTGACGACATCCATGATGACGCCGCCCTTGAGCATCTGTGCCAGTTGCACGTTCAGGAGATAACGATTTTCTACCATGCGGGTACTCGTCTAAAATGGAGGGGAACGGCGGCTCGATCAGCCTGCCGTCCGCATCTGCCGGTTCATAAGAGCATTGAAGTATATCACCATCGGTTTTCATGCCGTATGACCCGAACTGCGCGACAAGCCCCGTCCTTTAGGGCGGGGAGGGTGTCAAGACAAGACCTGTCGGGTTCGCTACCCTTCGCCGATTTCCCTGCCGCCGCCACGCCATGAGCCACGAAACGTATCAAAGCCTGCTGACTAACCTGGAAACCGTCATGATCGGCCAGCGCCGCACCCTCCGCTGGTTACTGGCCGCGTTCGTCGCCGGCGGCCATGTGCTGCTGGAAGACCTGCCGGGAACGGGCAAGACCACGCTGGCTAAAGCCTTCGCCCGGTCGCTAACGCTGGAATTCCAGCGCATCCAGTTCACGCCCGACCTGCTGCCCTCCGACATTCTCGGCGTGTCGATTTTCGATCCGCAGCGCCAGGAATTCCGGCTGCATCGCGGCCCGGCTTTCACCGAGGTGTTGCTGGCCGACGAGATCAATCGCGCCTCGCCGCGCACCCAATCGGCGTTGCTGGAAGCGATGGGCGAGCGGCAAATCAGTCTGGACGGTGAGCGGCATGAATTGGGTGAATGGTTTTTCGTGATCGCCACCCAGAATCCGATTGAATTTCATGGCGCATACCCGTTGCCAGAAGCGCAGATGGATCGGTTCGCGTTGCGATTCAGCCTCGGCTATCCCGATGTCGCAGGGGAGATGGCGATGCTGAATGCCCAGCGCGAACGGCATCCACTGGAGGCGTTGCGGCCGTGCGTTGACCGGGCGGCATTGGCTGACGTGCGCCGCGCTGCTGCCGTGATCCGGATCAGCGAGGAAGTCAGCCGCTATCTGGTGGAGCTGGTGGCGGCGACTCGTAAAGCGCCGGGGGTGGCCATGGGCGCCAGTCCCCGCGCTTCGCTGGCACTGATGAGGACTACGCGGGCCTTGGCGCTGTTCGATGGCCTGGAGTTCGTTACCCCGGATCACGTTCAGGAACTGGCGACCGCCGTGCTGGCGCACCGGATCAAGCTCGATCCGCAGGCGCGATTCAGCGGTTTGACGGCCGAGGCGGTGGTCGGCGATGTGCTGCGGCAAGTCGCTCCGCCGGTTTAATTTCTCAAGGTAGAGAACAGCATGTCCAAATTGATCCCGCAAAAAATCATTCCCCGGTTATGGCTACTGGCCGCTGCCGCCCTTCTGACAATGACCATTAGCCTGATCAGTCACTATTTCAGCATCCGGTTTATCGAAGCCAACGGGCATACCCGCAGCCATTATCTCAACCTGCAACTTAGCTTGACTGAACTGTACGCCGCCGGACTCCAGACCGAATCCTCGTCGCGTGGGCTGATCCTCGATCCTGAAGATGCGCAAGCGGTTGCCAATTTCCGCATGGGGCAAGAAACCTTTGAGCAAACGCTGGAGCGGTTATCGGTCGTGGCCGGGGAGACCGTGCAACAATTTCCGCAGTTAGCGACGATCCGCCCGCTGTGGGACGCCAGTCTGCACTTGAAGCGCCAAGTCATAAGCCATGCCCGCCAAGGCGATACCGCCACGGCCATTGCTGTATTGAAACAGGAGGGCGTTCCCTGCTGGCGGCAATTGCGAGAACGGCTCCTCCAGTTACGCGACGCTGCCGTCGCGCTCCAGCAGGAGCCGCTCCGAGCCGCGCAGCGGATCCAGGATTGGGTTTTTTGGCTGGATATCGCCCTGCTGATCAGCATCGGTAGCCTGTTCACCCTCAGTTTGGCCCGTCTGGCGCGGCGGCTACAGCGACAAATGAAGGAGTACAGCCAGCGGATGCGCGACATGGCAAAAGGCGGCGACCTGAGCCTGCGGCTGACTGTAGAGACTCCCGACGAGCTGGGCGATCTGGCCCGGTCTTTCAACGCCCTGGCCGAGCGGTTCCAGGAAACCAATGCTCGCCTGGAAGTTACCCAGCGCACCATCGATCAGGCGGCGGTGGCGATTTACTGGATTCGCCCGCTCGATGCCCGTTTCACCTATGTCAACGTGATGGCTTGCGCCATGCTGGGCTATACCCGCGAGGAACTCCTCCGCTTGACCGTGGCCGACATCGATCCGGCGATCACCGTGGGGTCCCGGTGGAAAGCCCGCGTTCGTGAACTTGAAGCACAAAACTTACTGCGCCTCGAAACCCGGCATTGCCATAAGGACGGTCAGAGTATTCCTGTGGAAGTCACTCTATATGCCACCCAACTGGCTGATGAACAACAAATCATCGCCTTCGTGCATGACCTCCAGGCCCGCGAGCAGACGGAACGAGAGCAGCGGGAACACGAATGGCAGTTGCGGCTGGTGCTGGAGGCGGCCCATGCAGGAATCTTCGTTCGAGACCTGCAAGCCCACCGCATTCAGGCTGACGATCTGGCGATCCGTCTGTTTGGTCTGACCCCCGGTCCACACTGCGAACAGATTGAGAACTGGTCGGCCCTGCTGCATCCCGACGACGTCGAATCCAGTCGTCAGTGGCTCCATACCACGCTGACCGTCAGCGACGACTTCGATCAACATTTTCGCATCATCACCCCCGCCGGGGAGTGGCGCTATATCCATGCCCAAGGGCGGGTCGTCCGCAATCGGCAAAGACAGGTGCAGCAGATCGCCGGGATGCTTCAGGACGAAACGGCGATGGTTCAGTTGACCGAGGAACTCCGTGCCGCCAAGGAAACGGCTGAAAAAGCTGTCCGGATCAAGTCGGCGTTTCTAGCCAACATGAGCCACGAAATCCGCACCCCGATGAACGCGGTCATTGGCCTGTCGCATCTGTGCCTGCAAACCGACCTGACGCCTAAGCAGCGCGACTACGTCTCCAAGGCGGCGACTGCTGCCAACGCCTTGCGGGAACTGATCGACGACATCCTGGATTTCTCCAAGATCGAGGCCGGCCGACTGCACCTGGACTCGACGACCTTTAGCCTGGAGGATGTATTGGCAGGCGTCGCTGGAGCGATTAGCCATCGCACCGAAGAAAAGGGGCTGGAACTGATCATCGGATTTGATCATCGCATGCCCATTCACCTCATCGGCGATCCGTTGCGAGTGCGACAAGTATTGCTAAATCTGGTCAGCAATGCCGTCAAATTCACCGAGAGCGGCGAAATTCATCTCAGTTGCCAGACGGTGAGTGACGCCCAAGGCGCGGGTATCCGATTGCGCTTTGCGGTGCGAGATACCGGCATCGGGTTGAGTACCGAGCAACAGGCTCGTCTGTTTCAGCCCTTCACCCAGGCGGACAGCTCGACTACCCGGCGCTTTGGTGGCACTGGGCTGGGTCTGGCGATCAGCCGGCAACTGGCAGAATTGATGGGTGGGACGATTGGAGTGGAGAGCGCTCCTGGCCAAGGCAGCCTCTTTTGGTTTACCGCCCGCTTTGACTTGGCCGATCAGCCGGCTACGCCAGCCTGGCGCATGCCAGAATTGCAAGACCTCCCGGTGCTGGTCGTGGATGACAACGCTTCAGCCCGTTACCTGATGCGGGAATGGCTCGGCGGGCTGGGCTGCGCGGTGACGGAAGCCGACTCCGGGGCGGCGGCGCTGGCCGCGGTCGCCCAGGCTACCGGCGAGCCTCCCTTCCGGATCGCCTTTGTGGACTGGCGGATGCCAGAGATGGATGGTCTGGCGACCGCCCAGGCGCTCCGCGTCCAACTTGCCCCGGAGGCTTGGCCAACGCTGATCATGGTCACCGCCTGTCAATCCAGCGACCTGGAAGCGCGGGCTGCCGCGGTCGGGTTCGTTGATGTCCTGGCGAAACCGGTGAGTCCGTCCCGGCTGCTGGACACGATGCTAAACACCTTGGGTACCCCCCGGAGGCGGAAAACGGTATCCCAGCCCGCGTCATCGTCCGAGGCCAGCCTGTTGCGCGATTGCCACGGGGCGCGGGTATTGCTGGTCGAGGACAACGCCTTCAATCAGCAAGTAGCCGTCGAACTGTTGGAGCAGGCGGGATTGCGGGTGGATGTCGCCAACAATGGCGTTGAAGCGCTGCAACAGGTGGCCGGGCAGCATTATGCGGCGGTGCTGATGGACATGCAGATGCCGGAAATGGACGGTTGCGAGGCCACTCGCCGCATTCGCGCCCAACCGCAGTTTCTGGATTTGCCGATCATCGCCATGACCGCCAGCGTTATGCCCGAAAACCGGGCGGACTGTCTGGAGGCCGGGATGAACGATCACCTCGCCAAGCCGATTGATCCCCACGAACTGTTCAGAAAATTGCGCCAGTGGATCACGCCGACAATCCTTCCTGAACCCTCTTTTTCAAAAATCCCCCCTGAACCCTCTATTTTCAAAGGGGGGATTAAAACGGTTATGGGAAAGTTGCCACCGTTGCCCGGCTTCGATGTGGCGGCTGGCCTGCATCGAACGCAAGGCGAACCTGAGCGTTATATCCATTTATTGCGGTTGTTCCAGCAGGATCAGGCCCAGTTCCGCACCCAGATACCGGTCGCATTGACGCAGGGTGATTTCGCCACTGCCGAACGGTTGGCGCATACCCTCAAGGGTGTGGCCGGCACGGTCGGGGCGAACACGGTGCAGACGGCGGCACATCATCTTGAAACAATCTGCCGCAATGCCGATGCGGAGGGCGCACCCGGCGGATTGACCACGACGCTGGCGGCGCTCGATGCTGCACTGGAGACCCTGGGGGCGCTGTATGCCGTGACGACCCCGGACGTGCCGCCTCACCCCCCGACGGTTCCGGCAACTGATCCAGTAGCGCTGAGCGAGGCCATCGCCCGGCTGACCGAATTGTTGCGCGCCCGGGACTTCACCAGCAGCGAACAGTGTCAACGATTGCGCGCCCTGCTTCCCGACCCGACCCTGACCCCGCTGCTGGATACTCTGGCGCATCATCTGGAGCGTTTCCAGTTTGACCCGGCCTTGACCCAGTTGCTGGAACTGGCGGGACGCCTGAATCTGACCGGGCCAGCTTGACACCCGCTTTGCGAAGGAATCCCCGGCCATGTCTTTACAAATCAAGGTGATTAGTCTGGTTCTGGCGATCTTTTTCGCCTACGGGGCACTCGACTATGCGATCCAGCGGCTGTTGGTCCTGCCCAGCTTTCAGGTCATGGAGCATGAAGAAGCCCGCAACGACCTGGATCGGGTCATCCAGGCCATTGATCGTGAAATGCAATATCTGGCGGTGTCAGCGACGGATTGGGCGACCTGGGACGATACCTATCAATTTGTTCAGGATCACAATACCGCTTACCGCGAGGCTAACCTGAAAGCCGAGGCGCTCAAGAGCCTTAAAATCAATTTTCTGGGGATTCTGGATACGACCGGGCAACTGATCTGGGGGTTAGCCTACGACCTGCACACCAACGCGGTGATCACGTTGCCCGAGTTGCCCGAGTTGCCCGGCACCCGCTGGCCTGCCGATCATCCCCTGGTCGCATTGCCCGGCGCTGAGGCGGAGATTCGGGGGTTGCTATTGACCACGCATGGCCCGTTATTGATCGTCGCTAAACCGGTGCTGACCAGTAACAGCGCCGGACCGGTGCGCGGATCGGTCGTCTTTGGGCGCTTTCTGGACAGCGCCGCGATCAGCGCCCAAACCCAGGTACGCTTCAAGTTCGCAGTATTGGACGGTCGGCCGCTGAACCCGGAGGAAAGTGCCGTGTTCCATAAATTGATCGGCGTTAGGGAACCTCTGACGTTCGACGACTTTTATTTGGACAACCAACCGCCTGATTTTGAAAAAGATGTCGCATTCCATACCTTGAGCAACTCGGGCAAAATCCGCCTCCGTGAGGGCGCTAATGTCAATCGGGTCTATCGCGTGGCACCGGACCTGTTCGGGAAACCGGCGCTGCTGCTGCAAGTGGAAACGCCCAGGACCATTTCCGCTCGTGGGCAATCCGCGATCAACTACGCTCTGCTCTCGCTGTTCGGTGCCGGACTGGTCATCCTCGCCGGATTGATCGTCGCTCTGCGGCGGGTGGTGCTGGCTCCGCTGCAAAAACTGACGGCCTACGCTGCCGCGGTGGGCCAAAGCAGTAACCTGGCCACGTTCCCGGCGGAAGTGCGACGGGATGAACTCGGCGTATTGGCGCAGGAGTTCAACCGGATGATTGGGCGATTGCTGGAGACGCGCAACACCTTGATTCAGCAGTCCTATCAACTGGGCGCTGCTGAAGCGTCCGCCCAAACCAAAGCCATGTTTTTCTCCAATATGAGCCATGACATGCGGACGCCGATGAACGCTATCATCGGTTTTTCGCATCTTTGCCTGCAAGCCGATCTGATGCCTGAACTGCGCAACTACCTGATTCAGATCGATGGTGCCGCGCATACCCTGCTTCGCCTGATCGACGATCTCCTGGATTTTTCCAAAATGGAGACGGGGCAGTTACACCTGGACCCGGTGCCATTCGACCTGGAGACGGTGCTGACCGAGGTTGAGGCGGCGGTTCGCCCGCTTGTTCAGAGCAAAGGGCTGGAATGGATCACTGATGTTGATTCACGGTTGCCCGCCCAGTTGATTGGCGACTCTTTGCGCCTGCGTCAGGTGTTGCGCCATTTGGTGGACAACGCGGTCAAGTTCACTGCCGCCGGAACCGTTCGCCTGAGCTGCGCGGCCGTCGGCGATCCGGATCAAACCGGGATCACGTTACGCTTCATGGTGGAGGATACCGGCATGGGGCTGAGTATTGACCAACAGACCCGCCTGTTTCAGCCCTTTACCCAAGGTGACAGCTCGACCACTCGTCGCTTCGGCGGCGTCGGGCTAGGATTGGCGATAAGCCGGCAGTTGGTCGAACTGATGGGCGGGCGGATTGGGGTGGAGAGTATTCCCGGCCAAGGCAGCACCTTTTGGCTCATCGTCCGCTTTGGCGTCGCTACACCCAGCCCCAGCCCCAGCCCTGGGCCTGGGCCAGTTTCTGACCCCCGTCTGCGGGTGGAACGGGATGAGCGCGTGGTAACGCCGGTTCCGACTATCGACCAGTCCGCGCTGGAGTCTGCGGTCGCCCAGTTGGCGGAAAAGCTATATACGCATGACTTCGCCAGCAGCGAACACTTCCGACGGTTGTGCGCCATTCTGACCGACCCGACCCTGACACCGTTGCTGGACAGCGTGGCGCAACCTCTGGAATCCTTCCAGTTTGACTTGGCCGTGGCGCAACTGCGAAATTTGGCGGAACATCTGAACCTTAAATGGAGGGATCAATATGGAGGGAGTGATGGCTCTTGAAGCCCACAACGCGACGGTGCTGATTGTTGACGATGTGCCCAGCAATATCCATGTCCTCGGCAGTTTGCTCAGCCGTGATTATGTCGTCAAGGTGGCGACGGATGGGATTCAAGCCTTGCGGTCGACGATGAGCGAACCCCGGCCCGATTTGATTCTGCTGGATGTGATGATGCCGGACATGGATGGTTACGAAGTCCTTCGGCAGCTCAAGGACCACCCGGTGACCCGGCAGATTCCGGTCATTTTTGTCACCGCCAAAGGTGAGATCGACGACGAAACCCGGGGCTTTGACTTGGGTGCAGCGGATTACATTACCAAGCCGATCGTTCCCCGGATCGTCGAGGCGCGGGTCCGCACCCACCTGGCGCTCCATGATCAGCATCGGGATTTGGAAAACCGGGTCCGGCAACGCACCCAGGAACTGGACGAGTCGCGGCTGCACTTGATCGCCTGTCTGGGGCGGGCCGCCAATTACCGGGATAACGAAACCGGTCTGCACGTCCAGCGTGTTGGGCGTAGTGCTTACGAATTGGCGCTGCGTGCCGGCATGGCTGTCGCAGAGGCGGAATTGCTCCTTTATGCCGCGCCCCTGCACGACATCGGCAAGATCGGTATTCCCGACCCGATTTTGTTCAAGACCAGTAAGCAGGATCCCGAAGAGTGGCGGATTATGCAGACACACGTCGAGATTGGCGCACGCATCATTGGCGATGTCCCCTCAGACCTGTTGCAAATGGCCCGCACCGTAGCCCTGACTCACCATGAACGCTGGGACGGCGCGGGCTATCCCCACCGGCTGACCGGGGAACAGATTCCACTGGTTGGACGGATCGTCGCCTTGGCCGACGTGTTTGACGCCCTGACCAGTGAACGGCCCTACAAGCGAGCTTGGCCCGCCGAAGAAGCCTTTGCCTTGATCCGGCAGGAATCTGGCCGACAGTTTGAACCCCGACTGGTTACCCTGTTTCTCGAAATGGACGCGGAATTACGGATGATCCGCCGGAAGTTCCAGGACGACGAACCGCCGGTTTAAGCACAGCGCCATTCGTAGGCAAATACCGCCATGCGTCATCTCATTCGCCTCTATCGCCGAGTCAACCGGATCAGCCACGGCTTGCGTCAACGCCTGACCCCACTGGGCGGCTGGTTGTTTGGCGGCTGGATTGCAGCGGGCGCGTTCGGGATCAATACCCGCGAAGGCATGACCTACCAGTTGTTTGTGCTGCTCACCGTGCTGTTCGCCGGCGCACTGGTCGCTGGCCGCTTCGGCAAACTGCCGGTGGTGGCGACCCGGTTATTGCCACGGTTTGCTACCGTTGGCCAACCGTTGCGTTACCGCCTGCAACTACGCAATCACGGCCCCCTGGCGCAGTCTGATCTGCTGGTGTTCGACGAGTTGCGCGAGGCCCCGTCTGCGCTGACCAGCCTGGGCCGGTTTCCAGCCTATCGCCGGTGGCGCCGCTGGTCGGCTTGGGCGCGAGGGGCGAACAACATCCTGCAACCGTTGCCGATCCTGCCGGCGAACGCCCATACCGAAACCGAACTGAGTTTGACGCCGCTGCGCCGGGGCTGGCTGGAATTTGCCGCGCTGAATCTTGGACGGCCCGAACCGCTGGGCTTGTTATGCCGGCTGTTCCGGCAACCGCTCGCAGATCGCTTACTGGTCTTGCCGCGCCGCTACCCGGTCCCGCCGCTGCATTTTCACGATGGGCGGCGGTATCAGCGCGGCGGGGTAAATTTGGCGCAATCGGTGGGTGAGGAGGATGAGTTCGTCGGGCTGCGCGACTATCGCCCCGGCGATCCGCCGCGCCGCATTCACTGGCGCAGTTTCGCTAAACGCGGCGAACCGGTGGTCAAGGAGTTTCAGGACGAGTTTTTCGTTCGCTACGGTCTGCTGCTGGACAGCTTCGCCGCCGAGGTGGACGAAGCGCGGTTTGAAGCCGCCGTATCCGCTGCGGCTTCGATTGCGACGGCGGAACGCAGCCCGGAAGCGTTGCTGGACCTGCTGTTCGTCGGCGACCGGGCCTATTGCTTTACCGCCGGGCGCGGTCTGGGTCAGACCGAGCAATTGCTGGAGATTCTGGCTTGCGTGACGCCGCGCCGCGATCAGCCGTTTGCCCAGTGGCTTGGATTGGTTGCGGGTCATGCCGCCGAGTTAAGCGCCTGTGTCTGCATTCTGCTGGACTGGGACGAGCCACGTCGGCAATTGCTGAATCTGTTGCGCGGGCAGGGCGTGGAAACGGTGGCGCTGGTGATCGGCCCGCCCAGTACGCCGCCCGATCCGGGTATTCGGGTGGCGACGGTGGCAACGCTGGCGCTGGAACTGGCGAGATTGCGGTCATCCTCTTTGTGAGTGCTGTTTTTTGTAAGATGGCCAGTACCGGATGTGTGATTCAAAGCGAGTCCTATATGTCAGGGAGTGAGCGGTTGGACTCAAGACAACCCAATAAAAATCAAGGAATAAACCTGATGAGCAACTTCAAGACCACCGAACCCACCGGTTTAACGAGACGCGACGTATTGAAGCTTTCCGGGTTAGCCCTGGGCGGGTTAGCGGTCGGGGGCGTCACCACCAGTCTCGGCGGGTGCAACAACGCTCAAGCCGACGATCAGTGTACTTCGACCTCCTGCACCTGCCCCGACGGGCCAACCTGTCGCTGGGACGACCCCGCCAAAGCGCAGCAGTATTCCTACTTTAACACTCTGGCCCCGTTCGAGCCGTTCAGCACGCTCACGCCGTCAACCATCCCGCCGCTGGGCGAAAATGAGCTGCGGATCACGTTCCTGGGGTCAGCGATCCCCCAACACGCCCGGGGCCAGATGATGATGAGCCTCTTTGTTGAAGTGGGCTGGGATTCAAGCAAACAGGCACCCCGGGACCAGTTCGTGTTCGACTGCGGCGCCGGGGTATCCGCCAATTACGCGGCCATGAATATCGGGTTTGGCCGGATGGACAAGATTTTTCTGACCCATCTGCACGGCGACCACATGAGCGACCTGATCCATATTTACTGCTTCGGACCGTCGTCAGATCGCAAGTCTCCCCTGTACCTCTGGGGACCGGGGCCTTCGGGGGTCGAGAGTCCGCCGGGTTCGGGAAAATATTACGATGATGGAACCAAGGCGTTCTGCGCCAACCTCCGGGCCGCCTGCCGGTGGCATACGGAGAGTTTCAGTTTCCAATCGACCAGCTATACGCCCTATATCCGGCCCACCCAGACCAGTTGGGGACTGCCGTACTCGCCGATCCCGGTGGGCGATGATGCGCCAGACGACAGTTACGCGATGGTGCCTATTGAGCTGGACTGGACGCAATACGGCAAAACGCCGGGAGACAACGTCGCTTACCACAACCCGATCACCGGGGTGAAAATTACCCACTTCCCCGTGATCCATGACCGCAAGGGATCGGTCGGCTACAAGCTGGAGTGGAATGGCCTGAGCCTGATCTACACGGGGGACACCAAGCCCGAAATCCACTCCAGAGACCAGGCCATTAACGGCGGCAACGGGGTGGACGTACTCATTCACGAAATGGTCGTTCCGGCGGAAATATGGGCCATGAAGATGTTGCGGTTAACCGATCCTGCCGAGGTTCCTCGGGAAACCGTCCAACAATTGCAGACGGTCCAGAACAGCTCCCACACGCCACAAGGGGCCTTCGGGTACCTGCTCAGCCAGATCAGTCCCCGACCCCGGCTCACGGTCGCCACCCATTTTCCGACCACGGATGACACGGTCGCTTGCGCCATGAAAAGCGTCCAGGCGCATTGCAAGGTGATCCAGGGCCGGGATCCCTTACCCCAGGAAAATGCGGCCCGGATCACCTGGTCCGCTGACCTCATGGTGATCACGGTCTCCAGGAATCAGATCCGCGAGTTCAAAGGCGATGTCGCAAACTTCGGGTTCGCGGCCACATACCAGCCGCCGCCCGGTACGCTGAACACGCCGAAATACCACTACCCCGATCAGTCCGGGCCAACCGCCGGCGACCCGTATGCCCAGATCGACCTGTCGACCGAAATACCAGCCTGTGGTTGTAACGATACATGCAACTATCGCGAAGATGGGTATTAAAGGATCGTTCTTGAACCAGGGGCGAAAGTTCTGGCCCTGACCTTGACTCTGCCGCCCGGTCTGCTGGCCGCAACCCTGCTGTTCTGGGGCTGGCGGACCGGGTTATGGCTGCCGGCGTTGCCCATGGCGCTGCTGCTGGAACTGGCGCCGTGGGTGACGTGGCGCTGGGCGCTCGATGATAAAGCCTTGGCGCGGGTCATCGATCTTTCGGCCCTGCCGTGGGTCGGGGCGCTGATCATTCTGTTTACCCGCTATCTCAATCAGCCGCCGCTGGCGACGCACCTTTACACCCTGCTCAGTTGGTTGCCGTTGCTGCTGTTTGCGCCGCTGACGATCCAGCGTTATTCGACCGCCGGCGCATTCCGGGTCGGCCATCTGTTCTATTCGTTGCGCCGCTCCGGCAGCGAACTGGCGCGGCAACCGTTGAAGCTGGACCCGCCCTATTTCGTCCTGTGCCTGCTGGCCGCTGGCGTGACCACCCAACCCGGATTCCTGCCGGGTGCGGGACTGTTACTGGTGTGGCTGCTGCTGGTGGCGCGGCCCCGGCGATATCGCTGGCCGTTGACCGCAACGCTTGCGATTACCATCGGACTAGCGGCCTGGCCGCTGAGTTTCGGCCTGCATCGCCTGCAATTGGGGATGGAGGACACGTTTAGCGAGTGGTTTGAAGACTGGTTTATTGACGTCGATCCGTACCGCGCTCGTACCGCGCTGGGCGACATCGGTGAACTCAAACTGTCCGGGCGGATCGTGCTGCGACTCCAGCCCGTCGCCGGCGAGACCGGGCCGTGGCTGCTGCGTGACGCTGCCTATAACAGCTATTTCGACGGCGGGTGGCAAGCCAAAAATACCCGCTTCACCGACATCAAGCCCACCGGCGATGGCCGGGAATGGCCGCTACTGCTTGCGCCGGAAGGGCAATCCCACCGGTTGGCCATCAGCCTCGAACTGCGGCGGGGCACCGGAATGCTGCCGGTGCCGACGGGGGCCTGGCGGCTGGATCGGTTGCCGGTGGGCACTTTGCAGATCAGCAGCCTGGGGGCGCTCAAGGCCAGTCAAGGTCCGGGATGGGTCGATTACCGGGTGGAATCCTGCCCGACTGCCGACCGGGATTCACCGCCGGCGGCAGTCGATTTGGTGTTGCCGCGCCGTGAACAGGCGACCTTGCAACGACTGGCGGCGGAACTGAATTTAGTGAATCAACCGCCCACGGTTGCCGTCGCCAAGGTTCACGCCTTCCTGATCGACCAGTTCCGCTACAGCCTGGATTTACCGGCTCCGGCGACCGGGCTAACCGCCCTGGAAACCTTCCTGTTGGAGGCCCGGGTTGGGCATTGCGAATACTTCGCGACCGCCGCCGCGTTATTGTTGCGCGCCGCCGGGATTCCCGCTCGTTACGCTACCGGCTTTTCGGTCTCGGAATACAGCCCACTGGAAGGGCGTTACGTTGCCCGTCGTCGTCATGCCCACGCCTGGACCTTGATCTGGCAGGACGGGCGCTGGCAAGACTTCGATGCCACTCCGCCGGACTGGACCCGCTTTGAGGAGGAGCGGGCGTCATGGTGGCAAACCGTCGGCGACTTATGGGCCTGGCTGAATCACCAGTTCAGCCGCTGGCGCTGGCGGGAAGCCACGGGTGATGAGGACGATCATCGCGGGTGGTGGGGACTGGCGGGCGGATTAACGGTGGTGCTGTTCTGGCTGCTGCTGCGCCGGCAGCGGGTTCGGCAACGGTTCGCAGTAAAGCCAGTGGCGGTGACGATCTGGCCCGGCGCGGAGTCACCTTTCTATCAAACCCTTGCGGTACTGACGACTCGTGCGGGGTCTCGTCCGCGAGGCGAGAGTCTGGAAAACTGGTTGCGGCGAATGGGCGTTTGGGAGACGCCGGAGATGAGGGAAATGGCCGGTTGGCATCAACGCTGGCGGTTTGATCCGGAGGGACTGCCGGCAGCGGAACAACAACGGCTGGCGGAAACGGTGGCGGCATGGATCGCCAACCATGCCGCGTAGCGCCATTCCAAGCAATGTTTAGGCATCCGCTTCGAACCACCCCGTCGACTTCGTCGCCACCCCTCCTTGTCCAAGGAGGGGAAATTTCACAACTCCAACCGGATGGTTATAACGTCTTCCCGGCTCAGAACCGGAAGCGGCGCAGAATCGTCAGCGACGACAGCGCCCCGACCAGTTTGCGATCCGCGCCGACTACCGGCAGCCGGATATAGCCCTCGGCCAGCAGGCGCAACGCCTCGGAGAGCGGTGCTTCGGGATCGACCACCGGATGAGCGCCGGTAAAATCGCCCACCTTGCGGTGCAACAGCGGCATCAGCCGGTTATCCACATCTTCCGCGGTTTCCTGGTCAGCTTCATCCGGCAACTGTGGGGCCGTCGGCAATAGCATCTTGGAAAAGGCAAAAGAGGTGATCGTGCCGATGAATTCGCCCTGAGCGTTGATGACCATCAAATCCTGCATGTGCTTGCGGATCATGATCGACAAGGCTTCGGACAGCGGCGCGGTATCCAGCACATGGGTGGGCGCGGACAGCATGTATTGTTTGCACTTCATGTTCGGTTGCTCCTCAGTCATTTAGGATGAATCGGTGGCCAGCGCCCCGGATTGCGCCGGGCAGGAATCCGGCAACGCCCGGATTAGGGTGCGGTAATCAGTTATCATTATTGCCGATGCTGGCCCGCCGTGCATGGGGTCATCATCAACATTGCAGACCAACTTTTGGGGAGGACTTTTATGTTCGTTGGAATTCTGTCGCTGCTGGCCGGCCTGATTGGGCTGGCTGTCGCCGCGATACTGTACAAATCTATCGTCCGCCGTTCGACCGGCGACGAACTGATGACGGCCATTTCTGAAGAAATTCAATTGGGCGCAATGACTTATTTACGCGCCCAGTACGTCAAGATCGGCATTTTCGCGCTGGTCGTGGCAATGCTGCTGTCATTTTCCAAAGAATACGGTTTTGGCGCCGGCATCGCGTTTTTGTCCGGGGCGCTGACCTCGGCGCTCGCTGGGCTGATCGGGATGAAGGCGGCCACCAAAGCCAATGTCCGCACCACTGCCGCTGCGCGTGACCACGGGGCCGGTGAAGCGCTGCTGGTGGCGTTCGACGGTGGCGCGGTGATGGGTCTGGCCGTCGCCAGCTTTGGTCTGATCGGACTGGGGGTGTTTTTCAGCGGACTGTCAAGCCAGCTTGCGGTTGATCCGCAAGCCGCCGCTACCATCTGGGGCTTCTCGATGGGCGCGTCCTCGATTGCGCTGTTCGCCCGGGTCGGCGGCGGCATCTTCACCAAAGCCGCTGACGTTGGTTCTGATCTGGTCGGCAAGATTGAGGCCGGCATTCCCGAAGACGATCCGCGCAATCCGGGGGTGATCGCCGATAACGTCGGCGATAACGTCGGCGACATTGCCGGGATGGGCGCTGATATTTACGAATCCTACGTTGGAGCCATCGTCGCAGCGATCACCCTGGCCGCCAGTGCCAGCGTGGTCGAGCTGAGTCATTACTTTAGCCAGGATGTCACCCGGCCCATGCTGCTGGGGCTGCCACTCGGATTAGCGATCATCGGCCTGTTTTCGTCGCTGGTCGGAATTTACGGGATGACCGCGTTCAAGAAATACGGGCCGGAAAAGGCGCTGGCGATCTCCGAGTTCAGCTCCGCCGGACTGTTTTTGCTGGCGACCATGCTCACCATCCTGCTGTTCGGCTACGGCTGGGGAGTGTTCTTCGCCATTCTGGCCGGCAATCTGGCTGGCGTCGCTATTGGCCGCACTGCCTGGTACTACACCTCGTCGAAACCGGTGACCCGGATCATTCAGGCCTCCAAAACGGGTGCGGCCACTAACATCATCACCGGGCTTGCGGTGGGGTTGGAAAGCTGTGCGTTGCCGATTCTGATCATCGTGGTGGCGATCCTGGTTGCTTTCCAGACCGCTGGCCAATATGGCATCGCCATTGCCGCGGTGGGCATGCTGGCGACCGCCGGCGTGACCATGACTATTGATGCCTCCGGCCCGATTTCCGACAACGCGGGCGGGATCGCCGAAATGTCCCACCAGCCGCCTGAAGTCCGCAAAATTACTGACCATCTCGACGCGATTGGCAACACCACTGCCGCGACCGGCAAGGGTTTCGCCATTGGCTCGGCGGCACTGACCGCGCTGGCGCTGTTCGTCGCTTACAAGGAAGCCGTCGTGTTGGCGGTCGGTCATCCGGTTCCTATGGACATTACCGATCCGCAGGTCGTAATTGGCGTCTTTCTGGGCGGGGTGGTGGTGCTGCTGGCCGCGGCTATGACCATGAGTTCGGTGGGCAGAGCGGCGATGGAAATGGTGACCGAAATCCGTCGCCAGTTCCGCGAGATTCCTGGCCTGCTGCAAGGCACCGCCAAGCCGGACACCGCCCGTTGCGTGACCATTGCCACCGATGCGGCGTTGCGGGAAATGGTGCCGCCCGGCCTGATGGCGGTGCTGGCTCCAGTGATCGTCGGGTTCTTCTTCGGCCCGGTAGCCTTGGGCGGCTTATTGTTGGGCGCGATGCTGACCGGGGTGGTATTTGCCCTGTTCATGGCCAATGCCGGCGGCGCTTGGGACAACGCCAAGAAGTCGATTGAAGGCGGCGAGTTGCCCGGCGAACACAAGGGTGGCGATGCCCACGCGGCGGCGGTGATCGGCGATACCGTCGGCGATCCGTTCAAAGACACCAGCGGCCCGGCGATGAATATCCTGGTCAAACTGCTATCGATCGTCTCGCTGATCTTGGTGCCGTTCATTACCTGAGCGCAGCCATCAATGGCGGATATAGCCAGCAATCCTGTTGAGTGGTGAAATTTGGCGTAGCACGAGCTGGAAGCCCGTGCTACGCCGGTTCACTTGCCACCGCCCGTTGAATACGCCTATAGCACGTCCATTGGGCAGCCCAACCGTAGAGAATCGTGATCCGCATGTCCGGCAATAGCTTTGGCAAACTGTTCACCGTCACCACCTTTGGCGAGAGTCATGGCCCGGCGCTCGGCGCGATCGTGGATGGCTGCCCGCCGGGTCTGGAACTGACCGAGGCCGATTTGCAGCGCGATCTGGATCGGCGCCGGCCCGGCCAGAGCCGGCACACCACCCAGCGCCGCGAACCGGATCAGGTCCGCATCCTGTCGGGGGTGTTCGAGGGCCGTACCACGGGCGTCCCGATTGGGCTGCTGATTGAGAATGTCGATCAGCGCTCCAAGGATTACGGCGAAATCATGGATCGGTTTCGGCCCGGTCATGCCGATTACGCCTACCACCACAAGTATGGTTTTCGGGATTACCGGGGCGGTGGCCGCTCCTCAGCGCGCGAGACTGCGTTGCGGGTCGCCGCCGGAGCCGTTGCCCGCAAGTATCTGCGGGAGCGCTATGGGGTGGAAATTCGCGGCTATCTGGCCCAACTGGGGCCAATTCGTCCGGCCCGGCTGGTCTGGGAAGAAGTGGATCGCAACCCGTTTTTCTGCCCGGACCCGGATCAGGTGCCTGAACTGGAGCAGTTCATGGATGCGTTGCGTAAATCCGGCGATTCGATTGGAGCGCGGGTGACGGTGGTCGCCAGCGGTGCGCCGGTTGGTTGGGGTGAGCCGGTGTTCGACCGGCTGGATGCCGACATCGCTCATGCGCTGATGAGCATCAATGCGGTCAAGGGCGTGGAAATCGGGGCCGGGTTTGCCGTGGTGGAACAACGGGGCACGGCACATCGCGATGAGCTAACCCCGGACGGGTTTTTAAGCAATAACGCCGGCGGGATTCTGGGCGGGATTTCCACCGGTCAGGATATTATCGCCAGCATGGCGCTGAAACCGACCTCCAGCCTGCGCCTGCCGGGCCGAACGATCACCGTTCACGGCGAGCCGACGGAGGTCGTCACCAAGGGCCGCCACGATCCCTGCGTCGGGATTCGTGCGACCCCGATTGCCGAGGCGATGCTGGCGCTGGTGTTGATGGATCACGCGCTGCGGCATCGGGCGCAAAACCTGGATGTGCGTACCGAGACGCCCGTGATTCCCGGCAGGATCAACTGAACAGGACCTCGACCGCGCCACTATCCAGATCGTAGCGGGCACCGACAATCCGGAGCCGGCCACTCTCCACAGCGGCGGACAGCACCGGCGATTTTTTCAGCCGCTGCACAGTCAAGGACACATTGGCCCGCATCGCGTTTTCGGCCAGATCGCCCATGCCCCAGGTGTGGGCTTTCTCAATCGCCGGTTTCAGGCTTTTGACCAGATAACCAATCTTGCCAGGTTCAGTGCTGTGTTTGCTTTTGCCGTGGGACTCGCCGCCGGGCGATTCCAGCGCCTCAATACTGGCCTTGATCGCGCCGCAACGCTCGTGGCCTAGCACCATGATCAGCGGGATTTTCAGTTCAAGGCTACCGAACTCAATACTGCCCAGCACCGCCTCGTCCACGACCTCGCCGGCGGTGCGGATCACGAACAGATCGCCCAGCCCTCGATCGAACACCAGCTCTGGCGGCACACGGGAATCGACGCAACCAAAAATAGTGGCGAACGGTTGCTGCGAGTTGGCGATCGCGGTGCGCCGTTCCGGTGACTGGTTTGGCTCAAGCAGGCGGTTGGCGATGAACCGCTGGTTGCCGTCCATCAACCGTTGTAACGCTTCCTGGGGCGAGGGAAGCGCGGTTTCGGTGAGGCGGCCGGACACTGGCGCAGACGATTCTGCCGACCCGCCGGGCGTTTTCGGAACGGGTGGCGGCATTTGCGTTCCGTCATACTCGGCCAACGCCGGTGTTCCGGCACAGACGGCCACCGTCGCGCCCACCGCTGCAAGGCTCGATAACCGCAGAAAATGACGACGCGATAAGATGGGTTTGGACATGAGCGTTTTCTCTATGGCAGTGATTTTCGGGTGGTCAAGGCCCATTGTAGAAGTTCCACGGACTGTTGTCGGCAGGCAATCCTGAGTTTTCACCGAGTCATTATGCTAACGCCTGGCCTCCAGCAATTCCCGGTCTCTGTATTTAGGCTGATTTTAAGCGGATCAATTAGCGGCTTTAGGATAGTCCAATAAAAAAGAATAAAAGAATCCCGAAGCGTTCAAAAACGCCTAATTAATTCTAATAATCATCACCCTGTTTTT
>CAIRMO010000038.1 GCA_903879705.1 uncultured Candidatus Competibacteraceae bacterium | reverse complement strand
AGGAGGAGTGATTTTATTGGTCGATCCGAGTTTCTCTCGATCCTTATATGCCAATATAAATCAATGTCTTATGAATACCGGGAACTCCCAAAGAGCCTTTTTTGTCGTGTACAGAGACGGTTCCCATAATCGTCCCCTCTGTGCCTCAATTCGACCCATCGCAACAAGGTTAGCTCAAACTGATGGGTGATAAGACAACCAGCGTAACATGGATCCCGCCAACTTCGGATTGGCGCTAAACTTCCAGCCCCCAATTTTTCCGCACCTCCCTCATTGCCCATGACCGACGCTTCCCTGATTGCTGGCGTAGATGAAGCTGGACGCGGCCCGCTGGCCGGCCCGGTGGTCGCCGCTGCCGTGATTCTCGATCCGGCCCGACCGATTGCCGGTCTGGCCGATTCCAAAACGCTCAGCGCCACCCAGCGCGATCGCCTGGCGGCGGAAATCCGCGAAAAAGCCCTGGCCTGGGCGCTAGGTCGGGCCGAGGCGGCGGAAATTGACCACATCAACATCCTGCAAGCTACGTTGCTGGCTATGCAACGGGCGGTGGCCGGTCTGAGCATCGCGCCCGCCAAAGTGCTGGTGGATGGTAACCGTTGTCCGGCGCTGGTCTGTCCCTGCCAAGCCATTGTCCGGGGCGATGCGAGCGTACCGGCGATCAGCGCCGCCTCGATTCTCGCCAAGACTGCGCGGGATGCTGAACTTTGCCAATTGCATGACCGCTATCCGCACTATGGCTTTGCCCGCCACAAGGGCTACCCGACCGTAGCACACCGGGAGGCCCTGCGCCGCTACGGTCCCTGTCCTGAACATCGCCGTTCGTTTGCGCCGGTCGCTGCCGCGCTGCAAACCGTTATCATTGAGGAATAACCATGCCCGCGCCGTTTGTCCACTTGCGCCTGCATACCGAATACTCGCTGGTCGATGGGCTGATCCGGATTAAGAGCCTGGTCAAGCAGGTTGCTGCTGCTGGAATGCCTGCCGTTGCCGTCACTGACATGAGCAATCTGTTCGCCCTGATCAAGTTCTACAAGGCCGCGATCGGGGCCGGAATCAAGCCGATTGTCGGGGTGGATGCCTGGTCACAGCGCGGTGAAGAACCTCCGGCGCGGTTTACCCTGCTCTGTCAGAATCTGGCCGGCTATCACAACCTGACCCGGCTGGTCAGCCGCAGCTATCTCGATGGGCAGCAACGGGGCCTGCCCATCATTCATTACGCTTGGCTGAAAGGCAGCACCGACGGCCTGATTGCGCTATCCGGCGGACGTGATGGCGAAATTGGCCAGGCTTTGCTGAATGACCGGCTGGAGCAGGCCGAAACCTGGCTGGCGGACTGGCAACGACTATTTCCAGAGCGGTTTTATCTGGAAGCGCAACGCACTGGCCGCCCGCGGGAAGAGGAGTATCTGAAAGCTGTCGTTGCTCTGGCCGAGACGACCGGAACACCCGTGGTGGCGGTCAATGCGGTTTGCTTTCTCAAGCGTGAAGATTTTGAGGCGCACGAAGCGCGGGTTTGCATTTACGACGGCGCAACGCTGGATGATCCGCGCCGTCCGCGCCGTTATAGCGATCAGCAGTATTTACGCACTCCGGCGGAAATGGCCGAATTGTTCGCTGATTTGCCGGAAGCGCTGGAAAACAGCGTTGAAATTGCCCGCCGCTGTAATCTGCAACTGGAGCTGGGTAAAAATGTCTTGCCCAATTTTCCCGCACCGGATGGCATGGACGCCAATACCTATTGTTCTAATCAGGCCCACGCCGGACTGGAGCGGCGGCTGCAACGGCTCTTTGATCCTGCCACGCCTGATTTCGCCAAACACCGCCAGCCTTATGACGAGCGATTGACTCAAGAACTCGGCGTCATTATTCAAATGGGCTTCCCCGGCTATTTCCTGATCGTCGCTGATTTCATTCAATGGGCAAGGGATCATGAGGTGCCAGTCGGGCCGGGGCGCGGTTCCGGGGCGGGTTCATTAGTCGCTTATGCGCTCGGCATTACTGATCTTGACCCGCTGGCTTATGATTTGCTGTTTGAACGATTTCTGAATCCGGAACGGGTCTCCATGCCCGATTTTGACATTGACTTTTGCATGGAAGGCCGCGATCGGGTGATTGAATATGTTGCTGAACGCTATGGCCGCGACCGGGTTTCGCAAATCGCTACCCATGGCAGCATGGCGGCAAAAGCGGTGGTGCGCGATGTTGGCCGGGTTCTGGCTCATCCCTATGGTTTTGTGGATCGAATCGCCAAGTTGATTCCCTTTGAACTGGGTATAACCCTGGACAAGGCGATCGAACATGAACCAGAACTAAGGCGGCTGTACGAGCAGACTGAGGATGTGAGGACGCTGATTGATCTGGCCCGTAAACTGGAGGGGTTGGCGCGGAATGTCGGCAAACACGCCGGTGGCGTAGTCATTGCGCCGTCCTGCCTGACGGATTACGCCCCGCTTTACCGCGAACAGGACGATTCCAGTCTGATCACCCAGTTCGACAAGGATGATGTCGAAGCCGCAGGACTGGTGAAATTCGACTTTTTGGGACTGCGAACTCTGACTATTATTGATTGGGCGTTGCAGACCGTCAATCAACAACGCGAGACGGCAGGCGAGTCAAAACTGGACATTTCCACGATTCCGCTGGCTGATCCGCCGACTTTCGCGTTACTAAAACGCTATCGGACCACTGCGATCTTCCAGTTGGAATCGAGCGGCATGAAAGATTTAATTCGCCGGCTGCAACCGGACTGTTTTGAAGACATTATCGCGCTGGTAGCGCTCTTCCGGCCTGGGCCGCTGCAATCCGGGATGGTGGATGATTTTATTGACCGCAAGCAGGGCCGCGCCCGGATTGAATACCCACATCCTTCATTGGCGGTGATTCTCAAGCCAACCTACGGCGTCATTCTCTATCAGGAACAGGTAATGCAAATTGCCCAAGTGCTGTCAGGATACAGCTTGGGTGGAGCCGATTTACTTCGGCGGGCGATGGGCAAAAAGGATGCTGAGAAAATGGCCAAGGAGCGGGACGGCTTTGTCAAAGGCGCTGTTGCACGCGAGGTCGACGCGGAAACGGCTTCTTATATTTTCGATTTAATCGATAAATTTGCGGGTTATGGCTTCAACAAGTGTGTGCATGGCAATACCGTTATTATGGAGGGTAATACCGGGGAAGAAACCACGGTTGAAGAACTTTTTAAAAACCGACGCGAGTTCTCAATCCATGCACTTGATAATGCCAGTAGATTACAGATTAGGCAGGTCTCTGATGTCGTCTGGAACGGCCAAAAACCAGTATTTGAACTGACCACCGCACTGGGAAAACGGATTACTGCGACAGCTAATCATCCATTCCGGACACTGGATGGTTGGACGCTCCTGGAAAACCTGCGTATCGGCGACCGTATCGCGGCTCCCCGGAAACTTCAGGCCACTACCAAAAAATTCTGGCCACAGCATGAACTGATTACCCTTGCAGGTTTATTGTCGGAAGGCAATACATGCCACCCGACCTGCCTGTATTTTTATGGCAATGAACATGTGCTAGTGGAGGATTTCGCCATTGCCGCAGCGAAATTCCCCAACTCAGTTGCGCGGGTTTATTCCCGCCCTAATAACCGTCTGGAAGTGTGCGTCAGCACAGGTCAGGACCGGTGTTTCCATGCGGGACAAACGCCTTGGAACGCTCGCTCTGCGACTTGCGGTTCTCTGGCTCTGGAGGTCAAACCGGAAACTCGCCCTATTCGCAGTGGCGCGTTTGAATGGGCGCAGGAATTGGACCTGATCGGGCGCAAGGCTACCGCGAAGCAAATTCCACCTCCCGTGTTCGAATTGTGTGATGCCGATCTGGAATTGTTTTTAGGACGGTTATGGGCGGGAGATGGCTTTATTGCTACTGAGCAGCAGGTAGCCTTACTGCCGTTTTACGCAACATCTTCATGGAAACTGGCTGATGGGGTGCAAAGTCTGTTGTTGCGCCTTGGCATCGTCAGCCGGATTGAATTGAAACAATTTAAATACCAGGGTGACTTGCGTCCAGGGCTTGTCGTAAGGCTGCTTGGAGAATCAATGCTGGAAACCTTTGTCGAGCGTATTACGCCACATATCGTAGGACGCGAAGCCCAGATTAAAATCTTGCGCCGGTATTTAGCTTCCGTCCAACCGGATATAACCAGCAAGGATACTATTCCCACCGAAGTCTGCACTTGGGTTGCTGCAGAACGCCCCCGGCTTGGCCTCACTTGGAAAGAATTGCAACAACGCTCAGGAGTATCCATGAAGAAATTCCTGGGCCAAGAATCAGTAGGCAAACGGGGTTTCCGGCGAACCCCTATCACACGTTTGGTGCGGTTTCTGAGTTCGCAACGCTTGAACGATCGGGCTGATTCCGACATATTCTGGGATTGCGTGGTATCCATCGTACCCAAGGGAATTGCAGATACCTACGATTTAACGGTGGAAGAGGACCATAATTTTGTTGCTAATGGCATCATCGTACATAACTCCCATTCTGCTGCCTATGCCCTGGTGTCCTATCAGACCCTTTGGCTGAAAACTCATTATCCAGCGGCGTTTATGGCGGCGGTCCTGTCTTCGGATATGGACAAGACCGAAAAAGTTGTGGTGCTGATTGAAGAATGCCGCCAGATGAAACTGAAAATCGCACCGCCAGCGATTAATCTTTCCGAATATCGATTCACGGTTGAGAAATCCGACGAAGTCCGTTATGGTCTCGGCGCCATTAAAGGAGTTGGGGAAGCCGTGATTCAAGGGCTGCTGGAGGAACGGCGGCGCGACGGATCATTTACTGATCTGTTTGAATTATGCCGACGGATGGGCTTGCGAAAACTGAATCGCCGGGTGCTGGAATCGCTGATTCGTTCCGGGACGCTGGATGCACTCGGCTCCAATCGGGCAACGCTAATGGCGCAATTGCCGGACGCTTTGCAAATGGCTGATCAGCACTCCCGCAATGACGCCGCTGGTCAAAACGACCTGTTTGGACTCGCCGCCGCTGAAAAGACACCGGTTCAACCCTTGCCGGTTGTTAAAACTCCGGACGAGAGTGAAGACGAACGGTTGCGTGGCGAAAAGGAAACGCTGGGAATTTACCTAAGCGGTCATCCTATCACCCGAGTAGCCGACGAATTGGCCGCGCTTCACGTCACCCGTCTAGGCGATCTAGCCGGGAATGGCAATGGCAATGGCACGTTGCGCCGGGGCAATGACCGGGCCGTGCTGATTGCTGGACTCGTGGTCAGTGTGCGCACCCGCAACGCCAATCGGGGGGGCCGAATGGCTTTTGTGACTCTCGACGATGGTAGCGGGCGCATCGAAATCCGCCTGTTTCCAGAGGTGTACGAGCGACATCGGCTAATGATCATCGAGGACGCCATTCTGGTGGCGCAAGGGGGGTTGGGCTGGGATGAGTTCAACCAGACCACCCGCCTGAATGTTGAACGGGTGCTGGATTTGGATGGGGCGCGCGCTGAATACGCCCATCGACTCCTGTTGCGGGTGGATGCGGGGCAGTGCGCGGTGGGAATTTTGCGGCAATTAGCCGGAGCGCTTACTGAATACCGCGTCAACGGTCACTGTCCAGTATGGGTTGAATACTGGGGCGGTGGGGCGCGGGTAGAACTGGCGCTTGGTCCGCCGTGGAGAGTCAGACCCGGCGAGGCGTTGTTGAAACGACTGCGGGAACTGACCGGCCCGGATCGAGTGCGACTGCTGTATGACTCGACGTCCACAGTGGATCGCAATCACTAGGCTTGATGCTGTTGACTCCCAGCATCAAGCGCATTTAGTCATCCACTCACGCCCCGATGAATCTCGCCATTGGCATCCCGCGCCAAGCAATCCACTGTGGTTTCATCAGTATCGACCAACTCCACTACCAGCGGCATTTTTCCCAAGGCGTGAGTGGCGCAGGATAGACAGGGATCATAGGCCCGTACCGCGACCTCAATTTGATTCAGCAACGGTTCGGTTAATTCCTTGCCGTCCAAATAATTTTCGGCCACTTGGCGAATTGACTCATTCATCGCCTGATTATTATTGGTGGTGGAAACAATCAGATTGGCTTTTTCGACCAGTCCATCTTCATTGATCCGGTAATGATGGAACAATGTGCCTCGTGGCGCTTCGACCACGCCAATGCCCTCCTGCGCCATCTCCCCGCGCACCGCTAATTCGCCGCCGAGAAGATCCGGGTCATGCAGTAATTCCTTAATCGCTTCAGCGGAATACAGCAGCTCAATCATTCGCGCCCAGTGATAAGCCAGAGTCGCCTGAATGAGCTGGCCTTGGCCCAGCGCCATGAATTGCTGCCGCTCGAATTCAGCCAAGGGCGTGGGAATAAAATCACAATTATTGATTCGCGCTAATGGCCCGACTCGATACCAGCCGTTATCGGGTCCCAAAGAACAGATGAATGGGAATTTCATGTAAGTCCATGGCTTAACCTGCTCGTGGATCACCTGGAAATAGCGCTGATAATCGAGATGATCGAAAATAAACCCACCACGCCGATTTTTAGCCCGCAAACCACCATGATAAAGGTCCAAAGCGCCATCGGGCCGGATCAGGCTCAGGAAATTGCTGCGGATAGTGGCGAAATGGGTGAAATAGCCGGGATTCTTCTCAAACGCTTGCCGCATGAGCTTAATCACGTCCTGACCCCATTCGATCATCTGCTCCAGATCAGTCAACAGATAATCTCGCTCGGCTACGGTGAGAGCTTTATTAACGCCACCCGGCACCGTGGCAACGCCATGCACTCGTTTACCGGATACGACCCGAATGACTTCCTGGCCGTATTTGCGTAATAACACACCTTGGCGGGCTACTTCGGGATGATCGGCCATGACCCCGACAATGTTGCGATGCGCCACTGGATCGTCGAAATCAAACAGAAAATCCGGCGAGGCCAGATGAAAAAAATGCACTGCGTGAGATTGCAAAGTCTGGCCCAGATGCAAGAGTCGGCGAATCTTTTCCGCAGTGAGGGTTAATTCATGCGCTCCGACCAGTTGATCAATGGCTTTAGCCGCAGCCAGATGGTGACTGACCGGACAAATCCCGCACAACCGTTGCACCACAATCGGCAATTCCCAATAAGGCCGGCCCTGAATGAATTTTTCAAAGCCACGAAACTCAACAATATGCAATCGCGCTTGACGGATGTGGTGATTCTCGTCCAGCAGTAAGGTGACCTTGCCATGACCTTCAACCCGACTGATCGGGTCAATGGCAATGCGCTGTAGTCGTTCCGAGTCAGCAACTGTTTCCAGGATGTTCATAATGGGCCTCGTTTGGTCGTTATCGCTGATTTTCCTTGCCTGCGAATGGGCGAGGAATGAGTAGTTAATCAGTTACTGGCGTGATGACTATTAATGGGTAATGTTCGGCAATTGCAGTAAAGTCGCGGTCGTTGTGCAGCAATTGGGCCTGATACATTAATGCAGCAGCAGCGATCATGCAATCCAATGGCTTGCGTATAGTGATTCCTCTAGCACGCAATATTCGGTAAATTTGTACAGCATCAATAAAAATTTCTTTGGTCATCGGTAAAAGCTGTAAAATTTCAACCAAAACCAGTTGTTCCATAATGAACCCAATTATCTCCCTCCTGCTTGAGGAGGGAGGCCAAGGATATCATTCAATCATAATGAAGCTGGGTATAAGACAGGGCAATCGGCTGACCGGACAGCAATTGGGTCAGGAAGGTCCAAATCGCATCCGCCGATGGCGGACAACCGGGCAGGAAGTAGTCAATTTTTACCACTTCATGCAGTGGATGAACCTTGCTCAGCAACAACGGGATTTCCGGATCATTGGGAATCTGCGCATCCAACAGTCCCATTCCACTAATATAGGATTCGTCCAGACATTCCTTGAGGGTGAAACGATTCCGCATCGCGGGCACCCCGCCGGTAATCGCACACGCCCCCATTGAAATCAGAATGTTGCAGTGGGATCGAAACTCCCTCAGCACATGGACATTTTCGGCATTGCAGACCCCACCCTCGATAATGCCGACATCGCACACGCCGATCTGCTTGATATCGGTGATCGGGCTACGGTCGAACTCCACCAAATCAACCAAGGTGAATAACCGTTCATCAAGATCGAGAATCGACATATGACAGCCAAAACAGCCGGCCAGCGAACAGGTCGCGACTTTCAATTTACTCATGGCGGCGTCCTCCTTCACTTTCCGGCACTTGCGCCACATCGCCGACAATTTTGACGGACTCCTGGTCATAGAGCCGCGAGCCAATTGGCGATCCATAACCTTGATTCTTAATCATCATCGCCCCGGTCGGACAGACCTGGGCGGCCTTGTCGGTGATGCTGAAGGTGGTCGCGCCCAGCTTGCCGGACGGGGTATTGATCACCAGATGGGCCTGGATGCCCCGATTCTGCACCGCAAATACGTTTTTGCCGTCAATATCGCGACTGGCCCGAACGCACAGTTCACAAAGAATGCAGCGGTTGAAGTCGATGACCACGTCCGGATGTGAGGCATCCAAAGCGCGTCGCGGATAGAAGTAGGTAAAAGGCGAGGCCAGCATCCCGACGTAATAGGCCACCGCCTGCAACTGACAGGCCCCGCTCTTCTCGCAGGCCGGGCAAACATGGTTGCCTTCGACGAACATCATTTCCAGAATGCCTCGGCGAATATCCCGCAACTCCTCGGTCTCGCTTTGCACCACCTGCCCGGCCATCGCTGGCGTGGTGCAGGAGGCTTGAGTGCGACCATTGACCTTGACCAGGCACACCCGGCAACTGCCGTGCGGGGCAAACTCCGGGTTGAAGCACAAATGCGGAATGTAGACACCGGCAGCCCGCGCCGCTTCCATGATGGTCTGGCCGTCTTGAAACAGCACCGGATGATCGTCAATAGTAAAAAGGGGTCCCCCGTTCATGGCATTACTCCCAACAAGTTCCGTTCATCATCGGACAGCGGCGCTTCCCGTTCAGCCAGCAAGCCAGCCAGGCGCACCATATCGCTGTATTCATCGGGCAAATGTGCCCCCGGATCATCCCGCCCACTCAAGCGCCGGGCTTCGCCCAGCGAGGCATCCAGATCGAAGGCCGGCTCATAGCTGGTCGAGCGCAACCGCCGCATCCAGGCTTCCGGGAATTGATCCAGGCTATCCAGCACCGAGTTGGGCGCAGTCTGGCCGAGGCCGCAATGACTGCCAGCTTTCATGATCCGCCCCAGTCGGCGCATCTCGTCCAAATCAGCGCGAGCGCCATGCCCGGTATGCACCTTGTCCACCAGATCGCACAGTAACGAGGTACCCACCCGGCACGGAGTGCAAAACCCACAGCTTTCATGGACGAAGAAATGGGCAAAATTGCGCATCCCGTCAAGAATGTCGCGGTGCTTGGCGAATACCATAAACGAGCCGCCGGTGGACAGATCGTCAAAGCAGATCCGCCGGTCATACTGTTTGGGGGAAATGGTGTGACCGGCGGGACCCGCCATTTGAATGCCCTGGGCATCCCGCGCTCCGCAATCCTCCAGCACCCGCCGCACGGTGACGCCGAACGGGTATTCATAAATGCCGGGCCGTTCGCAGTCGCCGCTCACACTCAGCAACTTGGTGCCTTTGGATTCCAACGTGCCGCGACTGGCGAACCAGGCTCCGCCTTCCGCCGCGATCTTGGCGGTGACGGCGAAGGTTTCGACGTTGTTGACCACGGTCGGCTGGTTCAGATAGCCGTGAGTGGTCGGGAATGGCGGGCGGATTCGTGGCACACCATGCTTGCCTTCCAGCGATTCGATCAGCGCCGATTCCTCACCGCAGACATAAGCGCCAGCGCCCAGATGAATGTCGATATCGAAGTCAAAGCCCGGCTCGCCCAGGATGTTTTTACCCAGCAGACCGATCTCGCGCCGACGCTGCAAGGTGACCGTGAGCGGCTCCAGCAGATAACGATATTCGCCACGCAGATAAACGAAACCTTGGCGAGCGCCGATCACCCGCCCGCACAGGGTCATTCCCTCGAACACCAGATCGGCGTATTCCTGCATCAGCACTCGATCCTTGAAGGTGCCCGGCTCGCCCTCATCGGCGTTGCAGACTACATACTTCACAGCGCCCGGCGCGTCGCGGCAGGAAATCCACTTGAGCGCCAGTTTGAAACCGGCCCCACCCTGACCGCGCAGCCCGGATTTGACCAGTTCCTCCAGCATCGCTTCCGGGCCACGTTTTAGCACTGCCCGCAACGCCGCGCCGTCGGCAAAGTGCCGGCCCAGTAGAATGTCGGCCCGGCGGATGTTGGTAGTGACTTCAAAGTATTCGGGCGGCCATTCCGAAAGCGGGGCCAGCTGGTTGACCAGACTGGCAATCCGGTCGAGACGCGGCTTGTCGAGGGCGGTCAGCGCATAGCCATTGACCAAAGCGGCGGGACCTTGATCGCACATCCCGGTGCAGGAGGTGACGCCGACGGTGACCCGGCCATCAGCGCGGGGTTGGCCGATGCCGACGCCCAGCTTGTCGCACAGATAGCGCAACAACTGCCGGCTACCCAACATCCGATCCGTGATGTTGTCGCTGAACAGGATGTCGTAGGAGCCGCGGGGCGTGGTGTAGAGGAAGGAATAAAATTCGGCGACCCGACACACCTTGTCCGGCGAAAGGCCAAGCGCTTTGGCCACTACGTCCATCGCTTCGGGGGATAGCCAAGTGAGGCTGTCCTGCACCTCACGCAGAATTTGCAGCAACCGGGTCGGCAAACTGCCGTGGCGCTGAACGATCTCCTCGACTGTTTGGCCGAGCGTACCGGGTTCAACCAACATAAATTAAAACACCTCCGTTCTTGATCCACCGATCCATGACATAAGAGCGCAAATCGCACGCCCGGCTATTGAATGCATGCGTAAAACATAGCCGTTTAAAACGCAGAATCCACGTCCTGACCCTATTTTTCCTCCCCGGCGAATGGGTGTACATCCGCGCCGCCGGATCGTACCCCTACGGAATGCCGACCAGACCGGTCAAGCCTCGATAGCCGCTAAAAATTCCCGTCGCCATGAATCCTGTTGCCAACGCTGGCTCCAGCGTCCGATTGCACAGAAGGCTAAAACCGGAGGTCACCTCATCGCGCCAGCCGGAAGCCCAAATCATCGCTGAGCGGGTCGGCTCCCGCCCGCCACTCACCGCCCCGAATCGCCACCACCTCCGGCAACCGGTTCGCACAGCGCTGTTCCTGCCCGGTAAACGCCTGCCGATACTCGGAACAGGTCCATTCCCGCTCCTGTCCACCGGGATCGACCACCAGCACCCCGGCGCGGGCCGCATATTCCCATTCCGCCTCGGTCGGCAACCGATAGGTTTGGCCGGTTCGCCGCGCCAGCCAGGCTGCATAATCGACTGCCTCCTGCCAGGTGACCCGGGCCGGATCGGCGGGCTTCCCCCCGGGCGGTGCCTCCCGCCCAGCGGCTTCGGCAAACCGGCGATAGGCCTCGAGACTGACTGGCTGGCGGCTGATAGCAAAGCTCGCACCGGCAACTGCCGCCATTTCTGGCGATTCAGCAGAGGCTGGCGGAGCAGTGGGCGCGGGCGGCGGCTCTACAACCCGTGGCGCGGGCGGCGTGTCCGGGACGGCAGGCGGTGATGGATTAGCTCCCGCCGCTGGCGCGACCGGAACCGTAGGCGATGCTGCGGGCAGAAAGTAGAACTCGCCGCGCAATGACGAGGCTACCCAGGGAATCTGGCCACCGCCGGTGTCCTGCTCGACCGCGACCAGCACCCGCTTGAAAACCTGTTCCAGACTCAGGCCGGGCGTATCGAGCGTCGCCAGCAGATGCCGGGTATAGGGGCTGTTGCGGCCCGCGCCGCCATCCTGCGAAATCGCGCCCGGTCCGGTGGCATAAGCGATAAAGGTTCCAGCCGGGCCATCCATCCGCGCCAGACCCCGGCTGCCCAGACTGCGAGCGAAGGGGTTGTTGCGGCAGGCATCCAGAATCACGATATTGAAGCCGTTGCCGGCCGATTCCATCGCCCGCAACACCGCCTCGGCATCGACGCCTTCATCGGGAATCTCAAACTCCTGACGAATATCCACCCCCACCGGGATCAGGTAATTCTGGCCTTTGAGCTGAACCCCATGACCGGCGTAATAAAACAGTCCGACCCCGCGCCGCTGGCGCAACTGCTGCTCGAACTCGCGCAACGCCTGGCGCATGACTTGCCGGTCGGCGTCGGTGCGCTCGATGACCTGAAAACCCAGTTCCCGCAGCTTGGCGGCCATGTCCCGGGCATCATTAGCCGGATTGCGCAATAGCGCATCCCGATACGCGCCATTGCCAATCACCAGCGCGGTGCGCGGTTCGGCCATGGCCACGGCAGTGGCCAGCCAGAGAAGCAACCCCATGGTGGCGGTCAGGATGTATTCAGAAAAACGGTTCATCATGGCGGTCTTTGACAGGAAAAAGGCTTAGCCTTGAAATAAGGCTGATCTGCACATTATCCGCTGAATGGGTCTTTAATGAAGCGTGATTGCCCGCACTGCCGAATGCATCCGCCGATGGTGAAAATCATAATGGTGAAGATCATCTTGTCCTTGGTGCGCACCTGCCCGCTGATCATGGCGATCTTCATCGCCGGTTGCGCTACGCCGGCCAAGCCACCTGCTGCGCCGGGGGTCGATCCATTGCGTCTCGGCAATCCCAGGGCCGGCTTTGCGGTCATGCTGCGTGGGGAACGTCCGATACTGTCGATCGGTGAACCGGTCCGGCTGGATTTCCAAACGGCCGCCCCCGGCTACCTGAACCTGTATTTCATCCATTCATCGGGCCAGACCGGCCAGTTGCTGACCAATTATCCGGTGCAGGCCAACGAACCGGTTACGTTCCCGCCTGCCGGCGGCAAAAAGCTCCGCTATGCGCCCGGCCCGCCCCCCGGAGCCGAAACCTTCATTCTGGCGGCCACCCGCCAACCGTTGAATCTGCTGGGCCGGGCCGATATCAAAAACGTGAACAAACCGCGTACCCCGGTCGCCGAGCTGAACCTGAGCGGTCCGCATCTGGTGAAGCGGTTGCGCGGCGCGTTGCAACAGCGTCCCCCCGCCGACTGGAATGCCACCAGTATTCAGACACCGCTGCTATCGGGCGATGGGCGGCCGTAACAGCGCCGGGGCGGCCAGTCCCGTTGTATAATTTCGCGCTCTCTGACATGGATTTCCGTGTACTGGCATGAAAGAACTGATCAAAGGCGCAAACGCTCCACTGGCCGCTTCCGGCCGGGTTCAAATCCGCCTGCTCTGGAGTAGCGTCCCCGGCGAACTCGATTTCGCTTGTTTCGCCCTCGACGGCCATGACCGCGTTCTGGCCGACGACTGGTTCGTGTTCTACAACCAGCCGGCTAGCCCTGGTGACGCCATTCGCATCGACCCGAATCGCGCCGCGTTCCTGATCAACCTCGACGCCCTGCCGGGTGCGGTACGCAAGTGCATCTTCACCGCCACTCTGAGCAGCGGCAATTTTCAGGCCGTGACCGACGCCACCTTTATTGCCGCCCCAACGGCCGGCGACTATGCCGTCCGGTTCCGACTGACTGATCCGATCGAAAGCCGTTCGCTGTGGGTGGCCGAGCTTTATCGCTATGACGGCGCATGGAAAGTGCGGGCCAAAGGCGAAGGGCTGAAAACCGATCTGGCCGGATTAAGCCGACTTTTTGGGGTGGATGTGCTGGACGAGACGCCCAGCATCCGGCCTTTACCCGCCGCGCCGGCTAACCCGCCGCCGCTGCCCATCAACCGGCCCGCCGCGCCACTGCCCCTGCCGACCGACAGCGTCTTGCCTGCCGCCTCCGTTCCTCTTCTGACCGTGCAACCACGGCTTGCCCCACTGGCTGCTACCGCACCGCCCAGTACACCCCCTGCTCCTGCCGTCGTCCCGCCGACTCCACCGCTCGATCGGCACGAAAAGCTTAAAACCTACGCGACACTGGCGATTGCCTTTGGCTCGCTGACCACCGCCATCACGACCCTGATCGCCCTGCTGATCACTCAGTGCCACCGATAGCGGCCAGTTTCGTATTTTTCGATCCTGGTCGGATGAAAAGCCGGCCCTCACCCGGCCAGCCCTGAACCGTGAACGATCTCGCTCCTACTCGCACCGTCTACACCGTTTCCCGCCTGAATCAGGAAGCACGCTACCTGCTTGAAGACGTGTTCCCAACCCTCTGGGTGCAGGGCGAAGTCTCCAATCTGTCCCGCCCCGGGTCAGGGCACCTCTACTTTTCGCTGAAGGACGCCAGCGCCCAACTTCGCTGCGCCCTGTTCCAGAACCGTGCCCTCCTGTTCCGTGACTGCCCGCGCAACGGCCAGCAGGTGTTGGCGCGGGGCCGGGTCAGCCTGTACGAATCCCGCGGCGAATTTCAGCTCATCGTTGAATTCATCGAGGAAGCCGGAGCTGGCGCATTGCGGCAGGCCTACGACGCATTGCGGCTGCGGCTGGAACAGGAAGGGCTGTTCGCATCGAGTCGGAAAAAGCCGCTGCCGCGCTTCCCGCACCGGATCGGCGTTATCACTTCACCGACCGGCGCTGCGCTGCGCGATGTGTTGACTACCTTGCGCCGCCGCTGTCCGCAGACGCCGGTGTTGCTTTATCCGGTCCCGGTGCAGGGCGATGGCGCGGCGGAGCGGATCGCCGCCGCGATCCGGCTGGCTTCAAAGCGACGGGAATGCGCCGTGCTGCTGCTGGTGCGCGGCGGCGGCGCGCTGGAGGATTTGCAGGCATTCAATGCCGAGAGCGTGGCGCGGGCCATTGCGGATTGCGCTATCCCGCTGGTGTCCGGGGTCGGCCATGAAACCGATGTGACCATTGCCGATTTTGCTGCTGACCTGCGGGCCGCCACCCCCACTGCGGCAGCCGAACTGGCCAGTCCTGACCGGCAGGATGGGTTGCGTCAGCTCCAGGCGTTGGATGAGCGCCTGGCGGGAGCGCTGCGCCGCCGGCTGGAAAACCAGCAGCAATGGCTGGAGCAATTGGCGCAACGCCTGACCCGGCAACATCCACAGCGCCGGGTGCGAGATCGCGCTCAACGCCTCGACGAACTGGAGCAACGGTTACGGCAAGCGCTGCGCCGCCGGCTGCACACCGCTGCCCGGAGTTTGCGACAAATGAGTGAGCGCCTGCATACCCTGAGTCCGCTGGCGACTCTGCAACGTGGTTACGCGATTGTCCGTCGTTATCCAGAGGGTGCCATTGTGCGGCGGGCCAGCGAGGTCCAGGTCGGCGATGCCGTGGAAGCGTTGCTGGACGAGGGTTGCCTGCGCTGTGAAATCAAGGCGGTTTCTGCGCTAGACTCATGGCCGGAATCCCTTACTCATCACCAGTCGCCAGGATGCTGATCGCCATGTCTGATCCCACTACCGAATCGGAAAAACGTCGTCTGTATCACCGAATTCGCTACCCGCTCCCGGAGCGGCCAAAATTTCAATGCGCCGATCAAATCTGCGCGGTCCTCGACATTTCCGCCCGGGGTTTACGCTATGCGATTGTTGGCGACGCTCTCCCCAATCCGCATGATCTGATCAAGGGCATCCTGTGTTGCCGACGCAGCGCTCCAGTCAACATCGAAGGCACGGTGATGCGGGTGCAAAATGGCACAATTGCGCTGTATCTGCATCAGGAAATTCCCTTTACGGTCTTAGTTGCCGAACAACGCTACCTGCATCAGCGCTACCCGATGTGGTCATAACACCTTTTGCTCTCCGACCAGGAACCGCCGTGATGAAACTGGATTTAATCAGCCGTTATCCCGAAACCACCCCCAAATTAACGCCATTGCTCTTTGTCCACGGCTCATTTTCGGACGCCCGGGTCTGGGACGCCAACTTTCTGCCTTATTTCACCCGTCACGGTTATGAAGCGCACGCTGTTAGCCTGCGTGGACATGGTCTGAGCGAAGGCCACGCGCATTTGCATACCTGGCGACTGGCCGACTATGTTGACGATCTCGCAAAGACGGTGCAAACCATGCCCCGGCCCCCGCTACTGATCGGACACTCGATGGGTGGAATGGTGATTCAGAAGTATCTGGAGAACCACACCGGAATCGCCGGAATGGCGCTCATGGCTTCCGTGCCGCCGCAAGGTCTGTTACCCGCCAACCTGCACATGGCGATGCGCCACCCGATTCTGTTCCAGCAGATGCTCTTGTTCGCCGTGCTGGGCCCCCGCTACGGCACCCTCGAAATGATGCGGGGGCTGCTGTTTTCCAAGGAGATGCCGCTGGCGAAATTGGAGGAGTACTTCGATCTGGTGCAGGCGGAATCGCAGCGGGTGGCAATGGACATGATGTGGTTCAACCCGCTGTGCCTGAAAGCCGGCCCGTTGTGGCTGCCGCTGCTGGTGATGGGGGGGCAAAACGATGTGTTTATTTCGCCAGCGATGGTGCGGGAAACGGCGCGCTTCTACCGCACCGATGCCTGGATTTTCCCGAATATGGCTCACGCGATGATGCTGGAGATGAACTGGCGCGAGGCGGCGGATGTACTGCTGGACTGGCTGGAGCGTACGGTTGGCGTCCAGCCGGCAAGCAACTAAATCGTGCAGGCAGCGGCGGGTTACGTCCAGCGCCTAACCTGCCCTACCTTACTTATGAATACGGGGAACTCCCAAAGAGCCAAAAATTCGATGCGGATGGCGGTTCTCCTCGGCGGTAGACGGTAGTAAGTCACTTTTTCGAAGTAGGCCATTAACCACCGCCCACTTGATGATCCTCAGCATCCTGCTGGTAACACGAAGCTATAGGAATCCGACCTGAGTTGTGGAATTGCCGCTTCGAACCACCCCGGCGCTTCGCGCCACCCCTCCTTATCCAAGGAGGGGATAAAACCAGCACGATACATCGCTTTTTCCCCTCCTTGAGTAAGGAGGGGTGGCCCCGTCAGGGGCCGGGGTGGTTCGCTCCTCAGCGAGGGGAAATTCCACAACTCCAACCGGATGGCTATATCGACCGGGCGGTTCCCACCATTGTGGCGCGTAACGGAGAGTGTGCGGCGCAACCTGCACTTTCGTCCAACCCTTATGCCCTGTCAGAGCCAACCTCGCCGCCCGTTAAAAAAATAGCAACTGGTTGATCTATCCGACGCAAAATGTCGTTTGTTAGCTTGAAAATCCCGGTTAAACGATGTGCCGGTTGCCTTGCTGCTTACGACAAGGCGCTTTGCAGGTTCACTTTTTCTTGGGTTTCTATATAACATGGACTTCATTCAAATGGCAGGTAAAGTCGATGGCTTATTAAAGTTCATCTTTGACGTGCTGATTGAGTGCTTACCCGAATTTATTTCTGGAATATTCTGGGATAAACCGACGGGTATCTGGAGTTGGTTGCAGTGGTTAAAAGCCATTGGGTTTTGGTTTATAGTTCTGATTGTTTTTATCGACTCACTCTTGACTTGGAAAAGAAAAAATCGTCGAAGATGAATTTAACCATGAAGGAGATTCATAATGATGCTGGGACCCGCTGTCATCAAGCAATGTTTTGCTTGTTCGAAGCCAATTAAGCAAAACACGATTCTTTCAGGCAATACTTTCGGAGCCAAATTCTGGACCGATGGTAAACGAGAAGCCCCAATGCTCCCTGACCAACCGTGGCTGGTTTTGTGTCCACATTGTCATGTATCATTGTGGATTAACGAACTTCAACCACTGGGTGAAGGTACTCCGTGGTGTGAATGGGATAGCAAATTCATGGATGCTTTCCATTACGATCTGCCGTCTCTTGATGACTATTTTTCGTTATTAGAACAAGGCATAGAGGAATCCGGGAAGGAACAATATCTTCGTCTGCGCGCTTGGTGGGCTGGAAATGATTTACGGCGGAATCAGGAAACCGACATCCCAATGTCGGCCCGTGAGGCATCAAATCTGGCTGTTTTCGCCACCATGCTGGATGAATCCGATGCCGACGAACGGGTGATTAAAGCGGAAGTGATGCGTGAATTGAGTTGCTTCGATGAGGCGAGCGAGTTACTGGCAAGAGCGGCTGATGAACCAATGGTGGAAATTATTAAGAGTCTCATTGAGAAAGGCGATCCCTATGTCAGACAAATTCATTTCAATGAAACTCCAACCCCGAAAGCTCCAATAAAGCAGTTCAATGTGGTAATGACCCGTTTTGGGGCCAACAGGATAGGTGTTATTAAAGCCATTCGTGCGCTAACAGGATTGAGTCCCATAGCGGTTAAAGCACTGGTGGATAATGTCCCCGCGACTGTTAGGGAAGGCATTTCTTTAAAAGAGGCGGTGAGTATTAAAAACAAGCTTAAAGAAGCGGGTGCCACGATCAAGTTGCAGCGTTATCTTGAGGCTTGACGGTCTGGATTCACTCTGATCGGTAACGCGCAGCCATCTGCTGGGCGGTTTCCGCCATTGCGGCGCGCAACGTCGCTGGTCCCAACACTTCCACGCCGGATCCGAATCCGAGCAGCCACCAACGCAAGAGTGGGGTGTCATTGACCGTGGCGCTCAAGCGCATCCAATCGTTGTCCTCGGCGGTAATCTGCTGGTCAATACTGAGCGGCGTTTCATACAAATGCCAGGCGGCGTCCCGATCAAAGCGGACCACCAGTTGAATGGGCGCACTTTCTGGATATTCAAAGCCACCGGCGCGGATATAGGCATCCACATCAAAGTGATTTGGCCCCTCGCATGGTTGATAGGGAAGCAACTCCGCGCTCTGAAACCGGTGGACTCGCAATTGCCGGATATCGTCATAGTCATTAAGTGTTGCCAGCAGGTACAACGCCGGGCCACGCAACACCAGCGCCAGTGGATGCACCTGTCGAAACTCGCGTTCGGCATCGTCGCGATTGCGATAGCGGGCCGTGAAACAGCACTCCCGCAATAACGCCTCGCTGACGGTCGCGATGACTCCGGCGTTGCCGGTTTGCGGCAACAGCGCTAGTCCGGTCGGGATTAGCCGCACCTTGTCCGCCCAACGATAGGTCGGATTCTGGTCGCCCAAGATACGGTCGGCGGCGAGCAGATAGGGATCGAACTGGGCAAGCAGGGTCGGCGGCAACAGGGGCGACAGATGCAGGCGGGCCAGGCGGAAAGCCAGCGCCGTGAGCGGGTCCATTCCCGGCAGTTCAGTGACGATGGCGTCCTTGGCCCAGCACCAGTGTTGCGGCTTGGACTCGTCGCCGTGAATGGCGTAGTGCGCGGATAACAGATTGAGGTTGCGCTGGATGGTGTGGATGTGGACTGCAAAGCCGCGCCCCTCCAGCCGGTCACGCAGTTCGTTCGCGGTGATCGTGCGCGGGTAGCGCGGCAGCAGGCGCAAGGTTTCGATCAGGCGTAGCGCGGTCTGGTAGGAGCCTTTTTCGGGGTCGGCGGGCATGGTGAAAATTCCGGGGATGCAGGGGATAAACGACGCTGGTTGTCGTTTGGGGGAGTGAGTATAGCCGGGTTTTATCGGGTGTCGTTTCAACCAGCGTGGTGAGAATCGTTCATGTGGTATTTTACGTTGTTCTGGACGCTGACTATGGCGGTCGGTGCAATTGCCGGCATGGTCAACGCCGGTCAGGTCGCCGACCGGGCAACGACTCAGGCGCAAAAGGCCGGTGCGGCGCTGGGCGCAACTTTGGGCATGGGGGTGATCTTTGTACTATGGTTGGTGATGCTGGCCGCTGCGCTGATTCTCGGCTTGTTCCTCAAGAAGTCGAGCGTCGTGGAACGTGGGCCGACCGGGCCGCTGGCGCAGGCAACGACGGTTGAGTAAATGCGGTAAGGCGCTCCGCCGATGCGGTGAAAATGGCGTCGGTGGGGAATTTGAAGTTGATAAACTCATTGATCAAAACTTGGAGGAAATTCAAATGCCATACTGTGATACAAGCTATACAAACTACGATCAGATTGAACAAAAAATTGTTCATGCTCTGGATGAAGTTACCCGCATTTTAAATGCAAAAAAATACACAAATCCTGAGTGTACACACGCGATCAAAGCAGTTTTTTCAAAACTTGGGCACCAGGAAGGAAATAAGGTTGCTGCAACTCCAAAAAATCTCGCAGGACATCGCGGATTTGATCAAATCCGCCAAGATGTTGCCGGAGAATTTCCAGCAATTCCCGGTCTCTTGAAAAGTTCATTTCAAACAAGGTATTATGAAAAGTAGTTTTCTGACCTTGAGTTAAGGTTTTAGCGTTTTGGCTCTATACATGACAAAAATTGTAACTCATTGATTTTAGGTTAAGCCGCT
>CAIRMO010000037.1 GCA_903879705.1 uncultured Candidatus Competibacteraceae bacterium | reverse complement strand
CGATTAATGTTGCGGAGAATTTTTAAAGAACGCGCTAAAAAACTAGCCGAAAGTGCTAAGAAGTTAGCTGAAAGCATAGCATTATTACCAGCAACTGCTTCTGTAGAAGCTTAGGAGAAAAGAGTTTTTCGACAGTCTCTATTGGCCAAGGACTCGAAAAACAAGCCGCAGAAACCGGTCAGGCCGCCATTGCATCACTTTGAATCATACCCTCCGCCACCGGAAACGACAGTCCGCGATCGATTCGGCCTGTCGTCAACAAAAACATAACGAACAGTGACCGACATTCTGATAAAGTAGAATTAGTTGCAATGAAAGAATCAAAATCAGCCTCATCACATTCAGTGAGATCACGACATGGCCGCTGCTTTTTCCTCGTTTCGGGCCGTTATGGCCCAACTCGATTTTTTGGTCGGCGATATTGCCGGCAACACCGATAAAATCATTGCTGCTGCTGCTGAAGCCCGCGACCAGTTGCACGCGGATTTAATCGTTTTCCCGGAATTGACTCTGACCGGCTATCCACCGGAAGATTTATTACTGCGGCCCGGTTTTATTCGTCAGGTGGAACCGGCTTTGCACCGCCTATGCAATGAGATTCAGGGCATTACCGCCATTGTTGGTGGTCCGTTACCGACGCCCGACGGATTGCGCAATGCCGCTGTGGCGTTGACGGATGGCCACATTCAGGCGACCTATTACAAGCAGTGGCTGCCTAATTACAGCGTGTTCGACGAAAAACGCTACTTCGCTGCGGGTGAAGATCCGGCGGTGGTGACCGTGGCGGGGGTGCGAGTGGGTATCACCATCTGCGAAGACGTGTGGCTGCCGGGGCCAGTGGCGCAGGCCGCCGAAGCCGGGGCGCAAGTGCTGGTCAATCTCAACGCCTCGCCCTATCACGCCGGCAAAAGCGGGCAACGGCTGACGGCATTGCGGCACCGGGCGCGGGAGGGCCGCATTCCGATGATCTATGTCAATCTGATCGGTGGGCAGGATGAACTGGTTTTTGATGGCGGTTCCATGGTGGTCGGGGCCGATGGTGCCTTGATCCTGCGTGCGCCGTTCTTTGCAACTGGCTTGTATCCGGTGGATTTCCAGATCTCCGCTGAGGGCGTGATGCCGGTTCCGGGATCGATCGCCGAGGAACCGGGATTGGAAGAAGGAATTTACCGGGCGTTGACGCTCGGCGTGCGGGATTATGTCGAAAAGAATGGCTTTTCCGGAGTGGTGTTGGGGCTGTCGGGCGGTATTGATTCGGCGCTGACTCTGGTGATTGCGGTCGATGCGCTGGGACCGGCGCGGGTTGAGGTGGTGCTGATGCCGTCGCGCTATACCGCCAACATGAGCAATACTGACGCTGAACTGGAGGCCCACGCTCTGGGCGTCAGTGATCGCGTTATGCCGATTGAACCGGCGTTCCGGGCGTTTCTGGAGATCTTGCAACCCGTTTTGGCCGGGCGAGCGCCGGATAGCACCGAGGAAAATTTGCAGGCCCGGTGCCGAGGGGTACTGCTAATGGCGATTTCCAACAAAACCGGCAAGCTGGTCTTAACGACGGGCAACAAGAGCGAAACTGCCGTCGGTTACTCAACGCTCTACGGCGACATGGCCGGCGGCTTTTCGCCAATCAAGGATGTTCTGAAAACAATGGTTTACCGGCTGGCGGCTTGGCGCAACCAGCCAACAGCGGTGATCCCGCAACGGGTGTTTGACCGGCCGCCGTCCGCGGAACTGCGTCCTGATCAGACTGACCAGGACAGCCTGCCGCCCTACGACGTGCTGGACGCCATTTTGCACGGCTATGTCGAGGAAGATCGCTCAGTGGAGGAGTTGATCGAGGCCGGGTTCGAGCGGGCGATGGTGGAGCGGGTGGCGAGGCTGGTGATCGTCAACGAATACAAACGCCGCCAGGCCGCGCCAGGGGTGCGGATCACGCCCCGTGCTTTCGGGCGGGACCGGCGCTATCCGATTACCTCCGGGTTTCGGCGTTAGGATCAGAACGGCCGCGGATCTAGCCGGGTTCACGGCCAACCTTTCTGACGCAGTTCAAAGCTCGTATCGAGGTTCGATCGCGAGCATCGGGATCATGGCAAAAATGCTCACAATTCAGCATAATTGCACGACTTTTTGGGACGGGTTGCCCACAACCCATTGTTTCGGAATGACGAATCGTGGCAAGTCGCCCCCCATTTCAACACTCTTCTGGATTCTAGCCCACTGGATTCGCTATGATCGCAACTTCGATGCTGCCGATACGCCTGGGCCGTTACGGTCAATTTAATGTGCTGCTCTGGATGGCGTTGTTGGCGGCGAACCCGGTTTGGGCTGGCGTTTTCGAGGAAGGCGATGTGCTGATGCTACAGGCTGCGCCGGGCGTTATTCATTTCAACCCCTCCGATGAACACACCCAATATTCGTGGCTGGTCGGTCTGGAGTGGCAGTCCGCCTCACGCTGGGTGGTTGGCGGATCCTATTTGAATAACAGCTTCAACCAGAAATGCGAGTACCTCTACTTTGGCAAGTCTTGGCCGCTGGATTTTGTCAGCGACAATAATCTGTTCAAGAACCTGTACTTCAAACTGACCGGCGGTCTGCTGCTGGGCTACAAAGAACCTTACGAAGACAAAATTCCGTTTAACCACGACGGGGTGGCACCGGGTCTGGTGCCATCGTTGGGTTACCAGCACGGTGATTTTAATGTCCAGCTTAACCTGCTCGGTGGGGCCGGCATCATGTTCACCTTTGGCTACAACATCCTCAAGTAGCCGCCGGCCATGAATCTTACAGAATCGCACTCCCCACCGCACCGATTGTCCCGGTTCTATCTGCTGGGCCTGCTGATCATTTTCACGGCGGTCTGGTTCAGTAATCTGGAATACCGCAAGCTGGTTCGGCCCGACGAGGGACGCTACGCCGAAATCGGGCGGGAAATGGCGCTATCCGACGACTGGATCACCCCTCGGTTGAATGGTCTCAAGTATTTCGAGAAACCGCCTTTGCAATATTGGGCGACGGCGGCAGCATTCCGGCTGTTCGGCGATAGCCACTGGGGCGCACGCTGGTGGCCGGCAACGACCACCTTTGCCAGTGTGCTGCTGATGTTCTGGACGGGCCGCCGGCTGTATGGCGAGGAAACGGGTTTGGCGGCGGCGGCGGCGCTGGGCGGTTGCACTGGTTTTATTATCAATTCCCACCTCAATACCCTCGACGCTGGACTGGCGGCCTTTCTGACTATTGCGCTGCTGGGATTTCTGTTGGCGCAACACTCCGGCGCAACTCCGAAAGAAAATCGCAACTGGATGCTGGTGGTTTGGGCAGCGCTGGCGCTGGCAGTCTTGAGCAAGGGCTTAATCGGCGTCGTTTTGCCCGGCGCAGTGTTGACGCTTTATCTCCTGATTGAGCGCGACTGGTCGCTGCTGACTCGGTTGCATCTCGGTAAGGGACTGGCGCTGTTTCTGTTAATCGCCGCACCGTGGTTTATTGTCGTCTCACTGGTCAACGATGAATTCGCCCGGTTTTTCTTCATTTATGAACATTTTGATCGCTTTCTGACCAAGGGACACCGCCGTGAAGGCGCTTGGTATTATTTCATTCCCATCCTGCTGTTCGGAATCATGCCGTGGCTGCCGTTCATCACTGTTCGGTTGCGGAACGGCTGGCGGCGGCATGGCGAGCCGGGAATGCTGCAACCCTTGCGGTTATTGCTGATTTGGGCCGGATTCATCTTCCTGTTTTTCAGTGTATCCCGTTCTAAATTACCGTCCTACATCCTGCCGGTTTTCCCGGCATTGGCGCTATTTGCTGCAGTCGAGATGCAGCGGATGAAACCGGAGATGCTCAGCCGGTGGGCCTGGGGACTGGCGGCAGCGGGTGGTGGGTTGTTGATCATGGTGCTGGTTGCCGGAGAACCGATGGCCCGGGCGTTCTCAAAAGATACGGCGCCTTTTGCGATCATTCGTGATTATATTCCCTGGATTCAGGCATCGGCATTCAGCTTCACCATCGGTGCCATTGTTGCGGCTGGGCTATTTCGCCGTTATGCCCGTTCGACCGGCATCGTCGCGCTGGCGCTGGGCAGTCTGACCGCGGGCATTCTGGCGATGGACGGTCACGATACCCAGTCCCGGTTGTCCTCGACTTATCACATCGTCCGCGAGATTGAAGCCGCGCAGGGACCACTCGACCGGAGCCTGCCGTTCTACAGTATTCAAATGCACGATCAGACCCTGCCGTTCTATCTCAAGCGCCCGGTGACGCTGGTGCAATATACTGATGAATTTGCCTTGGGTCTGAATGCGGAACCGGAGAAAGGCATTGCCCAGGTTGAAGATTGGAAACCATATTGGATTGCCCTGGAGCGGGGTTATGCGCTCATGAATCCGGCTAATTATGATCGGTTTACTGCTGAGGGCTTGCCGATGCGTGTTTTAGCCCGCGACCCGCGCCGGGTGATTGTGAGCCGGCAATGAACGCTGCCAGTTTCGCGCTGATTCTGACCGGTGTATTGCTTAATGCCGTCGCGCAATTACTGCTCAAGGCCGGGACTAATACGCTAGGGGTCATTACACCTACTTTGTCCAACGCGATACCGCTGTCCGGCGCGATTGTTACCAATCCCCATTTTCTGGGTGGCTTCGCATGTTATGGAATCAGTGTGTTAGTGTGGATTCTGGCACTGTCCCGCGTTCCGGTCAGCATTGCCTATCCCATGCTGTCGATTGGCTATGTCGTTAATGCTTTTGCTGCCTGGTATTTATTTGGTGAAATGCTCAATAGCGGGCGTTGGATCGGGATTGGTTTCATTATTGTCGGCGTTTATCTACTGACGAGATCGTGATATGGCAACCATTCCCTATCTGCCCTTTGCCCGCCCAACATTGGATGAAGACACGATTAATGGCGTGACTGAAGTTTTACGTTCCGGCTGGATCACGACTGGACCACAAGTTAAGCAATTCGAGGCAGCGCTTTGCACTTATCTGGGCGATCGACCGGTCCGGGTACTCAATTCGGCGACGGCGGCGCTGGAAGTTGCATTGCAATTATGTGGAATTGGCCCCGGTGATGAAGTGATTACCCCGGCGCAAACTTTCTTTGCCGCACCAAACATGATCGCTAAGGTGGGGGCGAGACCGATATTTGTCGATGTAGAATTGATCAGCCGCAATCTTGATTTTAACGCGGTGGAGCGCGCCATTACCCCACGCACCAAAGCCATTATGCCGACTCATTTTGGTGGATTGCCAGTGGACATGGATCGGCTGTATAAAATCGCGGGTAAATACGGGTTGCGGGTAATTGAAGATGCGGCGCTGGCGATGGGTTCGAGTTGGCGCGGGCGACGAATTGGCAGTTTTGGCGACCTGATCGTATTCAGTTTTCATCCCAATAAAAATATGACCACGATTGAAGGCGGGGCGCTGGTTATCAATGACGAAGCCGAGGCGCTGGAAGTGGAAAAACTGCGCTTTCATGGGATTACCCGGCTACCGGATGGAACCCGCGATGTCGTTTTTCCCGGCGGCAAGTTCAATTTGCCCGATGTCAATGCCCGGATTGGTCTTGGTCAATTGGCGCAACTCGAAGAATTCAATAGTCGCCGCCGCGAATGGGTTGCTGATTATTTTCAGTTGTTGCAGACCGATCCACCTTGTCTGTTGCCACATCCAGGCTATCCCGGCGATGCGTCAGGTCATAGCTGGAATCTGTTTGCGCCATTATTACCGCTGGATCAGTTACGAATTGACCGTTCACAATTCCGTGCTGCGCTGGAAAGTCGTGGTATCGGCACCGGGATTTCTTATGAAGCGGCACATTTAACGACGCTGTTTCGCAGTGACGGTCACAGCGAAGGCGAGTTACCTAATACCGAACGAATAGCCCGTGAAACCGTGACCTTGCCGCTATTCCCGACCATGACCCGCGCTGATGTCGAGCGAGTGTGCGTGGCAGTGGATGAGGTGTTGACAGAGGCGAAATGCTGAATGAACGATCCGTTGTTATCGGTGATTATTCCCGTTTATAACGAAGAGGCTATGTTGCCGGCGTTGTTTACCCGGCTTTATCCGGCGCTGGACCGGTTAAAGAGTGCTTATGAGGTGCTGTTCATTAATGACGGCAGCCGCGACCGATCGGCGGCATTGCTCAAAAACCAGTTTTTGGCCCGGCCCGACGTAACGCGAGTTATTCTGTTCAATGCCAATCACGGCCAGCATTTAGCGATTATGGCTGGATTTGAATATTGCCGGGGCGAGCGGGTCGTGACGCTGGATGCTGATTTGCAGAATCCGCCGGAAGAAATTGGCAAGTTGTTAGCGGCGATGGATGACGGCCATGATTATGTCGGCAGCATTCGCCAGACCCGCGAGGATAGTCTGTGGCGGCACCTCGCTTCAAAGCTGATGAACCGGCTGCGCGAGCGGATTACCCATATCAAAATGACCGACCAAGGCTGCATGTTGCGGGCTTATAGTCGCGACATCGTCAAAGCGGTTGTTGCGACGCGTGAGGTCAGCACTTATATCCCGGCGCTGGCTTATACTTTTGCTGCCAACCCGACTGAAGTGATCGTCGCTCATGCTGAACGAGCCGCCGGCGAATCGAAATATCCGCTGTACAAGTTGATCCGGCTGAATTTCGATCTAGTGACTGGATTTTCATTAGCTCCGTTGCAAATATTTTCGCTGGCTGGTATTGCACTGTCATTAGCTTCAGCGGGATTCGTGGTATTTCTTCTGATCCGCCGGATCATGGTTGGCCCGGAAGCGGAAGGACTCTTTACGCTGTTTGCCATCAATTTTTTTCTGATGGGGATTTTGCTGTTCGGCATTGGGCTGTTGGGCGAATATATTGGACGGATTTATCAGCAGGTGCGCAAACGGCCACGTTTTAATATCCAGACAATTCTGGAACAGCGCGAGGAGGAAAACTAAAACCATGACCCGTGCTGTTGTGTTTGCCTATCATAATGTCGGAGTACGCTGTCTCAAGGCATTGCTGGCGCATGGCGTCGATGTGGCGCTCCTTTTCACTCATGAGGATAATCCCGCTGAGTACATCTGGTTTGACAGTGTCGCTGCAGTTGCCGCCGATTACGGTATTCCCACTATTACCCCGGATGATCCCAATACGCCGGAATTATTACAGCGGATTCGTGATTTAAAACCCGATTTCCTGTTTTCATTTTATTACCGAAAAATGCTGTCGATGGACTTGCTGGCAATAGCGCCACAGGGTGCATTAAATATGCATGGTTCATTGCTCCCAAAATATCGTGGCCGGGTTCCGGTGAATTGGGCGATCATTCACGGTGAGACTGAAACCGGCGCAACGCTGCATTACATGGTTGAAAAGCCGGATGCTGGTGATATTGTTGATCAGACCGCAGTGCCGATTTTACCGGACGATACCGCAGGAGACGTTTTTAGTAAAGTAACTCTTGCCGCTGAATCAACCTTGTATCGTGTTTTGCCGGCGCTCATCGCTGGCAATGCGCCACGCATCGTTCAGGATTTAAGCCAAGGCCGTTATTTCTCCGGGCGTAAGCCCGAAGATGGGTGCATTGATTGGAACTGGCCGGCAGAACGGATTCATAATCTAGTGCGGGCAGTCGCTCCACCTTATCCCGGCGCATTCACTATGGTCAATGGTCAATTGGTGCGGATTCTGCGTACTCAGCGGGTTGAATTAAACACCGACACGATGCTGACGCCACAGCTTGAATTAATCGACAGTCGCTTGATTGCCCATTGTGCGGGTGGCGGCTCCTTGCAAATTTTGGCGCTGGATATAGCCGGTGATTCAGTGGTTCCGGCGCAATTGACGAATCAGCTTGGCCCTTGTCCGTGGCGGTTCGTTTGATATTAACCTTGATTAGGAGGAGATAGCCATCTTAAACAAACACCGTTCGCTGACGGCGGTAGTGTGCCTGTTGCTGACTTTTGTTAGCCCTCTTTCTGCTTACGAAGTTAATGGGCTTGATTTAGGTCGAGTCTGGAGGGTTCGCGAGTATATGCCGGATGGCAGTGTTTACGAGGGTACCTGGACACGAAGACCGCGATCTCCCATCTTTGATGCTGTATGGGTTTACAGTGCTACAGGAGGGATTGCACATGATATTATTGAGTTTCGCTCAATAGATGATGGGCAAGTAGTATTATACCGGCGTGGACTTCGGCAACTTTACTACGGTCGTTTGTCAAGAGACGGGACACGCATTCATCATGGGACGGCTGATTGGTATGTGCCGGGCAATTACTGGACTGCAGTAATTACTGGACAAAAATATTGAATTAATTGTCATTTTAATTTTCGTTCACCCATTGCACCAGAAATAACGTAACTCTGGTGTAGGGCAGACCCTATTTGGAACTCTTGTTCGCATGAAAAAAGTCCTGATTCTTGGCGTCAATGGCTTTATTGGTCATCACTTGTCTAACCGTATTCTGGCCGATACCGACTGGGAAATTTACGGTATGGACATGCAGGATGACCGCATCCGTGATTTAGTGGGCCATCCGCGTTTCCATTTCTTTGAAGGTGACATCACCATCAATCGGGAGTGGATTGAATACCATGTCAAGAAGTGTGACGTGGCATTACCGCTGGTCGCTATTGCTACGCCGGCGACTTATGTGCGTGAGCCGTTGCGAGTGTTTGAACTGGATTTCGAGGCTAATCTGCCGATCGTGCGATCCTGTGTCAAATACCGAAAACGGCTGGTGTTTCCCTCAACTTCCGAAGTCTACGGGATGTGCGCTGACGCGGAATTTGATCCGGAAAATTCGCCACTGGTTTATGGGCCGATTAACAAGCCACGCTGGATTTATGCCTGCTCGAAACAAATGATGGATCGGGTTATTTGGGCGTATGGCATGGAACAGGGACTGGATTTTACCCTGTTCCGGCCTTTTAACTGGATTGGCGCAGGACTGGATTCAATTAACACTCCAAAAGAGGGGAGTTCACGGGTGATTACTCAATTTCTTGGCCAGATTGCCCGGGGTGAACCGATTAAGCTGGTAGACGGCGGTGAACAGCGCCGCTCATTTACTTATGTCGATGATGGCATTGCCGCCTTGATCAAGATTATTGCCAATGTGGACGGCATAACTACTGGAAAAATTTACAACATCGGTAATCCATGCAATAACCTGTCGGTGCGAGAACTGGCAACCCGGATGCTGGAGTTGGCCGCGGAATACCCTGAATATCGCGACAATGCTGCAAAGGTTAAATTGATTGAAACCACTTCGATGGATTATTATGGAAAGGGTTATCAGGACGTGCAACAGCGCGTACCAAAAATCGCTAATACCTGCGCGGATTTGGACTGGCAGCCGACGGTCAAAATGGATGATGCACTGCGGCGGATTTTTGAAGCCTACCGCACTCATGTCGCCGAAGCCGGCCATCTGGTTGACTAAAAATGACCGCGCCATTGATTGCGCTCAAGGTTGATGTTGATACCCTGCGCGGGACCTTGGAGGGCGTTCCCCGATTGCGGGATCTGTTTCGCCAACGACAAATTGATGCAACCTTTTTATTCAGTCTCGGTCCCGATCATACGGGTTGGGCAATTCGGCGAATCTTCCAGAGCGGCTTTTTGGGCAAAGTCAAACGCACGTCGGTTATTGAGCATTATGGGCTGAAAACCTTGCTGTATGGAACGCTGTTGCCCGGCCCGGATATTGGTCGGCGGGCAGGCCACGTCATGCGACAAGTCCGCGATGCCGGTTTTGAAACCGGGATTCATTGCTGGGATCATGTGCTTTGGCAGGATGAGGTCGCCCAAGCGGATGCGGAATGGACTGCCCGGCAAATGCAAAAAGCGGTGGATCGCTATGCGGAGATTTTTGGCAAACCGGCTACGGTGCATGGTGCGGCGGGCTGGAAAATGAATGATCATGCGCTGCGCTTGACTGAGGAACTCGGTTTTAACTGGTGTTCTGATTCACGCGGAACTTATCCATTTTTGCCGGTGATTGATGGTCAAGTGCTTCGCATTCCGCAATTACCAACGACTTTGCCAACTCTTGATGAGCTGATTGGCATCGATGGCATCACGCCGGAAAATGTGGCTGACCGAGTGCTGGAACTCACTAAAAACCCACCAACAACCGGTCATGTTTTCACCCTTCATGCTGAACTGGAAGGTCTGAAATTTTTATCGATTATCGACCGGTTGCTAACGGGTTGGTGCCATCAGGGTTATGGCTTGGGGGGATTAAGAACGCTGGCCGGAACGATGGACTTCAGCGGCTTACCCCAACATGACATCATTGCCGGGACGGTGCCGGGCCGTAGTGGGACCCTGTTGGTTCAGGGAGATCGGCACATCGCAAGACAGGGAAGACTCTGAAATTCTGCAACGGGTCAACCGCGCACTGTGCGCGATCAATGCGGAATTGGTGTTGTGACGCTGTTTGCTGCGGCGCTGACGCCGGAAACCGGGGAGTTGATCTTCAGCAATGCCGGCCATAACCCGCTATTGCGGGTGCTGGGAGTAGAACCGGAATTTGCCTATGCCGCGTCCCGATTGCAGTTGGAATCCAGGGGAGACCTTAGTGTTGTATACCGATGGTTTGACTGAGGCGATGAACACTGCCGGTGAGTGTTTCGGAACCGGGCAGTTGCTGGCGGCCAGCCATTTCTCCGGTGGCGATGAACCCGTCCAACCCGTCCAGCGGGTGATCACTGCGGTGGCCGCTCATGTCGGAGACGCCGATCAGAACGATGATCTAACTCTGCTGGCGGTGACGCGACGGGTATCAGATTCCGTTGCCGAGGTTGCCTGGAATGTTTTATGTCGGCCTGCGGAACCCGATCGGTTGTTGGAATGGCTTGAACCGATCCGGCGGGCGGCGGAAAACGCGGGTTTAGCCGAGGCGCAAGTGAGTCGGCTGGAACTGGCGGTGGAAGAGGCGCTGGTCAACGTCAGTCATCATGCCTACGCCGACCGGGCGCAACCCGGCCCGGTGTATTGCCGGATCGCAGTGCAACCGGAGGGGTTGCTGATCGAGATCGCTGACGAGGGACCGCCATTTGATCCGCTGGTCCGGCCCGATCCTGATACTACTCTGGAGCTTGAGGAGCGCCAACCCGGCGGGTTAGGCGTTTTCCTGATCAAGACCCTGGTGAGTGAAGTCCGTTACCGTCGCGAGGAGGGCCGGAATGTCCTGACGCTTCTGATGTTGAAGACCGGTGGGCAACCGCTTGACGAGTAACGAATAATGTCCTGACCTGGGTCTTTAAAACTTCGGGACCTTCGCTTGTTATGGTGTGGAACGGGCATCTTGCCCGTTTCAACATGGGCTGGAAGCCCGTGCCACGCTTTGGCTGACCTTTTAACCTCTTAACTTTCCTGGAATGAGCTATGGCGTTTTGGCAGCGTCTGCGGGAAGACATCACCGCCGTGTTCGACCGCGATCCGGCGGCGCGCAACGTGTTCGAGGTTCTCACCGTCTACCCTGGCATCCATGCGGTGCTGTTCCACCGGGTCAACCACAAGCTGTGGACGCTGGGCCTGAAATGGCTGGCCCGCTTTTTTTCGACTGTAGCCCGCTGGCTGACCGGGATCGAGATTCATCCCGGCGCAAAAATTGGCCGGCGCTTTTTCATCGATCACGGCATGGGGGTGGTGATCGGCGAAACGGCTGAAATCGGCGATGACTGTACTCTGTATCAAGGGGTGACTCTGGGTGGCACCAGTTGGAACAAGGGCAAGCGCCATCCCACCCTTGGCAACCATGTAGTCATCGGTGCCGGAGCGAAAGTCCTCGGCCCGTTTAAGGTCGGCGATCATGCCCGAATTGGCTCAAACTCGGTGGTCATCAAGGAAGTGCCGGCGCACGCCACGGTGGTCGGGGTTCCAGGCCGGGTGGTTGAGGCCGGTGACGATGCCAGCGACGTGCGGCGGGAAATTGCCCGCAAACTCGGTTTCGACGCTTACGGGGCGACGCCGGATCTGCCCGATCCCGAAGCTCACGCAATCAACCAGATGCTGGATCACATTCAGACGCTCGATCGCACCGTCCGCCAGTTATGCCAAGCCCTGCGGGAGGCCGGAATTGATCCCGGAGAAGTGCAACTGTGCGAGCTGCGCGGTTGTGAACTGCATTCAGCCGCCAGCGCTAACGGTTGGCATGAACCCACCAAGGCCGATTCCGCGAAGGCCAGCCAGAATGCAGCGACGCTCTCCTGAGCGGCGGTCATGCGGGAATTGAGTACGGCAGCGCGGATTCATTTTGACAATCCCCGCAACGTCGGCGATCTCGACCCGGACGATCCCGCGGTTGCAACCGTGCAGGTGAGTGAGCCGGTTAGCGGTGACCTGCTGCAACTAGGCCTGTGCATCGATCCGAACGGACGCATCGTCGCTGCCCGGTTCAAGGCTTATGGCTGTGGCTGGCTGATCGCCTGTGGTTCGCTACTGACCGAACTCATCCAGGGTAAAAATCTCACCGAGGCCGCACAATTTCGGCATCACGCGCTGATCGAAGCCTTGGCCGCGCCGCCGGAAAAACTGCATTGCGCGGTCCTGGCCGAAACGGCGCTGAAAACTGCCCTGCAGGATTACGCCGCCAAACCGTCTGCGGCCAGCAGCACACCCGCAACCGCTTCACTTCACGATTCAGGAGTTCACCATGTCGATCACCTTGACTGAACAAGCCGCCGATCATGCCCGCGCCTTTCTCGCCAAACAGACCCAAGCTCAGGGACTGCGGCTGGGTGTGCGCAACACGGGCTGTTCTGGCTACATGTATGTTGTGCAGCTGGCTGACCGGATTAATCCCGATGATCAGGTGTTTGATTCGCAAGGGGTGAAAATCGTGGTCAGCGCCAGGAACCTGCCGATTCTGGACGGGATGGAAGTGGATTACGGCAAGGACGGGTTAAATGAGGGGTTCCGCTTCCGCAATCCCAATGCTAAAAACAGTTGCGGTTGCGGTGAAAGCTTCAGCGTCTAAAAAGGCGTCAAGCAGCAAGGGCGGGCGCTATTATCGGTGCTACCGGACGCCCGATCCCGTGGCTACACTGACTTTAGGCGATTCCCGGAACAAACCGGATATTACGACGCACTACTCGGCAGTCGAACTACGGGAACTGCTGGATGCGGTCGAAAAGAAGGTGGATCGAGGCGTCAACCAAACGCCCACGCTGACGGTGGTATGGCGGACCCAGAATGCTGTTGTCGGAAAAATGTCGGAAAATCGAAAGGGGCTAGCAGCAAATAGCCGCTAACCCCTTGATGTTTGGCGCGCCCGGAGAGATTCGAACTCCCGACCCCTTGGTTCGTAGCCAAGTACTCTATCCAACTGAGCCACGGGCGCATTGAAGAAATGATACGGAGCGGGCCCGAAACGGCCTATTTTCACACACTTCACATAACAGTGGCGGAGAGAGAGGGATTCGAACCCTCGATGGAGTTTTAAAGCCCCATACTCCCTTAGCAGGGGAGCGCCTTCAGCCACTCGGCCATCTCTCCAGCAAATGCCCGGAACCCGGGCATCCCAAGTGGCTAAGGATACCGCCTGAATCGGCTGGGGTAAAGCCCTGGCCGATCAGACTTCGGGTTGCGGCTGTGGCGGGCTGGTCTCGGCCAGGACGCCTTCCTGCTCGCGTTTGATCCGTTCATAGATTTCTTCGCGATGCACCGCAATGTCCTTGGGCGCATTGACCCCAATCCGGACCTGATTACCTTTCACGCCCAGCACGGTCACGGTGACTTCGTCGCCGATCATGAGCGTTTCCCCAACTCTGCGCGTCAGTATCAACATATCAAGCTACTCCTTTTGTTCCATCAACAGCACCAGGTCATCTTGCGGTTTGGACAGTCCGCGTCTGCAATCGCTCCAGGTTCAGGCGGCCTTGTCCAGCTCAAAGGCTTCGTGCAGGGCGCGAACCCCCAGTTCCAGGTATTTTTCATCGATCACCACCGAAATTTTGATCTCGGAGGTCGAGATCATGCGGATGTTGATGCTCTCCTTCGCCAGCGTCTGAAACATCCTGCTGGCGACTCCAGCATGAGAACGCATCCCGATTCCGACTAGCGACAACTTGGCGATTTTCGGGTCGCCCGACACTTCACGAGCGCCGAGCCGGGTCGCCAGTTCCCGCAGGATTTCCAAAGCACGGTCGTAGTCGTTGCGGTTAACCGTAAAAGTGAAGTCGGTCGTACCATCGCGGCCGATGTTCTGGATGATCATGTCGACTTCGATATTGGCGTCGGCCACTGGACCCAGAATACTGTAGGCGATGCCCGGCCGATCCGGGACGCCCAGCACGGTCAGTTTGGCTTCATCACGGTTGAACGCGATGCCGGAAATCAGCGCTTTCTCCATTTGCTCCGCCTCCAGGGCTTCCTCGAAAGTGATCAACGTGCCCGGCCCATCCTGAAAGGAGGACAGGACCCGCAATGGGACATTGTGCTTGCCGGCAAATTCGACCGAACGGATTTGCAGCACCTTGGAACCGGCGCTGGCCATTTCCAGCATCTCCTCAAACGTGATGCGATCGAGGCGGCGGGCATCGGAAACCACACGAGGATCAGTGGTATAGACCCCATCCACGTCGGTATAAATCTGGCATTCGTCGGCTTTTAGCGCGGCCGCCAAGGCGACGCCGGTGGTGTCCGATCCGCCCCGACCGAGAGTGGTGATATTGCCGTCCTCATCCACGCCCTGAAACCCGGCCACCACCACGATCCGCCCAGTGTCGAGATCGGCCTGCATGGCGGCGGCTTCAATGGCTTGAATGCGCGCTTTGTTGAAGGCGTTATCGGTGAGAATGCGGACTTGGCCGCCGGTGTAGGACCGGGCCGGACAGCCGCGCTTTTCCAGAGCGATGCACAGGAGCGCAATGGTGACCTGTTCGCCGGTTGCCAGCAGCACATCCAGTTCACGGGGATGGGGGCGGGGGGTAATGCCTTTAGCCAGGCCGATCAGCCGGTCAGTTTCGCCACTCATGGCCGATACCACCACCACCAGTTGATGGCCGCGCTCGCGCCAGCCAATCACTTTTTCGGCGACGGCCTCAATCCGCTCGAGGGTACCGACCGAGGTGCCGCCGTATTTCTGGACGATAAGCGCCATGCTGTCCCTGTTCAAAATCGGAGTTAAACCGCATTCCCGGCAATGGTTGAGCCGGGATAGTCGTGAAAGGCGCAATTATTCACGAAAGACCGGCTCTCGCCAAGCAGTTCGCACAGGGTGTTGCGTAAACAGGCTACACTCGGCCCCCTAAAAACAGCTAAAACGCCTGATTTAACTGACGTAATCACCGATTTTATGGCAGAAACGCCTTGGCTCGGACCGGTTTTCAAGCCAATTGCTCCCGCACCCAGTCCGGCACCGCCCGAAGCGCGGCATCCAGACGGGTCGGATCTGTGCCACCGGCTTGGGCCAGATCAGGACGACCGCCGCCTTTGCCCCCGACCTGCTGGGCGACGCTGTTGACCAGATCGCCGGCCTTGATTTTGGCGGTTTCTGCCGCCGTTACCCCGGCCACCAGCCGCACCTTGCCGTCCTCGACCGTGGCCAGCACGACGACGGCTGCTTTGAGCTGATCCTTGCAGCGATCCACCGCCTCCCGCAGGGTCTTGGCGTCGACGCCGTCCATCCGGGCCGCCAGTACCTTGATCCCGTTGACCTCGACCACCTGGCTGAGCAGATCCGCGCCCTGGCCGCTGGCCAGCCGGCTTTTCAACTGCTCGATCTCTTTTTCCAGTTGCCGGGTGCGTTCGACCAGTTGCCGAACCTTGTCAGGGAAGTTGTCACGGTCGCCCTTGACCAGGTGCGCGGTCTGGCGGGCGCGATCCTGCAAGGCGGCGATGGTGTCCAGCGCCCGTTCGCCGGTGACGGCTTCGATCCGTCGTACCCCGGCAGCGACTCCGCTTTCGGCGATGATCTTGAACAGGCCAATGTCGCCGACCCGCTGAACGTGGGTGCCGCCGCACAGTTCGGTGGAAAAATCCCCCATTCGCAGCACCCGGACCTGATCGCCGTATTTCTCGCCGAACAAGGCCATTGCGCCGGCGGCAATCGCCTGTTCCGGGGCCATGATCGTGGTTTCCACCGCGACGTTGCCGCGAATTTGGGCATTGACCAGCCGTTCAATCGCCTCCAGTTGTTCGGGGCTGATCGGCTCGAAATGCGAGAAGTCAAAGCGCAACCGCTGCGGATCGACCAGCGAGCCTTTCTGGCTAACATGGGTTCCGAGAATCTGGCGCAACGCGGCGTGCAACAGATGGGTGGCGGAATGATGGAGGGCGGTGGCTTGGCGGGCTGCACCGTTGACCTGCGCCAGCACGATTTGGTCGTGCCGCAGGTGGCCCTGGTTCAAAACGCCTAGGTGGGTGAAAACGCCCTTGCCCTGTTTCTGGGTATCGCGAACGGTGAACTTCAGCCCGTCGCCCCGCAACCAGCCGCTATCGCCGACTTGACCACCGGATTCGGCATAGAACGGGGTGTGATCCAGCACCACCACGCCCTCGTCGCCGGGATTCAGTGTCTCCACCACTTGTCCGTCGCGGAACAGGCCAATCACCGTCGCTTGTTCTTCCAGCCGGTCGTAGCCGTGGAATTCGGTGCAGCCGGCGATGCCCAGATCGGCGGTCTGGCGCGATCCGAATTGACTGTGAGCGCGGGCGCGATCCCGCTGCGCCGCCATTTCCCGCTCAAAGCCGGCGAGATCCACCTGCAAACCCCGTTCGCGGGCAATGTCAGCGGTGAGATCGACCGGGAAGCCGTAGGTATCGTAGAGCTTGAACACGGTTGCGCCGGGAATGGTCGCCCCGGACAGATTGGCGATACCGTCCTCCAGCAATTTCATGCCGTGGGCGAGGGTTTCGGCGAACCGCTCCTCTTCCTGCTGAATGACGCGAGCGGTTTGAACAGCGGCGGCGGCCAGTTCCGGGTAGGCGTCGCCCATTTCCGCCGCCACTGGCACGACCAGGGTGTGAAAGAAGCTGCCTTCCGCGCCGAGCTTGTAGCCGTGGCGAATGGCCCGCCGCAGGATGCGCCGCAGCACATAGCCGCGCCCTTCGTTGGAAGGCAACACGCCATCGGTAATCAGGAAGGCAACGGCGCGGATGTGATCAGCGATGACGCGCAGCGAACTGGAATGCAGATCGGTCGTGCCGGTGGCGGCAGCAGCGGCTTTGATCAGATTCTGGAACAGGTCAATCTCGTAGTTGCTGTGGACGCCTTGCATCACCGCCGCCAGCCGCTCCAGCCCCATGCCGGTATCCACAGACGGTTTCGGCAACGGGGTCAGCACCCCGTCGGCGCTGCGGTCGAACTGCATGAACACCAGATTCCAGATTTCGATGTAGCGGTCGCCATCCTGATCCGGGGTGCCGGGCGGGCCGCCGGCGATCTCCGGGCCGTGGTCGTAGAAGATTTCCGAACAGGGGCCGCACGGGCCGGTATCGCCCATCGCCCAGAAGTTGTCGCTTTCATAGGGCTTGCCGCCAGGCTTGTCGCCGATCCGGGCGATGCGCTCGTGGGGGACTTTGATTTCATCGGCCCAGACTTGATAAGCCTCGTCGTCGGTCGCGTAAACCGTGACCCACAGCTTGTCCGCCGGCAGCTTCAATACCCCGGTCAGGAACTCCCAGCCGAACCGGATCGCGTCGGCCTTGAAGTAATCGCCGAAGCTGAAATTGCCGAGCATCTCGAAGAAGGTGTGATGGCGGGCGGTATAGCCGACATTTTCCAGATCGTTATGCTTGCCGCCGGCCCGGACGCAGCGTTGGGCGGTGGCGGCCCGGCGATAGGGGCGCGGATCACGGCCGGTGAACACGTCCTTGAATTGCACCATGCCGGCGTTGGTGAATAGTAGAGTGCTGTCGTTAATCGGCACCAGCGGACTGCTGGCGACGATTTCGTGGCCGTGGCGGCGGAAGTAGTCGAGAAAGAGGGTGCGGAGTTCGGCGCTGCTGGTCATGGGAAGTCGCTAATGGTCAGTGGTGAATGGATAGTGTCGAGCCGATTCGGATCAAGAACGGGTATTGGCGCTTTCGGTTTTAGCCATTTCGCTGTGACTCCGTGGTAGGCGTGGACTGTCCACCATCTGAAATCCCAAAGCGCGGCAATGTGTTTCTGCGGCTTGAGAATAAGCTACCAAATCATTGTGATATTGTTCTGCGAAGTGTTGGCGGATGGCGTGAAGTTCGGCAACGATGGAATCATGGTAGGGTTGCGTTTTGTTCATCGTGGAACCCCTCTATAATTCAAAGGAGTTATCGAGAAAATTTTATTTTTGTAACTTGACAATCTATGCTGAATGTAGAAGATGGATATTTAGGATACTGAGGTGCATTCCAAAAATAAGCCTCATTATTTGGGGCTAATGCTATTAAATCTTTACTTGTAAACAGCACTTGTTCTTCATAAAAAGTTTTATTCTTATTTTTATCGTAACCTGAACAGTTAGCCAAAATAGATTCAACATAATTATCGCTATTATTTTTGATTTTAGCACTAAGGCTGATTGCATAACCACTTTTATTATAAAGAGAAGTTTCAATACAATCAAAGTCTATAGATACTTTACTATTTGATCTTTCTTGTTGAGAATCTATAGATGCTTTACTACTTAATCTTTCTTTTTGAGCTTGATCTGAATTTGAAGCAGATAGCTGATGATTAGTGGTGGTGGTCGAAACTTCAGAAGATTTTTCGGGTAAATTCGTCGATGGTTTTTTAATCTGAGAAATCAATAAGATAAAGCCTGCTAAGCCAACAAGGACAATAACAGCAATAGCGCTCTTATTTTCACTGTAAACTGAACCGGCTACTTCATGTTGATCTGGCAACTCTGTGCTGTCTGCTGCAGAAACAGTTTGTGGTTGCTGAACGGGCAGTGCAGAAAGCTGTTCTACACGATACTTGATATACAGCGCTTTGGCTTTATCTTGATTGCCTTCTGCGTTTGCAAATGCCTTTGCCCAAGTAGCCGTTTGAAATTGTCCAGAACTCATTTCTTCATAAGCTGTTTTGTATGAATGATCGTCATCTACACTTACGGTATTCCTGCTAGGCTTAGTTGAACGATTCAGAAAGCGTTGCGTTAAACTTCCAGCGACTATGAACCATAAAGCAGCCACAAGAATTGAAAAAGCAAATAGCCATGCTTGAATTTCATATAGGCCAATTAGTTGCAGTAATGTAAGATCGCCACGAAGTGATTTTTTGAGCATTTCTTTACCAAAAATCCACATAAAGAAATGAGTTACAGCCCAAAAAATCCACCATGTTAGCAACAACCAAGAGCCGTTCTCTTTCTTCCAATCATCGGCTCTTGAGTAGTTTTGTGATCCAGCCTTATAGATTTCATTGATAATTTGGTACGGCTTAAAAAGATTAAATACAGGAATAATCCACCCAACAACCGTCCACTTCTCATTTTTGAACCCGGTTGCTCCAATAAATTCTTTGGCAAAGCGGTAACATGAATTTAACCATTTGACTAGACCAAGACCAACGCCGATCAAGGTCAAAATGGTTAGCATGGAAAATTTATCCCAAAAATCCACGCTATTGATTAAAGCTTGATCTATGCTTCTGGTACCAGACTGAACATTTCTTAGTATTTCTACTGTTGAGAAGGAATTAAATCCAGCAATAGCGTTAACCACAATATCAACGCTAAGAAGGATAAAGAAAAGTTTTTTAGCTTTTTCAAGTTGTTCTTGGTTCATCACAATACATCCTCTTTCTGGTGGATTACTCTCTAATCATGGTATTGTTACCTTGTTTTTTGTCCAACTGCAACCCTAAAACCAGTTAGTTCCGTGTCATTACTTATTTTCCTGATTACTTGATAGGAGAGATCGTTGTTATAATTGCAAATATATTCCTCCCAAAGACACATTTTATTTTTTAATCCTTCTAAATTTTTATTATCACTATACCATTCGCGATTTTCTAAAATTCCAAATAATCCTATAGTATTGCTTTTCATTTTTTCAATTTCTGAGCATCGCGTATCTATATTCCAATCTGTATAAATTTCCTGAAGAATTTTTAGATAAGAACCGGTTTGTCTTTCTAAACTCCGCCCTTTTGCCGCATATTCCCATTCCTCTGAGGTTGGAAGTCTAAATCCTTTTACTCTGGAACTTGGAAATCTAAAGCCTGCTATTTCTAATACCTCTTCTATGCGTTCTCCATTTTCATCAATTAACTCTCCAGTATTTTCATCATAAGACAACGGTAATTCTTTTTTTTTATGTTTAATAAATTATAGTATTTAATAGCCTCCATCCATGTTGATTCCTTAATATATTTCGCATTTTCTGGATCGCCTGCCTGTTTTTCAAACATCTCTTGAAACTCTTTTATGGTTACTGGATATTGCGCAATCATAAAATCAGATTTTATAACCTTATCGTCTTTCTTTATGAAGATTAAATTCTCACACATATATCGCTCCTATCCAATTCGTGTAATCATAATTGCGCTAATACGCTTATGTTAAACCGGCATTTTGATTCCAAAATACTTTGGAATCGCCATACCTATCGTTCCATCACCTAAAGGCCACTGCCCATTAACGACATATTGCCGGGCATCCCAAATAGCGCGGAGTTGTTGCTGCTTTTCCATCAATTGCTGATTACTGAGCAAGTTAAGATGATCGTCATATTTGATGATCTCTAATGCCCTAGCAAAGTTCTCTTCCGAAAATAGCACATCATCTTCCCATGCCTCCTGTTCTCCCTGCACGTTCATCCAGGTTGATCGACAGCCGTCAGAAACCCAGGTGAGTTTACGCAGCAAAACGCCATCCCTGGAATGTTCGTACTCAAACTGATCATCACGCTCATTGACACAAATGAAAATAGCTTCACCAAATTGCTGAGAAATTTTGCTGGTAAAATCACTATCTGGCTCAAATAATCCATCCTCATCGCTATCGTCAAAATTACAGACTAACCATTCAGAATCCTCCACCCGCTCTATGCGGTTAAATGCCTTAGCAACAATTTCAGGTTGCGATGTTTTAACAAAATAGACCGTGTAGAAAACGCTCATGTTATCAATTCCTCTTTCACCAAAGGTGAGCCACTGGAATAAATCCTAAGGAAATAATCTCCTCAGCGGCTACTGTTCACTACATTCAAACAGAATTTTAATCTGATCGAGAGTAAAACCGTGTTGGCGCAACACCCGAGTTTGCTGCATCCGGCCAGCGGCATCAGCGGGAATGTGGGACTTGAAGCGTTTGCGGTGCAATTCCCGGAGTTTCAGAATCCAGAACTCATCAAGCGCCGCAATCGCCGCAGCGGTCAGTTCATCCGGGATGCCGCGTTGCCGTAATTCACTGGCGATTCGCAGCGGGCCGTAGCCTTTATCCGCCCGACTGCTGGCGTAAATTTCGGCATAGCGGCTTTCATCGAGCAGCCGTTCCGCCACCAGTTGATCCAGCGCGATAGCAACGGCTTCCGCCGGATAGCCGCGCTGGATCAGTTTCTGCCGCAGTTCCAACCGGGAGTGTTCGCGCCGGGCCAGCAATTCCAGCCCTTTAGCGCGAATTACTACCGGATCGGCAGTGCCGGCGCTCTCAGAGATCCGCGTCCAGTTCATCGTCGCCGGGGAGTTCGTCTTCCGCGCCAGGTTCAGGCGTAGCCGGCAGCGTGTCAGGCTTAGCCAGGAAGTGGGCGCGAATCTTGGCTTCCAGCTCACGCGCTAGTTCAGCATTTTCTCGCAAATAGGAGCGGGCATTTTCCTTGCCCTGACCAATGCGAACCCCGCCGCAACTGTACCAGGCCCCGGATTTATCAATTAGCGCGGCCTTGACTCCCAGATCAATGATTTCGCCCAGTCGGGAGGTGCCTTCGCCGTAGAGAATTTCAAACTCAGCCTGTTTGAACGGCGGAGCCATCTTGTTCTTGACCACCTTAACGCGGGTCTCATTACCGATGACTTCATCGCCTTTCTTGATGGCGCCGGTGCGGCGGATATCGAGTCGCACTGAGGCGTAAAACTTGAGGGCATTGCCGCCGGTGGTAGTTTCCGGGGAGTTGTGAACCACCACATGATCCACCAGATAGCTGTGATGACCTTTGACCGCCAGATCAAAACGCATCCGGTGGCGTGGCGCGGCGAGACGGAGTTCCTTACGGGTAATCCGCATCGGCGCGGCCCGTAGTTCGGTGCGGGCCGCCAGACCACTATCGGGCGCATTCGCCGCGTCATTCAGCGCCCAGCCGAATTGCCCGCGAAAATCGGGATGCAGTTTGTAATCGAGGGACGGGTGCAGATAAGGAGCGATTTTTGCGTGAAGCAACTGCGTCCGTTCGCCACTGAACAGGAGCGAGCGTTCCCGCACGGTGGGACGCCCCATGCCCAGTTCTTCCAGACGGGCGGCCAGTCGTTCCTTATCGGCCATAGAGAGACTGACACAGCCGATTTCGGCCTTGCCATGCCCCCAGTGTTCATAACTGCCAGAGAATGAACCGTCATCGCCGTACCAGACGGCAACCGCCCGCGCATCCAGCGCCGCCAGCATCGCTTCACTGACCTGCCGACCCTCCGGGCCATAAGCCTGTTCATGCAATTCAGCCAACTGGCGCATTGGAAGGGTATCGAAACCAAAGCCTTTACCCGTTTTGCCTATCTTGTTGGCAAAGGGTGCCAGCATCTGCCATTTCCATTGGCAATAGTCCAGTTGTTTCTCGCCATGCCCAACCCGGAAAGACACATTCTGTTCTGAGGCATAGCGCAGAGATCCATCCCCCAACAAACCACCCAGAATCAATTGCCGCTGATCTTCACTCAATTGGTAATGCTTGGCAGCCACCATCACTTCATCACCGATTTGCAACTCACCGGCCCGTCGTTCACCGCTGGGGGTAAAAATCAGGTGATTAGCGGTGCAAGTCAATTTGCGACGGCCCGATCCACCACCCGCGGCAGCCTCGAAGTAGAGCCATTCATCGGTCGCGCCATTGCGGAACCATTTGACGACTGGACGCGGTTCGATTCGTCCGGTTACCGGATCCATCGACAGGACTTCAACTGGTTTTTTCTGATTAACAATCTTGCCGATTTTCTCAGTCGAACCGTCAGCCAAAACGACACGTGCCCCATAATCAAAACAGCCAAACATGACCCCAATTTTCATCCTGATTTGATTGATAAAAATTACCAGGGTATTCGAGCGTTTGATGTTAGCCGTGAGCTTGCGGAGGGCCTGACTCATTAGCCGGGCGTGTAGGCCGACATGGGAATCGCCCATATCGCCTTCAATTTCGGCCTTGGGGGTCAGCGCCGCTACCGAGTCGATGACAACGATATCCACCGCCCCGGAGCGCACCAGCATATCGGTGATCTCCAGCGCCTGTTCGCCGGTGTCCGGCTGCGAAATCAGCAGATCGTCGACATTAACGCCCAGCTTGCCGGCGTAAATCGGGTCGAGCGCGTGTTCGGCGTCGATGAACGCCGCGCAACCGCCCAGCTTCTGACTTTCAGCGATGACTTGCAGCGCCAGAGTGGTCTTGCCGGAGGATTCCGGGCCGTAAATTTCCGTGACTCGGCCACGCGGCAGACCACCGATGCCAAGCGCAATATCCAACCCCAGCGAACCGGTCGAAACCGTCATCACGTCACGGGAGACGCTGGTATCACCCAACCGCATGACGGCCCCCTTGCCGAACTGGCGTTCAATCTGGGTCAATGCGCCGGCGAGCGCCTTTTTCTTGTTGTCATCCATTCCACGAATCCTCTGTTGGGTGGTGAATCATGTTGCCAACGATTATTCCATAGCCCGGCGGTTTAAACCTAGCCCGCTGGCCAGTGCCGCACCACTTGATAAGCTAAACCGGTGTCCTGTCGCAGTGATTCCACCAGCGCCACTTGATTGATTCGCCAATGCATCGGGGCAACCAGCGGTTGAACCGGGGCCGGGCCGGGATGGTTACGGGCTAGGGTGAGATGCGGTTGAAATGCCCGCCGTTCCGGGACAAAGCCGCAGCCGCGTAACCGCTGATGCAACTCGGCCACCCATTCATCCAGCTCCAGCGAGGTGTGGCTGGAGCCGAGCCAGAGGATGCGCGGTTGCGGCCAGTAGCCATAGCGATCGAGGATCAGTTCCAGCGGCGGCGGGGTGAAACCGGCCAACGCGGCTTCATAAGCGGTCAGGCGGGCCGGATCGGTTGCGCCCAGAAACACCAGGGTCAAATGCAGGTTGGCGTCAGGGGTTCGCTGCCGACCCGCCACGCTGGCCGCTATTTCAGCCAGTTGCTGGCGCTCGGCAGCTTCCGGCCACAGCGCCAGAAACAGCCGGCGGGTATTTTGCTCATTGCCCGGCAAACACATCCAGCACTCCTTGCAAGGCGGCGGCGACGGCTTCCAGCCGCACCTCGTCACGGTTGCCGGGGAACTGCCGGATTTCGGTCTGCACCGGCTCGCCGCGCCGCGCCCACGCCAGGTAAACCGTACCGACCGGCTTGTCCGGGGTACCGCCTTCGGGGCCGGCGATGCCACTGACCGCAATAACCAGATCCGCCGGACTGCGCGCCAGAGCGCCCGCCGCCATTTCCGCAACCACTTCAGCACTGACTGCGCCATGCTGAGCAATCGTCGCGGCCTGGACGCCGAGCAGATCAGTTTTGGCGGCATTGCTGTACGTCACGAAGCTCCGGTCAAACCAGCCGGAACTGCCGGATACATCGGTGATGACTTTAGCGATCCAGCCGCCGGTGCAGGATTCGGCAATCGCCAGGGTGCGGTTGCGGGTACGCAGGGCAATGCCCACTTGCGTGGCCAGTTCGTAAAGATTCTGATAAGCGGGATTCAGTGCGGGCATGACGTTCTCCTGTGGCGATTAAAGGTTAAAGGTTAAAGGTTAAAGGTTAAAGGCTGAAACATTCACTCCCCCTTCTCCCCAATTATAGATGGGGGTGCCAGATTAAGGGGCTGCGGAGAGGTGCTTCAGGATGAGATATCACACCCTTCTCCTTTGGTCTTTGACCTTTGACCTTTCCCCTTATTTCAACCAGCCTTTCTTGCGGAAATACCAAAATGGTGCGATCACCGAAGCGATCATCAGGCCGAGTGAAAACGGATACCCCCATAACCATTTCAGTTCAGGGATTAACTCGAAGTTCATCCCGTAAATGCTGGCGATCAAGGTCGGGGGCAATAACGCCACGGAAACCACAGAGAACAATTTGATCACCTTGTTTTGATTGATATTGACGAAACCGACCGTAGCATCCAGCAGGAAGTTGATTTTTTCAAACAGGAACGAGGTGTGACCGTCCAGAGATTCAATATCGCGCAAAATCTGCCGGGCGTCTTCGACCTGTTCAACCGTCAATAACCGCCGCCGCATCAGAAAGGAAATGGCCCGGCGAGTATCCATCAGATTGCGGCGAATCCGCCCATTCAGGTCTTCCTCGCGGGCGACGCTGGCCAGTACCTCGGCGGCAGCTTCGTCAGTCAGGTGCGCTTTCAGCACCCGCCCGCTGATCTCTTCCAGTGCGGCGTAAATGCCCTCCAGTGAGTCGGCGGAATATTCGGCGTCGGTTGCGTACAGTTCCAGCAACACTTCCCGGCAGTCTTCGATATACCCCGGCTGATGACGCGCCCGCATCCGCAGCAGGCGGAATACCGGCAAATCTTCCTCGTGCAGACTGAACAGAATGTCTTGGCGTAGCACGAAAGCCACCGGCACGTTGCGCGACTCATCAGCCTTGTCGATCAGGAAATCGGAACGGATTTGCAGGGCGCCGCTCGCATCCTCGAAACAGCGGGCGCTGGCTTCAATATCGCCAAAATCATCTTCATCCGGCAGAGTGAGACCAAATTGGTCCTTAGCCCACTGCCGCTCTTCGTCGGTCGGATCGTCAAAATCAATCCAGATCGGCTTGACGTGTTCCAGGTCAGCCTGATCCTCAATCGGAATCTGGCGGAGCCGACCCGTTTGCAGTTCAAAGGCGTTGATCATGCGGTTTGTCCCGCTCGTAAAATGGCGCGGAAAATAGTCGGAAACCGGGGTTCGGGTAAAGAAAATTCCTCGTGTAAATTTTCCCTGTGTGCAAATTATACCAATTTCCAGTAGGTTTTCGCATTTAGGTCTCCTGGGTTCCGTCATACCCGCCAATGCGGGAATCCAGTCAGCCGCTGAAAAACGGGATACCCGCTTTCGCGGGTATGACGAACGGGGTGGTTTTTGACCTGAAAAAGATAAAATCTATCGGGAAACGGTATTACCTGGCGATAACGGTAAATCGCGGGGTCAGCCCGGCCGTTAGGCGTTTCCAACCGATTGATATCGCTGGTTCGAGGATCGTGTACTGACCCGATTTTAGGGTCGGATCACAGGAAAATTTATACGAGGAGAGGATTGATTTTCACCCAGCAGCCGCTGAATCACCACCCCCGCCAGCATGATGCCAACCAGCGCCGGCAGATAAGAAATCACGCCATTGACGGCCCGTGGCCGGCCCGGCGCATCGCCGCCGACCGGCTGATGCGGCAAGGGTTGCCGGCGAGGTTCATCGCTGTAAATCACCGGGTAATTCAGCGGCGCATTCAATGCCCGCAACCGTCGCCGCAACTCACGGGCCAGCGGACAAACCTGGGTTTGATGCAATGGCGCCACCCGGACCCGGCTGACATCCAGCGCATTCCCCGCGCCCAAGGCCGAAATCACCGGGACGCCCAACCGATGACAGGCCGCGACCAGCGCCGCTTTACAGGCGATGCTGTCAATGCAATCAGCGACATAGTCATAACCGGCGGCGATGACTGCTTCGGCAGCGGCAGGGTGCAGAAACTGGTCGATCAGGGTCAGTTCAAGCGCAGGATCAATATCGCGCAACCGCTCCGCCATCACCGCCACCTTGGGCCGACCCAGCGTCGAATGCAGCGCCACCAGTTGCCGATTGAGATTGGAGAGCGACACAACATCGTGATCCAGCAGGGTCAGGTGACCGACTCCGGCCCGGCCCAAGGCTTCCGCCACATAACCACCGACCCCGCCCAGCCCGGCGACCAGCACCCGCGCCGCCCGCAACCGGGCTAACCCCTCAGCGCCAATCAGAATTTCAGTGCGGGCGTGCGGGTGAGGCATCAGGCAGTTTGAACAGTCGGCGGGCGTTTTCAGTGGTGGCCGCAGCGATGGTGGCCGGATCGGCATCGCGCAGTTCAGCAACGCAAGCCAGCACATCCAGCAGATCCGCCGGCTCATGGCGTTCGCCGCGATGGCTGCTGACCGGCTGATCGGGCGCGTCGGTCTCCAGCAACAGCCCGTCCAGTGGCAGGTAGCGCATCAGCGTCCGCAACCGGTGAGCGCGAAGATAGGTCAGGGGGCCACCGAAACTCAGCAGAATCCCCAAATCCAGCAGCCGTCCGGCCTGATCTTCACTGCCGGAAAAGCTGTGGACCATGCCGCGCACTCCGGCAAAGCGTCGCACCTGCTTGATCACCTGATCGACAGCATGGCGGGCGTGAATGACCACCGGCAGATCATAACGGCGGGCCAGCCGCAGTTGTCCGACGAAATATTCAGCCTGGGCGTCAGGGTTTAGATCGGGTAGATAAAAATCCAGGCCACATTCGCCAATCGCTACTGGCCGTTCCTGTGCCAGCCAGGCGGCGAGCCGGTCCAGATGTTCCGGGCGATGTTCCGCCAGCCAGACCGGATGCAGACCGTAGCACGGGTACAGCCCCGGATAACCGGCGGCAACCGTTTTGAGCTTCGGCCACAGCCGGACACAGACGGCATTCACAACCTGCGCTTCAACCCCTGCCGCCCGGGTCCGCTGATAAACAGCGTCCCGGTCACGGTCAAAGCCGGCATCATCGAAATGGTTATGGCTATCGATCAGGGTCAGCATCGCCGCCCGGCTCAGGCGATCACGATCCGCACATTGGCGGCGCGACCAAAAACCGAAGACGGGGTAATGCCGAACATGTTGCGGAAGGCGCGGCTAAAATGCGACGAATCCGCAAAGCCCGCACCCAGCGCCGCGTCGGTCAGGGTGTCGCCTTTGGCGATCAAGGCCGCCACCACACGCATCCGGTGCCATTGCCGGAAACGTCGGATCGGCACTCCGACTTCCTCCTTGAACAAATGCACCAGGCGGGTCGGCGACAGGTTGATGTACTCGGCCAGTTCGTTCATCGAATAGCTGCGGGTCACATCTTCTTTCATTAACTGAATCACCCGCTGAATCCGCCCATCGAGCAACGGTTGGCGCTCCTCCGGGGTCGGCGGCGGAATCAACCGGTCGATCAGATCGTGAATGACGGCGGCATCCGGCGGGCACTCCCAAGCGTCGCAGAGCGCGGCCAGCACCTCTTCTTCGTGGGCCAGGCCGTAGAGGCATTGCCATTCGCCGTCAAGCATGGCGTTCTGGATCGCGGGGTAATCAGGGCTTTCCGGTTCAATAAACAGGATTGCCAGGATCGCCCCGCTCACATGGATTTCGTGGAGACAGCCGGGCGGGACCAACACAATCCGACATTCTTGCCAGCCGCTGCCCTCGCTTTCCAGCACCTGGAAGGATTTGTCGATGCCCACGCACAGCGCGGCAGAGCCGAGCCGGTGTTCGGAAATGTCCGGCAGGCGGCCCATGAAAAAGCCGCGATTTTGCCAAATGTACAGCGTACTCAAGATAGCGCTTTCCCGATTGATGGTGGAATGGGAACTGGAGAATCAATGAAAGTGTAGTGTCCCTATCCGCCGTTAGCCAGTTTTCCAAATCCCTGCCATTTTCGGTAGTGTCCCTCAACTGCTGTGGTGAAACCAGATAGCTACTTTGATCATGCCCGGATCAACACCGCTGGCTAGCCACTTTCTCCGGTCTTGATACCAGTTCGCCATTCCCGCTCTCGCTGGCGGTGGCGCGCAAGGCCCGATTGACGGCGCTCATCACCGCATTCAATGAGGCGGTGACGATATTGCTGTCGATGCCGACTCCGAAGCACGCTGCCGGTTCGCCATTCATGCGGATTTCGACATAGGACACGGCGATCGCGTCAGCGCCAGCCCCGATGGCGTGTTCGTGGTAATCCACGATCCGCACCGCCAGCCCGCAATGCCGGTTCAGGGCATCGGTAAAGGCGTCAATGGGGCCATTGCCTTTGCCGGAAACCAGCCGTTCCCGCCCCTGTTCACGGATCATCGCCGTCAGTTTGCACGTCCCGCCGGCATGATGATCCGGCGCAGTGCGGTGTTCGATGAACCGGAACGGTTCGGTGGGTTGGAGATAGTCCATCTGGAAGGCCGCCCAGAGGTCCGCCGAGGTCAATTCCTTACCCGTCGCATCGGCCAGCGCCTGTACCGCCTGGCTAAACTCGATTTGCAACCGGCGCGGCAGACGCAAACCGTGATCCTTTTCCAGCAGATAGGCGATGCCGCCTTTGCCGGACTGGCTGTTGACCCGGATCACCGCCTCGTAGGTCCGGCCCACGTCCGCCGGATCAATGGGCAAATACGGCACATCCCAGATCGCACTGCCCGCGTTGGCCGCCAGTCCTTTTTTGATCGCGTCCTGATGCGAACCGGAAAACGCGGTAAACACCAGTTCGCCGGCATACGGATGGCGCGGATGTACCGGCAATTGGTTGCAATACTCGGCGCAGCGAACCACGGCGTTGATGTCGGACAAATCAAGACCAGGATCAATGCCTTGGGTGAACAGGTTCAGCGCCAGAGTCACGATATCGACATTGCCGGTGCGCTCGCCGTTGCCAAACAACGTCCCTTCGACCCGATCCGCCCCGGCCAGCAGCGCCAGTTCCGCCGCGGCGACCGCTGCGCCCCGGTCGTTGTGCGGATGAACGCTAATCAGCACGGCATCGCGCCGGCTGAGATGGCGGCAGAACCACTCGATCTGATCGGCGTGGACATTCGGCGTCGCCATTTCCACCGTCGCCGGCAGATTGAGGATGACCTTGCGCTCCGGGGTCGGCTGCCAGACCGCAATCACGGCTTCGCAAATTTCCAAAGCAAAGTCGAGTTCAGTGGCGCTGAAACTCTCTGGCGAATACTCAAAGGTCCAGTCGGTATCAGGATGTTCAGCCGCGATCGCACGGATCAACCGGGCGCCGCCCACCGCAATCTCGACAATCCCGGCCTTATCCAGGCAGAAGACGACCTGACGCTGGATCGGCGAGGTGGAGTTGTAAAGGTGCATCACTGCCTTCTTCACTCCACGCAACGCTTTAAAACTGCGGCGAATCAACGTCTCCCGCGCCTGAGTCAAAACCTGAATGGCGACCTGATCGGGAATCAGGCGCTGATCCACCAGAAAGCGGACAAAATCAAAATCAGTTTGCGAGGCTGCCGGAAATCCGACTTCGATCGTTTTGAAGCCGAGTTGCACCAGCATCTCAAACATTCGGCGCTTGCGGTCGGCACCCATCGGTTCGATCAGCGCCTGATTGCCGTCACGCAAATCAACGCTGCACCAGTGCGGCGCTTGCGTGATAACCCGCGACGGCCACTGCCGATCTGGCAAGTGAATGGGCGGGAACGGACGGTATTTACGGGTAGGGTCCAGCATGGGGGCAATCCTCGAAAAACGGTTTGTAGTGATGAACGGCGGCAACCAACCCCGGCGGCTCCTCTCAGGAGGCCGGGCTACTCAGTCGCAGTTCAAACCGTTCGATGGATCGCGGATGTTTCATGACTTGCAAATTAACTCAAGCGGCGATTTCGGGTCAATAATTGCTTTTCCATCTCTGCAACGAGGAACCTGCCATGCCCAAATCCAATCCCCTGCCACAAACCGTCCCCGTCTGGGATTTGCCGACCCGGCTGTTTCACTGGACCCTGGTGGCGCTAATGATCGCCCAATGGCTGACCACCGAGAGCGACAGCGCGTTGCAATACCACGTCTGGGGCGGCTATACGGTGCTGACGCTGGTGTTATTCCGGCTGATGTGGGGCTTCGCTGGTAGCGATACTGCCCGATTCAGCCACTTTGTCCGGGGGCCGGACGCGGCGCTGGAGTATGTGAAGGCGTTGCTGCGGGGTGAGACGCCGCTGTATCTGGGCCATAACCCGATGGGCGGCTGGTCGATTCTGGCGCTGCTGACTTTGTTGCTGATTCAGGCCGGCACCGGCCTGTTCGCCAACGACGACATTAGCTTCGATGGGCCGCTGTCCGGCTGGGTCTCCAAAAGCATGAGCAACGGGCTGACCACGGTTCATAAAGTCAACTTTAATCTGCTCCTGCTGGTGATCGCCGTTCATATTTCGGCGGTGCTGTTTTACTTGCTGGTCAAGCACGAAAACCTGATCTACCCGATGTTGAGCGGGCGCAAACAGTTGTCGCCGGAACTGGCTGGATCAGCGCCGCGAATGGTCAGTCCGTGGCTAGGACTGGCGGCGCTGGCGGTTGCCGTGGTCGCGGTCGGATGGCTGGTGCGCTAACCCGACTGCCGAAAACGAAAAGGCCATGCCGGGGCATGGCCTTCGCGTCAATCGCGACTGTTGACGATGCGATCAATCGTTTCTGAATTCCTTGTGACACGCCTTGCAGGTTTCGGCGGTTTTGCCGAACTGCGCCTTGATGTCGGCTTCCTGGCCGGCCTTGGCGACTTCGGTCAGTTTGGCCGCTTCCTGCTGGAAGTTGGTCATGGCGGTCTTGAACTTATCCGGATTGGTCCAGATTTCCGGCTTGGCCTCGGTATCCTTGACGGCATCCGGCCCCGAACCCTTGGCAAAACCCTCTGGAGCCGCCTGGCTCATCAGCGCCACATACTGGGCGTGCCGGGCGACGGCGGCGGCGTCAAACGGAATTTCACCCTTGACCATCGCGCCGATCGGTTTGAAGTTCCAGCCGACCACCGTGTAGACCGCCTTGCGATACTCAGCGACATCCTGCGGTTTTGGATCCGCGGCATGAACCGCCGTCAGAAGGCTCGCACCCAGAATTCCACTCGCCAGAATCAGTGCCCGTTGCTTGTCCATTTGCTCTCCTTCGATTGCGATTAAGTAGCTTGCGATTCAGATCGATCATGCCATAGGCCGGTCATTTTGCAAGGTTAAGCTGAAATCCGACTGAATCGTGGTCCCGATCAATCGCTACCCTTGAGATGCAGCGCCAGCCAGACCGCCGGCGGTTGTTCGCTGGTCCATTCGACCCGATGCCGGCAATGCGCCGGAAGCCACACATAATCGCCAGGACTTAATTTTCGGATATGCACCTCGCCGGCCAACCGCAACTTGGCTCGACCTTGTATCAACGCCACCCATTCATCCTCGTCCTGGTCATACCACTCGCCCGGCGGTGTCGCGTGGCCCATCGAGACAATCCGCTCCAACCGGCAAGAACCGGTTTGCAGCAGCAGACTAGATTGCTCCTCCGCCCGCGGGTTCGGGAGATTGGCGAACAGGTTGCCATCGTTGCTGGTAATCACAGCGTCCCCCGCTCAGAACAGCTTACCCAGCATCATGTACAGCGAGGCATGGCTGCCATCGGCGAAACCCGCACCTAGATAAAACGGCCCCAATGGCGTGTCGGCGCCCAGAAACAGACTGCCCGCCGGAATCAGCGAGTCGCTGCTGATCTCATCGGTATTCATCCATGCCCCACCGACTTCCAGCGAAGCGCCGGCGTAGAGCGGAATGGTGAACGCTGCTGAGGCGTCGTTGAGCCGGTACAGGTAGATCAGTTCCCCAAAGGCGAGGTATTGCCCGGAAAGCTGACCGATTTGATAACCCGACAGGTTGAGGAAACCGCCCAACAGGAACAGGTTTTCCACGCCGGGATCGCCATCCAGCGTACCTGCCAGCCGGAAGCGCGGAATCAGGGTGGACCTGCCCCAGGTGTAAGGCTTGAAGGCATCCAGGCTCAGGGTCTGGAAATTCTGGTCGGCCCCCAGCCCGGTTAAGGCGCTGTAGTAGCGGAGGTTGGCGTAGTCCCCTGAAGTCGGGAAGTTGATGTTGTCCAGGGTATCTGCCGCCAAGCGAAGCGAATAACCGCTGTTGTTGAACTCGCCTTCGTTATCGAACTCGCTTTTGTCACCCGGAGATTGCCCGAAGCGCAGATCGTTTCGCCCGGCGCTGTAATGCAACCCCAGCGACAGCCGCCCCCAATGCTCCAGGTTCCGGCCCAGTTCCAGCCCCAATCCCGCTTGACGCACCCGATAGCTGGCGCTGGTCGCAGCGGAGGTTTTATCTTGTAAATCCAGGTTGTATTGCTGATAGCTCAAGTAGGGATCGAGGTAATAATCCTGATCGGCATTGAGCGGCTGGTAAAAGTCAGTTTCCAGCGCGAGGTTGCCGCCGATTTGGACAAAGTTGCGCCATTGCCCGCCCAACGGATTCAGTTGCGACATGGTGTAGGCCGCGCTGATGTTGAACATGGAATCACCCTTCAGATTCGCTCCCAAAAAAAGACCAAAATTTAGCCGGTTATCTCCAATATATTGCTCTCTGGCCTCGATCAGCAGCCCAGTCTTGCCGTCTTCCTCGACTAGCGAGTAGTCCACCTGTTGAAAATCGCCCATGCCATAAATTACATTGAGATTACGGTTCAGTTGTTGCGGATCAAGTCGATCACCCGGCTGGATATGCAGCTGTTTCTCAATCACCTCGTTAGCCAGTCGGGTGTTGTTCTTGACCCGGATAAAGTTGATGACGGGCTGATCGGTATTGGGCACGATCTCCGGTCGGGCCGCCAGACAGGCTCGATAATCGTCCGGCGATATCGATAGCCGGCTTAGGGCGTTGTGTTGAGTCTGGGCTGCCGCATAGCCGATTTGGACCGCTTCGGCGGAACGGTCGAAATCAATGCTGCCAATATCCTTGAGATCAGGCGTGATCCGGATATCTTTCGGACCCAGCGTTTTCATTTGTTCCTCAACATTGCGGACGGTCAGGATAGTGGTGAGTTGCGCGGTGATGGACAGCACCGAGGTCAATTCACTGGCCGGGGCCAGCGGCGCGCCTACGTCCACGGCAATAATGACATCGGGTTTGCAGAGGGCGCGGGCAACGTCTACCGGCACGTTGTCCGACACACCGCCGTCCACCAGCAGTTTGCCATCCAGCTCCACCGGCGCCAGGGCGCTGGGGATGGACATGCTGGCCCGCATCGCTGTCGCCAGGTTGCCGGAACCCAGCACCACCGGCTTACCCGTCGCTAAATCGGTCGCTACTGCCCGGTAGGGAATCCGCAATCGATCGAAATTGTGGATTTCCGCTGCCGGCAGCGCCAATGCCTCCAGCAGCAGCGACAAATTCTGACCCTGCAACAGACTTCTGGGCAGTTGCACGCTCCAGTCCTTGACCCCAACGCCAACATCGGTTAACAAAACCCGCTGTTCCTCTTTGATGCGAAACGGCAGATCGGCGCGGGGTGGGCCGTCGGTAAACGCCTTTGGCCAGTCGATCCGTTGCACGGCTTCGTTCATTTGGTCGGGCGTCATACCGGAAGCGTACAAGCCGCCGATGATCGATCCCATACTGGTACCGGCGATGCAGTCCACGGGAATCCGCAGTTCCTCCAGCATTTTCAGGACGCCGATGTGCGCGATGCCGCGAGCGCCGCCCCCGCCCAACACCAAACCAACGCGAGAACGTCCCGATCCGGCTGCTACGGCATCCAGCGCCGGATCAAAACCTGTCAACATCAACAAAGCCAGCAACAGGATGCCAGATCGGTGAAAACGGCGGCGATGGCGCGAGCGATAAGGCATGGAATCAACCTGCAAGATGGGCGTTCAGCAGAAATTTAGGGAGGATGCATCGATAATGTAGTGGATAATGATACAGCCTGGGGAAAAATTCGATGTCGTTTACAAAGGCGGAGGTGGTTTATGACTGATCAAGAAGACAAATCCATGTCGGCAAATCCCCAACCACAGGACAGCGCGCCAGCGCCGCTGGATGAACAACAACACCGTCGCCGGGATTTCCTGGTCAGTCTGGGGCGCTGGTCGAAAGCCGTGATCGGCGGCGTTCTGCTGGGCGGTGGCTTGGTCACGCCCGAACGTGACGCCAAGGCATTGGGCTGGGGTAATCGGGGCGGCGGCAACGGCAGTTGGGTCAATTTGGGTGGTGGCGGCTGGGGCGGTGGCTGGGGTGGCGGCTGGGGTGGCGGCTGGATCAACCTGGGCGGCGGTGGCTGGTACAACACCGGCGGCGGGTATGACCGGCCCTGGAATAACCGTGGTTGGTATAACCGGTCCTGGAATAATCGGCCTTGGTACAACGGTGGCTGGTACAACGGCCAAGGCGAGGGCGGCGGTTGGTACAATCGTTGATCGATCCCGATCCCCGGCGACCCCTGATTTCACCACCGGAGCAACCCGTAATGAATTCACTGATCTACAACATCCCCGCCCATCGGCTCCCGGATGATCGCGAGGGTAGGCTGATAGTCCGGGCCAGCGATCCGGCCGAGCTGATCGCGGCGCTGACGCCGGAAGACCCGGGACGGGTGATTGCGGTGCAACTGTTGAACCTGGACGCGGATTCCGAACCGCTGAACGCCTGGGCGCCGGGTTTACCCATTGAACTGCTCATGCGCGACCCCGCCGCCGAATTTCCATTGCTGTATCGCCATACCAATCTGCTCGATAACCATCCGGTGCAGATTGCAATGACTGTGGCGCCGGGTTTCGGCAAGGCGGTCAAAACAGCAGCGGCGCTGGATTTTGCAGTGCGGCTGGAGTTGGAGCAACCCGATCCAGCGCTGATCGAGGAACTGGCGGCGGTGCTGGAGTTTTATCTGCACCAACCGACCGTGGCCCAACCTGTCGAGTATTTCCACGGGGCGCTGCTGGGGTTCTACCATGACGAACCCATCCCGTTATGGCTGATTCTGGATGAGAATCCCGGCATCGTGCGCTACATCGCCGCCGACGGCACAGAATCGTTGAGTGGCCGGTTAGCGGGCGCTGATCTGACGATTTTGCCGGATGCCGATTCAAAGACCGGGTTCGATCAGGTCCTGGCGACTGCGGAAGAATGCCGGACGTGTGAGTTTCTCAAGAGTTGCGGTGGTTACTTCAAATGGCCGCGTCGTGACTATGACTGCGCAGGGGTAAAGCGGGTATTCGGGTTATTGCGGGAAGCGGCGGCGGAATTGCGTCGTGATCTGGCTGCGGTTCCGACTGAACAGGATCTTTAATCCCCACTCAAACGATTAGGAAACTACTCCGCCCCAACCCCTCGCCCGTTAGCAGGAGAGGGGCTTTCAGCCTTAATAGTTGGAACGTTGCTGCTGCTGATTCCGTCCGTAGATATTCCCGACCACCGCGCCGGCGGCCCCGCCAATCACTGCGCCAACGCCCGCATTGCCGCCGCTCAACCCGCCGATAGCCGCGCCGCCCAGTGCGCCGATGGCCGCGCCGCTCATGGTGCTTTGTTCAGTGGGCGTCATGTTGGTGCAGCCGACGCTCAACGCCAGCGCCGGAATCACGATTAAATAGCCTATCTTGTTCATATCTATGTGCCCCCTCACTTGATCTTGGCCGGGCCGACTTTGGGCACGACCAGTTGGAACCAGATAACCTCGAAAATCGATCGCTTCTGTTTGTCGGGATTCGCCTTGTAGTACCCGTCGATGGCTTCCATGATGTGCCGCAGGGCCATGCCGTCCAGCGCCTTAACCAGCTTTTCGACCAGGGTGCGACGCTTGGGATTGGGGCCGGTCAACTGGTATTCCGCTGACGCCATGTCGCGGATGCCGAGCAGGTAAGCCATTTTTTCCCGTTCGGTGGCGGTAGTCCAATCTTCGCCATCAGGAAACGAGAGGTCAATCGGGGCTGGAACGGCTTTGGCGGCGGGTGGCGCAGGGTCGGCGGCTTGAACCATCGATCCACCGGTCAGGCTGGCGACCAGGCCAAGCGATAACAGGGTTGTCGCAAAGCGACGTGAATTCAGCATGGGCAACCTCTCTTCATTAAAAATCTCAGTTTAACTGCACAATTAAGATGGTGCTTTAGAGTCTGCGCGACGTCAAGTATGGTCCGTCGCAAGGATGCTCTGGAATCGCGGTAGCGCGCTTGCGATTGCCGGAAAGAGATTCAAGGAGTCTCGCTGCACAATAGTTAATTCGAGATCGCCACAATGCTGACGCGGGCGCTGCCGCCCATTCCCAGTTGCCTCGCTGCGGCACGGGACAGGTCGATAATCCGTCCACCGCCGTGAGGTCCACGGTCGTTGATCGTCACCTCAACTTCCCTGCCATTATAGAGATTTGTGACCTTGGCCCGGGTCCCCAAGGGCAAACGCGGATGAGCGGCGGTGAGCGCATCCTGGTTAAAAGGTTGGCCGCTAGCGGTTTTCTTGCCATTAAATCCCGGTCCGTACCAGGACGCCTTGCCGACCTGTTGGCCGTCCACCATCCTGGCAGCCTTGGCCGTTTTTGGGCTGCGGGCGTCGGCGGCGGTCGGGAGGCTGGCGGACAGGGCTAAGGCGGCCATCAAAATCATTGTCCGAAAACCAGTAACGCTCGGGCGGAAAAATTGAGCTGAGCAGCGGGGTTCGTTGCATTCATTCAAGAGTTAACCTCCACGGGTGGGCTGGGGGAAACCGAAACTCGCCGGCGGTTATCCCGAGTTCCTAAAATGTTATGGTTTAAAGCGTACCATGCTTTCAGTGGAAAATGTTTTGACGCGCATAAAAAAATCGGGAAAATTTCGCTAAATCGATACATGACATTGATTATATTAGTTATTTAATTTTTAAGACGATATTTTTCTGAAATACATAACAAGTTGATAAATAAAATAAAAAAACGAATTCTACAAAAAATTATCTGGCTTGATAAACCAATCTCATCTTTTATTTTTTAATCAGTGCTTTATTAACAAAAACCTTTGGATAACGGGCGAGCGGGCGGATCCTTCGGCGCGTAGATGCGGAAGACTTCTGGAACAGTTGACGAACCTGTTGCGTCGGAAAAGGCGGCAGCGATTTTCTTGCCGCCCGCAAATTCGGCCTTAAGTTTTCCTTAAGCATCGCCGGGAACAATGGCGGGCAACCAAGGGATCGGAACGGTTCCGATCCCGATAGCCGCTCACACTGCGCGAGGTAAACATCGATGCCATTTCCCAGCACTCCCAAAAAACTCACGATGGCGATAGCGCTGGCAACCAGCAGCGCGGTTCTGGCGATCGGCGCACTGTCGCCGGCGTTGGCAATCGATAGTGCGCCACCGCCAATCCGGGTAGAAATGACGGTCCCGGATTTCAGTACGCTGGTTCAGCAAAACGCGGCGGCGGTGGTCAACATCGCCATAACTGGCAAGCGCGCGTCCGCCGTAGCCGGGCGCGGGATGTCCACCCCGGACGATGAAAACAACCCGTTCGGCGAACTGTTCAGGCCGTTCCCCATGCCGGGCGGCAAAGGTCAGGGGGCACCGACCCAAGGGCTCGGCTCCGGCTTCATCCTCTCCAGCGATGGCTATCTGATCACCAACCATCATGTCGTGGACGGGGCGGAAAAAATCACCGTTAAACTGAATGACAAGCGCGAGTTTCCGGCCAAGGTCATCGGTGGCGACCCGCAATCGGATATTGCCCTGCTGAAGATCGCCGCCACTGATTTGCCCACCGTGACCATCGGCGACGTTGACAGCCTCAAGGTCGGCCAGTGGGTGTTCGCCATCGGTGCGCCGTTTGGGCTGGAGCGCACGGCGACCAAGGGCATCGTCAGCGCCTTGGGCCGCTCGCTGCCGAACGATACTTATGTGCCGTTCATCCAGACCGATGTACCGATCAACCCCGGCAATTCTGGCGGCCCGCTGTTCGATCTCAATGGCAAGGTGGTGGGCGTCAACTCCCAGATTTTCAGCCGCAGCGGCGGTTATATGGGGCTATCGTTCGCCATCCCGATGAACGTCGCGATGAATGTGGTCGATCAACTCAAGAATGATGGGCATGTCACCCGGGGTTGGATGGGTGTCACCTTGCAGGAGGTCACCCAGGATCTGGCGCGCTCGTTCAAGCTGGAGCAGCCACGCGGGGCGTTGGTGGCGGATGTCAGTATCGACAGCCCTGCCGCCAAGGCGGGTTTGAAAGCGGGCGATATCATCGTCGGTTACGCCGGCAAGCCGGTGAACGACAGCACCGATCTGCCGCCGCTGGTCGGTTCGACCAAACCCGGCGCAAACCGGACGTTGATCGTGATTCGCGACGGCCGGGAGCAAGAAATCGCTATCACCCTCGGCCAGTTACCCGAACAGAATCAAGGCGAATTGGCGCTGAACAGCGCACCGGATAACGATTCGCCACGGCTGAACATTGCCGTGGCCGAGTTGCCCGCTGGCCAGCGTGGTCAAGGCGAAGGCGGGGTACTGGTGCAACAGGTCGGGCCGGGCGCCGCCGCCGAGGCTGGGGTACAGCCGGGCGATATTCTGGTGAGCCTCAATAGCCAGAAGATCAAGGATGCCGCCCATCTGCGCCAGCTCGTTAAGGAACTGCCACCGGGCCAGCGGACGCCGCTGCTGGTCAAACGCCATGACGGGTCGTTGTATCTGGCGGTAGAAATGCCCGCTCGCCCCAAGTCAGCCGGATGAACTGGGCGTAGCGCGGGCTGCCCGCCCGTGTTGAAACGGGCAAGATGCCCGTTCTACCCGGTAAAACCGGAATCCAGTAGGTTTCATCGGGCGGATGATGGCGTTTTGCGCCCCGTCCGCCCTCACTATTTTCTTGCCGCGACTCCCTTGAACCCATGCGTATTCTGCTGGCGGAAGACGATCCGATGATCGGCGATAGTTTGCGCAAGGGGCTGCGCGACGAAGGATTTACCGTGGACTGGGTCCAGGATGGACGCAGCGCGGAACGGGCCCTGGAGGTGACCGAATATGCGCTGGCGCTGCTGGATCTGGGTCTGCCGCACAAGGATGGTCTGGCCGTATTGCGGGGTTGGCGACAACGCGGCCTGAACGTGCCGGTGCTGATTCTCACTGCCCGTGACGCCGTCCCGGATCGGGTCAAGGGTCTGGACAGCGGGGCTGACGATTATCTGGTGAAGCCCTTTGATCTGACCGAACTGCTGGCCCGGATGCGGGCGTTGCTGCGCCGCCAGTCCGGGCGGGCGCGGGACTTGATTGAAATCGGCGCATTGCGGATCGATCCTGCCGCCCATACCGTCGACTACCAGGGTCAGCCGGCGTCACTCTCAGCGCGTGAATTTGCGCTGTTGCAGGCCTTGGCGGAAGCGCCGGGCGTGGTGCTGTCGCGTGAACAACTGGAGGAACGCCTGTACGGCTGGGGCGAAGAAGTGGAAAGCAACACCGTCGAGGTCCACATCCATAACCTGCGCCGCAAGCTCAATCCCCGCGTGATTCGCACCGTGCGGGGGGTCGGCTACCGGTTTGGGGAGCCGCCGTGACTTCCATTCGTCAGCGCCTGCTGGTCGGGTTGGTGGTCGGGCTGAGCGTGGTGCTGGGCCTTGCCGGTTACGCCACCTACCGTCAAGCCCGCGCCGAAATCGACGCCCTGTTCGATTATCAGTTGCAGCAGACCGCCCTGGCCCTGCGTCGGCAAAACCTGCTGGCGCTGGCCATCAGCGGTGAGGCCGGCGAAGGGGAAGGCGATCTGCTGGTGCAAATCCGGGATCGGGGCGTCGGTCTGCTGTACGTCTCCCGGCAAGCCTGGGAACTGCCTTTTGCCACCGAACCCGGCTTCGCCGACCTGCTCTGGCGCAATGAGCGCTGGCGACTGTTCGCGCTGTACGCCGGGAACCGTATCGTCCAGGTCGCACAGCCAACGCGATTGCGGTTGCGGATGAGCGCCGACATCGCCCTGCGCAATGTTGCCCCGTTTCTGTTGCTGTTACCGGGAATGGCGCTGGTGATCTGGTTCGGGGTTGGGGCTGGCCTGCGACCCTTGCATCGCCTCGCTGCCGATATTCAGCAACGGCGGCCCGAGGCGCTGGAGCCGGTGGCGGCAGACGGCCTGCCCGCGGAAATTACCCCGCTGGTTGATGCCCTGAACGGGTTGCTGACGCGGCTGGCGGACACCCTGGCTGCCCAGCGCCAATTCATCGCCGATGCCGCCCACGAGTTGCGCACCCCACTAACCGCAGTACGGCTCCAGGCCGAAATGGCGCAGCGGGCGACAGATGCCACAGAACGGGCCGGGACGCTGGATGCGTTACGCACGGGCCTGCTGCGCACTTCCCATTTGATGGAGCAATTGCTGGCGATGGCCCGGCTGGACGCTGCGCCCGCGACGGTCTTGATCGGAACGGTTGATCTGCTGGATTTAGCCAGGCGGGTGGTGGTCGAGTTCGCGCCCATCGCCGACCACCGCACTCTTGATCTGGGACTGTTGCCCAGCGATGCGATCACGGTCGCCGGCGATCCGGACGAGCTGCACACTCTGCTGAGCAGCCTGGTGGAGAATGCGTTGCGTTACACCCCGGACGGCGGGCGAGTGGATGTTCAGGTACAACGCACTGGGGATGAGGCGGTACTCACGGTGAGCGATACCGGACCGGGTATTCCGGAGGCGGAGCGGGCGCGGGTATTCGACCGGTTTTATCGCGGCGCTCACGCTACTGCGCCGGGCAGCGGGCTGGGACTGGCTATCGTCCAGCGGATCGCCAATCGCCACCGGGCAAGCCTTCGGCTGGAAGATGCCGAACCGGGCCGGGGTCTGCGGGTAATGGTTCGGTGGCCGGTCGCTTAGAAACGGTCTAAAAAAGGTGGTTGATTTTAAAAAGAAATTTTCTGTGGAGCCTCCACTTTAGCCCATCAATCCGGCTCCATCATATTATAAATCAAAGGATTAGTTTTTAGACAGTCTCTTTCACGAGCAGGACCAAGCGACCTACCGTTTCAACGACTGGGTGACGATGTCCTGGTGTTTGGTGTGCCAGTCGGTGGCGTGGTCGACCAGGGCGTAGGCACCGCGTTTGATGATATCCATAACGATCACCCAGACCACGGTATAGCCGAATACCCAGCCGATCGTGGTCCACGACAGTTTTGGCATCAGCCAGCCGTAGCCGCACATCAGGATAGCGAGCAGGTTGGTAGCCCACAGCGCGGTGTTGAGCGGCAGGCTCGGCAGCGGCCACTGAAAGAACCATTTGGCGGTGCGGGTGTTGTAGAGCAGGAAATGGCCGCCCAATACGATCTGCAGGAACATCACCGATTGCAGCTCCGTCTTGGTGAAAATCTGGAAGTACTGCTGTTCCTGGGGACTGCTCAGAATCTCGAAACCGATCAGCAACAGGCTGAACGATTGCACCACCGAAAAAAAGCCGAGTATTGAGGACACCCCGAGTACGCGCGGCATTTTCCAGCGGATCGGTTGCGCCGCCACTTCAGTGTTGTCGTAGGCGATGGTCATGATCGGCGCATCGTCGAGGATCGCCAGAATCACGATCATGATCGCGGTCAGCGGCTTGAAATCCAGCAACAGGGTGGACAGCACCACCAGGAACATGATGTCCATGGTGAGCGCCACCCGGTAGATGGTGTAACTGGTGATCCGACCGAAGATCCGCCGCGCTTCGTCGATGGCGTTGTTGATCACCGACAGGCCCGGCGCAGTCAGGATCAATGCCGCCGCGCCACGGGCGGCATCCGTGGCCCCGGAAACGGCGGTACCGCAGTCGGCCTGTTTGAGCGCGGGTGCGTCGTTAACCCCGTCGCCGGTCATCGCCACCAAATGGCCGCGTTCCTGCAACGCCTTGACGATGGCGTATTTATGCTCAGGGAAGACCCGCGAAAATCCGTCCGCTTTTTCAATCGCCTCGGCGATGGCGGGCGGCACCTTGTTGGGATCCATGTCCTTGGGGAAGGCCTCTGCCGCCGGGATAATATGGGTGCCCAGACCCAGTTGCCGGGCGGTTTCCCGGGCAATTGCGGTATCGTCGCCGGTGATCATCATTACCCGCACTCCCTTCAGGAGCGCTTGGTCGATGGTCGCTTTGGAGTCGTCGCGCGGCGGGTCGAACATGGGCAGGATGCCGAGTAAAGTCCAGGTAGCGCCGTCGTCCTTGGAGCGGGCCACGCCCAGCGCCCGATAGCCTTTTTCCCCGAGTTGCTCGACCGTCTGCTTGACCTTGGCGTCGTCGGCATCGGCGAGTTTCGCCAGTGCGGCGATCACCTGCGGCGCGCCCTTGGTCACCAAGACGGTCTGGCCCTCGGGGGTGGACACCGTGGCTTGGGTGCGCTTGCCAACGGGATCGAAGGGAACAAACTTGAGTTGTTTATAGGTAGCGAGGGCGGCATGATCTTGGAGAGCGCCGATCACCGCAGTGTCAATCGCGTCGCGGTCTTCGATTTTCGAAGCCAGCGCCCCAGCCAGAATCACGTCCTGCGGGTCGGCGCTGGCGAACAGGATCGGCTCGCCCAAGGTGAGCTGGTTTTTGGTCAGGGTGCCGGTCTTGTCGGAGCAGAGAATATCGACGCCGGCCATCTCTTCGATCGCCAACAGCTTGGAGACAATGGCTTTTTCCTTGGACAGGGCCAATGCGCCCAACGCCATGGTGATTGAAAACACCGCTGGCATCGCCACCGGGATCGAGGCGACCAGCAGAATCAGCACAAATTGGAGGATATTGAGCGCGTCGGCCCATTGCCAGTTGTCCTGAATCACGATGGCACGCCATACATCGAAGCCGACCATGATCAACGCCAGCACCAAAGCGATCATGATCAGGAAGTTGCCGATCTGAAACATCGCCTGCTGGGCATGGCTGACTGAACCGGCCCCGGCGACCAGCTTGGCGGTGCGGCCAAAGAACGTGTTGCCCCCGGTGCCGATCACCACGCATTCCATCTCGCCCTGCTTGACTACACTGCCAGAATAGGCGGAGTCGCCGACCTTTTTGGTGGCAGGCAGCGATTCGCCGGTGAGCGCCGCCTGATCAATCGTGGCAAAGTCGCCCTTGATCAGCCGCAAATCCGCAGGAACGATCACACCCAACCGAATTTTGACGATGTCGCCGGGAACCAGCGTTGCCGCTGGTACGATTTGCCATTCACCGTCGCGCCGGGCGGTAGCTTCCGGGGCCAGACTGTTCTTGAGCGCAGCCAGGGCGCTGGATGCCTTGCGGTCCTGCCAGAATTCCAGCCCTGCGTTAAACAACAGCAGGCCCGCGATGACGATGAAGTCGTCCCAACGGCCCAGGAACGCCGAAACCAGCGCCGCCGCTTCGATCATGTAGGCAATCGGTCCCATGAACGGGCCGATCAATTTGGTCAGCAGGTTCTTTTCCTTTTCGATCAGCGCGTTGGGTCCGTACTGGGCCAATCGTTGCTGGACTTCCGCGCCGCTCAATCCAGTATCCGGGCGAACCTCCAAGGTCGCCAGCACTTCCGGAACTGGCCGTTTTTCCAAATCCACACCGCCGGCTATCGCCGCTGGTCGAGTCGCCGCTGTTGCAGGGTTACTCATCATTGCTCCCCATGTTTCTGTTCCTGCTTGATGCAAGCCAAAATTTCAGGATTAAATCTCGCTACGGCTTACCCGCCACGCCTGCCAGCGGCTATACCCCCAAGCCCCGGCAAAATAGAGGATAGCGACCCCCAGGCTCATCCACATCAGCAAGGGTGCGGTGTTGGATAAGACCACATTGAGTATTCCGCCCATGAGGATGAAGATGCCGACCAGGCATAGCCGCCAATCGTAATAAACGCCTGAAAGAAAGGCGCTCAAGGCGACGGTGTAGGTCATCATGAAGCTGCCCTGCCGGTCGTCGATTAAATCGATCAGGTTGTTATGACCGCTGGAAACCATGTAGAGCAAATAGGCCAGCGCCATCACCGCGCCCCAGTGCAGCACCTGACGCCTGACCAGGTGCAGCCGGGCTTTCAGGGTTGGCTCGACGTTGTTCCATTGGGTGAGAATGCAGATCAACCCAAAAACCGGGATCAGCGCGTGCCAGTACCAGCGACTTATATCCAGATCGTAGGTGGTGTAAACAGCACCGATCCATGACAGCACAATCATGAGATAGAAACCAATATCTCTCGGATGAAACAGCCGCCGCAGCAGACTGGATTTTGCAGGGGTCGGCGCAGCAGCCAAAGTGGGTTCAAGTTTGGACATGACAGGTTCCTTAGCCGGGATTCAGTGGTTGCGGTGGGATAATCGACAGTTTAGCGCATACCTCGCCGATAAAGCGCCCGGCGGTATCCAGCACCACCGCCCGCGCCTGATGGTGGGGCGAGTGGCCGCAGTCGGGCAGCCACAGAATTTCAGCCGGGCAGGAGACCTCGGCGGCGATAGCGTCGACCTGGGCGCGAGTGCCGTACTTGTCACCCTGACCCTGGATGATCAACGTCGGGCAAACCAGGCGGCGCAATTCCGCCTGCATCTCCCAGTTGCGGCGGTCAGGCCGCAGCCAGGCGTTGCTCCAGCCCCGGAACATCAATTCAGTGTTATCGCCGTGATGGCGACGCAAACCCTCCCGCAACGGGCCTTGCTCAAAATCGGTCCGGGCGATGCGGATGCCGGCCAGGCACACATCCTCGACGAAAACATGGGCCGCTTCGCTGATGACTGCCAGAGTCCGGTCGGGAAAGGCGGCGGCAAACAGCAGGGCAATGGACGCGCCGTCGCTATGGCCGAACAGGATCGGTGGATCAGCGATGCCGCAGGCCGCCAGGACTTCCGGCACGCTGTCTTGCGCTTCCTGTTGCAGATAATCGTTGGGACGCGGTCCGGTCAGACCTTGGGAGCGGCCATAACCCCAGCGTTCGTAGACCAGGCCTGGCAAGTGGGTCCGGGCGCACAACTGGGCGGGAAAAGCGCCCCATTGGCCGATGCTGCCCAGCCCTTCATGCAGGAAAACCAGGGTGGGATCGCGCTTGGTATGGTGCGGAGTCAGCCGTTCGGCATGGAGGCGATGCCCGGCGGCATAGAGATCGAAGCGGTGGTGTTGAACGTGAGCCGTCATACAGGATTACGATGATCCAGTCGGTTTTTTTAGCCTTTAACCTCAGGTATCGGCGACCACCCGCAGCGTTTGCAACAATCGCTCGTGAATCCCGCCGAAGCTGCCGTTGCTCATGATCAGCACCTGGGTTCCCGGTTGTAGCCGGGTTTGAATCGCGGCCAGCGTTTCGTCCAGCGAGTGGCAAACCTGCCCGCGCACACCGAGTCCTCCCGCTACCGCGCCCAGGTCCCAGCCCAGATCAGGCGCTTGATAAAGAATCACGGCATCCGCCACCGCCAGCGCCGGCGCGAGGCTGTCCTTGAAGACGCCCAGTTTCATGCTGTTGGATCGCGGCTCCAGCACCGCGATGATCGGTTGCGAACCGACCCGCGCCCGTAGCCCCGCCAGCGTCGTGGCAATTGCGGTTGGGTGATGGGCGAAATCGTCATAGACCGTCACGCCGCTCACCGATCCTCGCAGCTCCAGCCGCCGCTTCACGCCCTGAAAAGTCGCCAGCGCGGCCATCGCCTGGGCGGATTCAATCCCGACGTGATGAGCGGCAGCCAGGGCAGCGAGGGCGTTGTGGACGTTGTGCAAGCCCAATTGCGACCATTCCACCCGGCCCTGCGCTTCACCCCAGTAGTCAACGGCGAAACCGCTGCCGTCAGGGAGGATATCCCGCGCTTCCCAATCGCCGATGCCGAATCGCTCCACCGGCGTCCAGCAGCCCATGGCCAGCACCTCGGCCAGGTTCGCGTCTTCGCCATTGGCGACAATCAGGCCATTGCCCGGCACGGTGCGTAGCAGATGGTGGAATTGGCGCTGGATGGCGGCCAGATCGGGAAAAATATCGGCGTGGTCAAATTCCAGATTGTTCAGAATCAAGGTGTGCGGTTGGTAATGGATGAACTTGGAGCGCTTGTCGAAAAAGGCCGTGTCGTATTCGTCGGCTTCCACCACGAACAGCGGGGCTGCCCCCAACCGCGCTGAAATGCCGAAATTGGCAGGAATGCCGCCGATCAAAAAGCCCGGTTCCAAGCCAGCGCATTCCAGAATCCAGGCCAGCAGACTGCTGGTGGTGGTTTTGCCGTGGGTGCCCGCGACGGCCAGCACTTGACGGTCATGCAACACATGCTCCGCCAGCCAGTCCGGGCCGGACGCATAGGGTCGCTTGGCGTTGAGCAATTCCTCAATAATCGGTCGGCCCCGGCTCATGACGTTACCGACCACGACCATATCCGGTTGAAATTCAGAAAGTTGTTCCGGATCGTAGCCTTCGCGCAGGGCAATGCCCGCCTCCGTTAATTGGGTACTCATCGGGGGATAGACGTTTGCATCGCATCCAGAAACAGTATGTCCCGCCGCCCGCGCCAGCAACGCGACTCCGGCCATGAACGTGCCGCAAACGCCAAGAATGTGAATGTGCATCAAACTCTCCCCGCCGGAGCCGCCGGCGGAACGGTTTAGTCGGGACCCGATCAGCCAGGTGAGGTTCCCACCCAGCCCGTCAGCATCCAGGATAGAAAGGTATAGCCCAGCGCATACAGCGCGCCCGTCCAGATCGGGATAGTGAAGGCGCAGCGCAGAATATGCGCCATAATCGCGATGCTCCACGCCATCAGCGCCAGCAACAGCAGCGCGGGTAATTGCACATCGTCCTCCGGGGATTTCTGGTCAATCCAGACGATCAGCGGCAGCGCCAGCAGGCTCATCAGCGCACCAACGCCGGTCAGGGCGCTCAGGGTTTGCTCAAAACGCCGGGGATGCCGGTACAGGATCAGCGCCAGATAAAGCAAACCGCTCAACAGCACCATGTCCAGCAGGATTTGCAGCAGGGCGACCCGTGCCGGTGTTCCAATCAGCAGCGCCAGCAGGCTGGTCAGCCCATAGGCCAGAAGACACATTTTCAGCAGTGCCGTTGACGCCGGCGCGTCCTGTGGTCCCTTGCGGAACAGGCAAATATCCAGAAACAGATTAAACAGCACACGCATGGCGTCAAGAGCGGGTCGTGGGTGGGAACAGGCCTGGAAAGTGGCAGCGAACCACCCGGCAAGGAACGGGTTAGCCAGCGCGGGTGCAAGGTACCTGCTTGCCGTGGCTTTCACAAGGCAGCGCGGGTTGTAATACCGGTTCCCGATAGATTTTATCTTTTTCAGGTCAAACACCACCCCGTTCGTCATACCCGCGAAAGCGGGTATGACGGAACCCGGGAGACCTGAGTGCGAAAACATACTGGAAATTGGTATGAGTACCTTCCGTGCGACCGGACCCTTTGCGCATTCGTTGCAGATTTTCAACAAGCTCCAGTCCCAGGTTCTCGAAACCGTGTCCCTGTGAGTCCCCGGTCGCCGACGGTAATTTCGCCTAGAATATAATGCTATGTATTTGAATAGCTTTAAAAAAGCGGCTCCGTGACTTTTCTTGACAGCAACCGGTTCGCCTCCCTATAGTAAGTGGCGAAAAGTGGGGCGTGGCCGCGCCCCGGTACACAATAAGGTATAAGGCATTGTTCCGGGGCATCAATCGGCTGTCGCTGGACAGCAAGGGCCGGCTCTCGATACCAGCCCGGTATCGTCAACCGTTGCAGGACGAGGCAGCGTTGCAGGCCAGCGATGGCAAAGACAATGCAAACCCCTGTCCGATCTGGATTCGCTGGTGTTCTGAATTATGACGACGGACACGCATCTGCCGGTGTTGCTGGCCGAGACGCAGGAGGCGTTGAACCTCCGCCCGGACGGCGTCTATGTGGACGGCACGTTCGGTCGAGGCGGCCATGCGGCGGCGGTCCTGGAACGGCTCGGACCATCGGGGCGATTATTGGCGCTGGATCGAGACCCGGACGCGGCGCGCTGGGCGGCAGGGCGATTTAGCGGCGATCCCCGGTTTACTTTCGTGCAGGCAGCGTTCAGCCGGTTGGCGGAAATCATCGCCAGGCAAGGCTGGGCGGGGCGGGTGGACGGCATCCTGCTCGATCTCGGCGTGTCATCGCCGCAGTTGAACGATCCGGAGCGCGGCTTCAGCTTCCGCCAGAATGGGCCGCTGGATATGCGGATGAATCCTGTGACCGGCATCAGCGCCGCCGATTGGTTGAGCCGGATCAGTGAAACTGCGTTGAATCAGGTGCTGGTGGAATTTGGGGAGGAGCGGTTTCACCGGCGAGTGGCTCGCGCCATCATCGCCGCCCGTCAACAGGGACCGGTGACGACGACCGCGCAACTGGCAGCCCTCATCGCCGCGGCGGTGCCGACCCGCGAATCCGGTCAGCATCCGGCTACCCGCGCCTTTCAGGCCATCCGCATCGCGATCAATGACGAGTTAGTCGAACTGGCGGCTGTCTTGCCGCAAGCGGTCACGGTACTCAAAACCGGCGGTCGGTTAACGGTAATCAGTTTTCATTCCCTGGAGGATCGACGAGTGAAGCGGTTCATGCGGGAGCAGGCGCACGGCCAGGAACTGCCGCTGGGTTTGCCTGTTATGGGTGCGCCGCAAGGCATGACCCTGCGGCTGATCGGGCGGGCGATCCGGCCCGGCGCTGCCGAAATCGCCGCCAATCCCCGCGCCCGCAGCGCACTGTTGCGGATTGCGGAACGGCTGGAATGAAAAGCCAAACCCTGCTGATCGCGCTGTTGACGATCATGGCGATGGGATCGGGCTTGGGGGTGGTCTACGTTCACCACGTCAACCGGCAACAGTTCATCCGCCTGCAAACTATCCAGACCGCACGGGATGGCATCGACATTGAGTGGGAACTGTTGCAATTGGAGCAAAGCACGCTGGTCACCAACATTGCCATCCAGCAAATCGCCCGGACGCGCCTGAACATGCGGACCCCCGACCCGGGCGAGGTTCTCTACATCGCGCCATGAATTACTCCATGAAAAAACCCATAAACAAAACCGTTTCACCTGCCCCACCGGATTCGCTGTGGCGTAAAACGCAGGCGTGGCTCCACACCATGACGCGCCACCGGCTGGCGCTGGCGTTGCTGTTCCTTGCGGCCAGCGGCATGGTAGCCCGGGCGGCGTATTTGCAACTGTTGCATAAAGACTTCCTGCAGGATCGGGGTGATGAGCGCTATCTGCGGGTGGTCGAGACGCCCGCGCACCGGGGGATGATCGTGGACCGCAACGGTGAGTCACTGGCGGTCAGTTCGCCGGTGGATTCGATTTGGGCGCAACCGGCGGAATTGTTGCAACAGCACGACCGCTGGCCGATTCTCGCACCGCTGTTAGGTCTGACCTTGGCCGAACTGGACCAGAAGCTGGCGGGTAAAGAGACCCGCCAGTTCATTTATCTGCGTCGGCATCTGTCTCCCAGCGCGGCCCAGCAAATCCTGCAACTTAAAATTCCGGGTGTGTATGCCCAACGCGAATACCGCCGCTATTACCCGGACGCTGAGGTGACTTCGCACTTGCTGGGTTTTACCGACATTGACGACGCCGGCCAGGAAGGGCTGGAAAAGGCGTTTGACAGCCAATTGCGCGGCGTCCCTGGTCAGAAACGGGTCATCAAGGATCGGCTGGGTCACATCGTCGAGGAGGTCGAAAATCTCCGGTTGCCACAACCGGGCCAGCGGCTGACGCTGAGCATCGACCGGCGCTTGCAGTATCTGGCCTATCGCGCACTCAAGGCGGCGGTGCTGGAAAACAAGGCCGATGCCGGATCGGCGGTGATGCTCGATGTCCGCACCGGCGAGATTCTGGCGATGGTCGATCAGCCCGCCGGCAATCCCAATAACCGCAACGAGTTGCAGGGTGATTTGCTCCGGAACCGGGCAGTGACTGATGTCTACGAACCCGGCTCGACCATGAAGCCCTTCACCATCAGCCTGGCGCTGGAGAGTGGCAAGTGGACACCCACAACGCTCGTGGATACCCGGGGGCCGCTGCGGGTGGGCCGTTACTGGGTGCGCGATACTCATAGCTACGGCATCATCGATGTCACCCACGTCATCAGCAAATCCAGCAATATCGGCACCACCAAGATCGCGTTTTCGATGCCGATGGAGCGGCTGTGGAAGCTGTACAAGGACGTGGGCTTCGGCGCGCTGAGCGGGCTGAGCCTGTCCGGTGAGCAACCCGGCGTTCTCCACCATTTCAGCAAGTGGGGCGGCGAGATCGGCCACGCCAATCATTCTTTTGGTTATGGACTGTCGATCAATATGCTGCAACTGGCTCAAGCCTACGGGGTGCTGGCGGCGGATGGGGTGAAGCGGCCACTGACCCTGATCAAACGCCAGCAACCGCTGGACCCCGCCACGGAGCAGCGCATTCTCTCGGCGCAGACGGTGCGGCAGGTGCGCACGATGCTGGAGCTGGCGGTCAGCAAACAAGGCACCGGGGCTAAGGCGGGCGTTCCCGGCTACCGGGTGGCAGGCAAGACCGGCACCGTCCACAAGATTGTCAACGGTCGTTATGCCAGTAATCGCTACTTTTCGCTGTTCGCGGGCATGGTTCCCGCCAGCCAGCCCCGGCTGGTGATGGTGATCATCATCGATGAACCCAAGGGCGGCGCGTACTACGGCGGGGCGGTGGCGGCGCCGGTATTTGGCGAAACGATGGGCGAGGCGCTGCGGATTCTGAACATCACCCCGGACGACATGCCGAGCATGAAGATCGCCGGATCGCCGCCGCCGGGAACCACGCCGTGAACCGGGCGGTTCCGTTGCCTCTGGGCCGGTTGCTGGCGGGCTTTGCGGATATTCCGGCGCAGTGGGCCGACCGTCCGGTTAGCGGGTTGTCCGCCGACAGCCGGACCGTGCAGCCGGGCGACCTGTTTTTCGCCCGGCGTGGCGGGCAACGGCATGGACTGGAATTTCTGGACGCGGCGCGGGCGGCGCGGGCGGCGGCAGTGGTCTGGGAGCCGCCCGATGAGGGCTGGTTCCCGGTCGGCGACTGTGGCTTGCCGCTGCTGGCTGCGCCGGAGTTGCGCCGGAATCTGGGCCTGATCGCCAGCCGGTTTTACGGTGAACCTTCCCGGCAACTGGCCGTGGTGGGTATTACCGGCACCGATGGCAAAACGTCCTGCGCCCACTTTATTGCCCAGGCGCTGAGCGATGCGACCGCCGGTCCCTGTGGGCTGCTGGGGACGCTGGGCGGCGGCGTGTATGGGCAAACCGAACCTTCGCTGCATACCACCCCCGATCCGCTGGCGGTGCAACACTGGCTGGCGGGACTGACCGCAACGGGCCGACGGTACGCGGCGATGGAGGTCTCGTCCCATGCCCTCGATCAGGGCCGGGTGAGCGGGGTGACGTTCGCCGTCGCTGCGCTGACCCAATTGAGCCGCGATCATCTGGACTACCACGGCACGGTCGAGGCGTATGCGTCCGCTAAGCGCCGGCTGTTTATCGATCATCAACCGGGCTGGGCGGTCTTGAATCAGGACGACGCTTTTGGACGCCGGCTCGCTGCCGAGGCGCAAGGCTGTGCGCCGATCATCGCCTATGGCCTGGGCGAACGCCCGGAACGATTGGAGCGGTTCGTATGGGGTGAGCGGCTGGAATTGACCCCCGCCGGATTGCGGATGCAGGTGCATTCCACCTGGGGCGATGGCGCGTTATCGACCTGCCTCTCCGGCCGCTTCAACGCGAGCAATCTGCTGGCGACGCTGGCAACCCTGCTGGCGCTGGAGCTGCCATTGGCTGAGGCGCTGGCCCGGTTGGCCCAAACCGCGCCCGCACCCGGACGCATGGAGCGGATCGGCGGTGGGCCGGATCAGCCGCTGGTCGTGATCGATTACGCCCACACCCCCCATGCGCTGGAACAGGCCCTGACCGCGTTGCGCGACCAGGGCGGCGGGCGGTTGTGGTGCGTGTTTGGCTGCGGCGGCGACCGGGATGCTGGCAAGCGCCCGCTGATGGGTGCTATTGCTGAGCGGTTGGCCGACCGGGTGATCGTCACCGACGACAACCCGCGCACCGAAGACCCGCAACAGATTATTGCCTCGATTCAGGCGGGAATGCGCCATCCCGACGCCGCCCTTGTGATCCATGATCGGCGGCAGGCGATTGGGCAGGCGCTGGCCGAGGCTGGCGGCGGCGATACGGTGCTGATCGCCGGCAAGGGCCACGAGGATTATCAGATTGTTGGTGCGGAGCGGTTGCCGTTCAGCGACCGGGCCATCGCCCGCGAGTTTTTGTCCGCAAGGGCTCATCCAATACAACAAGGATTGCAATAACTAATGACCGATGCCTTTTCATCCCCGTGGTTGCGGGACATCGCCCGGTTGCTGGAGAGCGAACGGATTGGCCCTGACGCTGCTGTTGCCGGGGTCGAGATTGACAGTCGCCGTCTGCCCGCCGGGGCGCTGTTCGTGGCGCTGACCGGTCCGAATTTCGACGGTCACGACTTCATTCCCGCCGCGCGTGAGCGGGGCGCAGTGGCGGCGCTGGTCAACCGCCGGGTTGCTGATCCGTTGCCGCAAATCCGGGTGGCGGATACCCGACTGGCGCTGGGCCGATTGGGCGCAGCATGGCGGGCACGCTTCACCGGGCCGTTGATCGCCCTGACCGGCAGCAACGGCAAGACCACGCTCAAGGAAATGATTGCGGCCATTTTGCGCGGGCGCGGCTCGACCCTGGCTACCGCGGGCAACCTCAACAATGATCTCGGCGTCCCGCTGACCTTGCTGCGGCTGCGGGCGGAACATGCTTATGCGGTGATCGAGCTGGGGGCCAATCATCCCGGCGAGATTGCCTATCTAACCGGCTTGGCGCAGCCCGATGTCGCAATCATTAACAATGCCGGACCCTGTCATCTGGAAGGCTTCGGCGATGTGGTCGGAGTGGCGCGGGCCAAGGGCGAGCTGTTTCAGGGATTGGCGCCCGGCGGTACCGCGATCATCAACCGCGACGATCCTTATGCCGAGTATTGGGCCCGTCTGAATCCGGGCCGGCGGATCGTGGATTTTGGTCTGGACCAACCGGCGGCAGTGAGCGGCAAGCTTCTGGACACGGCGGACCGCCGGTTCCGGCTCATCAGCCCGGTGGGCGAGATTGAGGTGCGGCTACCGCTGCCGGGTCGGCACAACGTCCGCAATGCCTTGGCGGCGGCAGCAGCGGCGCTGGCGGTCGGGGCAACGCTGACCGAAATTAGCGAGGGGCTGGAAAGTTTGCGCGGGGTCAGCGGGCGGTTGCAGCGCTTGCCGGGTCGACATGGCGGGGCAGTGATTCATGACGCCTACAACGCCAATCCAGCTTCATTGGCGGCGGCAATGCAAACGGTCGGAGCCGATCCGGGCGGCAAGTGGCTGGTGTTGGGCGACATGCGCGAACTGGGGCCGACCGCCGCGGAACTCCACGCTGAATCCGGGCGTTTTGCGCGGGCCGCCGGTTTTGCCCGGCTCTACGCTCTGGGCGAACACAGCCGGGCGGCGGCAATGGCCTTTGGGGTGGGTGGAACGCATTTTACTGAGGTGGACGCGCTGATTGCCGGCTTGTACGGCGATCTTCAAGACGACGGTGAAGCGCCAGCGGTGTTGATTAAGGGGTCGCGGGGGATGCGCATGGAGCGGGTGGTAGCGGCTTTGGTGGATGCCGGGTCACTGGCCGCCAGCCTGGAGGGACACGGCTGATGCTGCTGCTGCTGACGGAATGGCTGTCCGAGAATTTATACACGGGATTCAACGTCTTTCAATATCTGACCTTGCGGGGGATTCTGGGCGTTCTTACCGCGCTATCGATTTCACTGCTGGTCGGACCGGCCATGATCCGGCGGTTGCGCCGCGATCAGATCGGCCAGCACATCCGTGAAGATGGTCCACAGAGTCATTTTGCCAAAGCCGGTACACCCACCATGGGTGGGGCGCTGATTCTGATCGCGATTACGATCGCTACCCTGCTGTGGGCCGATCCGCGCAACCGCTATGTCTGGATCGTGTTGCTGACCACGCTGGCGTTTGGCGTCATCGGTTGGGCCGACGATTACAAGAAACTGATTCTGCGCAATTCCAGGGGATTATCAGCGCGAGCCAAGTATTCGTGGCAATCCGGCATCGGGCTGACGGCGGCGTTGCTGCTGTATTTCACCGCCCAAACTCCGGTGGAAACGCAACTGATCGTGCCGTTTTTCAAAACCGTGGCGATCAACCTGGGCTGGCTGTTCATCCCGCTGACCTACCTCGTGATCGTCGGCTCCAGCAACGCCGTCAATCTCACCGATGGACTGGACGGGCTGGCGATTGTGCCGACGGCCATGGTGTCCGCCGCGCTGGCGGTGTTCTCTTATGCCGCGGGTAACCGCATCTTCGCCGACTATCTGGGCATTCCGCATGTGCCGGGGAGTGGTGAACTGATCGTGTTCTGCGGGGCGCTGGTCGGCTCCGGGCTGGGCTTTCTCTGGTTCAATACCTATCCCGCTCAGGTGTTTATGGGCGATGTCGGGGCGCTGGCGCTGGGCGCGGCGTTGGGCATCGTCGCCGTTGCGGTGCGGCAGGAGCTGGTGCTGTTCGTCATGGGCGGAGTGTTCGTGATGGAAACCGTATCGGTGATTCTGCAAGTGGCTTCGTTCAAGCTCACGGGCCGGCGCATCTTCCGCATGGCTCCGTTGCACCACCACTTTGAACTGAAAGGCTGGCCGGAGCCGCGCGTGATCGTCCGGTTCTGGATTATCACCATCATGCTGGTGCTGATCGGGCTGGCGACGTTGAAAATCAGGTGAAGGGTTAAAAGGTTAAAAATTCATGCAGCAACAGGATATGGCAGGGATCACGCTGGTGGTCGGTCTGGGCAAAAGTGGGCTGTCGGTTGCACGGACATTGAAAACGCTGGGCGCGGATTTCGCCGTGACCGATAGCCGGACCGATCCGCCGGGGCTGGCGGCGCTGCAAGCCGAGTGTCCTGACGCGCCCCTGTTTCTGGGCGGCTTTGATCCCGCCGCTTTCGCTACGGCTTCCCGGTTACTGGTCAGTCCCGGCGTTTCAGTCCAGACCCCGGCAATTGCAGAAGCGGCGGCGCACGGTATTCCGATCTGGGGCGACATCGAATTGCTGGCCCGGTTGACCTCGGCGCCGATTGCCGCAATTACCGGTTCCAATGGCAAAAGCACGGTGACCACGCTGCTGGGTTTGATGGCGGAGCGTGCGGGCGTGCGGGCGGCGGTGGGCGGCAATCTCGGTGAACCGGCGCTCGATCTCTGGTTGCAGCAGGAACGGAACGCGGGTAGCGCTCCTGACTGCTATGTGCTGGAACTGTCCAGCTTCCAACTGGAAACCACACATAGCCTGAACGCACGAGTGGCGACGGTTCTCAATATCAGTCCCGATCACCTGGATCGCTACGACCACCTCGACGACTACATCGCCGCCAAGCAGCGGATTTTCCGGGGCGATGGCGCGTTGGTGATTAACGCTGACGATCGGGTAGTCATGACGATGGTGGAACCGGGTCGGGACGTGCGGCGTTTTACCCTGGCGGAGCCGGCTGCGGGTGAATTCGGCCTGCGCCGGGCCGACGGTGAAACCTGGCTGGCTTACGGTCGAGAACGCTGGATCGCGGCTGCGGAACTGAAGATCAGCGGTGATCACAATTGGGCTAATGCGCTGGCGGCGCTGGCGATGGGGCAGGCGCTCGGCTGGCAGCGGGAAGGAATGCTCGTGGCGTTGCGCGAATTTACCGGACTGGCGCATCGCACCGCACTGGTGCTGGACCGGGATGGGGTGCGCTGGTTCGACGATTCCAAGGGCACTAATGTCGGGGCGACGGTGGCAGCCGTGCGCGGCTTGCCCGGTCAGATCGTGTTGATCGCCGGCGGCGATGGCAAAAATCAGGATTTCACCCCGCTGCGGGCGGCGCTGGCCGGCAAGGCACGGGCCGTAGTGTTGATCGGTCGCGATGCGCCGTTGATCGCCGCTGCGCTGGGCGACAGCGTTCCTCTGCATCCGGCGGCGAATCTGGATCGCGCGGTGACCGTCGCCGCTGAACTGGCCCAACCGGGCGATAGCGTCCTGCTCTCGCCGGCTTGCGCCAGTTTTGACATGTTCAGCGGCTATGAGGAGCGTGGCGCAATGTTCGCCGCCGCAGTGCGAAGGTGGGCCGGATGTTGAATATCGCCCAAATTGCGGCTGATTTGAAATCAGCGTCGTCCGCCAGAAGCCGGAGCGGGTTGCCGTTCCCTGATCCTTGGGTGCTGATTCCTGCCTTGCTGCTGCTGGCGCTTGGCCTGCTGATGGTGACTTCGGCCTCGATGCCCATGGCGGAGCGCCAGACCGGGCAACCGTTCCATTTCCTGATTCGGCAGGGCGTGTTTGTGCTGATCGGCGTGCTGGCCGGGAGCGTGATTTTTCAGGTTCAGGTGGCGCGCTGGCGGGAGGCCAGTCCGCTGTTGCTGTTGGCAGCGGTTGGCCTGTTGACGCTGGTGCTGATTCCGGGCATCGGCAAGGAGGTCAACGGTAGTCTGCGCTGGATCGGAGTCGGCCCGATCAACATCCAGGTCTCGGAACTTGCCAAGTTGTTTACCTTGATTTACGTCGCTGACTATCTCCGCCGGCACAGTGCGGAATTGCAAACCGCCGATTTTCGAACCTCGGCGCTGGCGCTGTTGCGGCCTATGGCAGTGCTGGCGGTGCTGGCGGTGCTGCTGCTGCTCGAGCCGGATTTTGGCAGCGTCGTGGTGTTGATGGCCGCATCAATGGGGATGGTGTTTCTGGCCGGCGGTAACCTCGTCCAGTTTGGCGTCCTGCTGTTCGGGACGGCGGCAGCGATGGCGGTATTGCTGTGGTCCTCGCCCTACCGGCGGGCGCGGTTGGTCAGTTTTCTTGACCCGTGGGCGGATGCCCAGGCCAGCGGCTACCAGTTGACCCATTCGCTGATCGCCATCGGACGCGGCGAGCTGTTCGGGGTCGGCCTGGGCCAGAGTGTCGAAAAGCTGTTTTATCTGCCTGAAGCGCATACCGATTTTCTGTTTGCCGTACTCGCCGAAGAGTTGGGACTGGCCGGCATTCTGGTCATCATCGCGCTGTTCATGACCCTGGTGTGGCGGGCGTTTCGCATTGGCCAGCGGGCTGAGCAACTGGGCCTGAACTTTTCGGCCTGGCTGGCTTATGGCATTGGCCTGTGGTTCGGTATTCAGTCGCTGTTTAACATGGGCGTCAACATGGGGGTGTTGCCGACGAAGGGGTTGACCTTGCCCTTTATGAGCTACGGCGGCAGCAGTGTGGTGGTGATGTGCATGGCGCTGGCGCTGTTGCTGCGGATTGATGTGGAAACCCGCGCCGGTGGCAACGAATGAATGCATCGCATCCAGTCCTGATCATGGCCGGCGGGACCGGCGGCCATGTGTTTCCGGCGCTGGCGGCAGCGGAATGCTTGCGGGAGCGCGGCATCCCGGTGACTTGGCTGGGGGTTCGCAGCGGTTTGGAGGCAACGCTGGTTCCCAAGGCGGGTATCCCGATGGAGTGGATCGAAGTCGCCGGGTTGCGCGGCACAGGTTGGCGGCGGCGCTGGCTGACGCTGTTCATGCTGGCGCGGGCGTTGTGGCAGGCGCGGGCGGTTTTGCGCCGGTTGCAACCCGCAGTCGTTTTGGGGATGGGCGGTTTTGTCAGCGGTCCGGGTGGGATCATGGCTCGGTGGCTCGGTATCCCGCTGGTGGTGCATGAACAGAACGCTATCGCCGGCTTGACTAACCGGATTCTGGCGCGGTGGGCTCAGCGGGTGCTGGAAGCCTTTCCGGGAACTTTTCCCCCGCAACGGCAGGCGGTGACGGTCGGCAATCCGGTTCGCCGGACGATTGCCGATCTGCCGCCGCCGGCCGAGCGGTTCGCGGGGCGGGAAGGTCGGACGCGGTTACTGGTACTGGGCGGCAGTCAGGGTGCGCTGGCGCTCAATCAACGGGTGCCGCAAGCGCTGGCCTTGCTCGACGCTGCGGAACGCCCCGAAATCTGGCATCAGGCCGGGGGCCGGTTGCAGGACGCGGCGCAAGCGGCTTATCACCAGGCCGGGATTGCGGTACGGTTGACGCCGTTCATCGACAACATGGCTGAAGCCTACGGTTGGGCGGATGTGGTGCTGTGCCGGGCCGGAGCCTTGACCATTGCCGAACTGGCGGCAGCGGGCGTGGGCGCGGTGCTGGTGCCCTTCCCGTTTGCGGTAGATGACCACCAGACCGCCAACGCCCGGTTTCTGGAGCAAGGCGGGGCGGCGTTGCTGATTCAGCAGGCGGAACTGACCACAGAACGATTGGCGACCCTGATACGAGAGTTGAGCGGCGCCCGCGCCCGGTTATTGCAGATGGCCGAGGCGGCGCGGCGACTGGCGAAAATAGATGCAGCCGACCAGGTGGCGACGATATGTCTGGAACAGGCGCGATATTGACTATGACAAGAGAGCAAGCGACGTGGATAAACCCTTGATGATAATCCCGGAGGCGTGGCGCGATATGCGGCGGATTCGCCATGCGCATTTTGTCGGTATCGGCGGATCAGGGATGAGTGGCATCGCTGAGGTGTTGCTGAATCTGGGCTACAGCGTGTCCGGTTCCGACCTGCGAGCCAGCGCGGTGACGGCGCGACTGGCGCAACTGGGGGCGATCATCCGCCCCGGTCATGCCGCTGAACATATCGCCGATTGCGACGTGGTGGTGATTTCGAGCGCGGTCGCCGAGGACAATCCTGAAGTGATCGCCGCCCGGTCGGCGCGGATTCCGGTGGTGCCCCGGGCCGAGATGCTGGCCGAATTGATGCGATTCCGCTATGGAATTGCGGTCGCCGGCACCCACGGCAAAACCACGACGACCAGCCTGATCGCCAGCCTGCTGGCCGAGGGTGGGCTGGACCCGACCTTCGTGATCGGCGGGCGGCTGAATAGCGCCGGAGCGAATGCCCGGTTGGGGACCGGCCGCTATCTGGTGGCCGAGGCCGATGAAAGCGATGCCTCGTTTCTGCTGTTGCAGCCGATGATATCGGTGGTGACGAACATCGACGCCGACCACCTGCCGACCTACGGCGGCGATTTCGAGCGACTGCGCGAGACCTTCATCGAGTTTCTGCACCATTTGCCGTTTTATGGGCTGGCGGTGCTGTGCGCCGATGACCCGCAGGTGCGAACGATTCTGCCGCACCTGAGCCGGCCGGTGCTAACCTATGGCTTCAGCGCCGATTGCGACGCCCGCGCCACTGATATCGTCCAGGACGGCTTGCGCACCCGGTTTATGGCGCATCTGCCCAACCTGAAAGCGCCCTTGCCGATCACCCTGAATCTGCCGGGCCGGCACAGCGTCCTGAATGCGCTGGCGGCGCTGGCCGTGGCCCAGGAGTTGGGGGTTTCCGAAACCGCTAGTCGTCGCGCCCTGCTGAATTTTCAGGGCATTGGCCGGCGTTTTCAGGCGCATGGTGAATGGACCTTGCCGAGTGGCGGGCGGGTGACAGTGATGGAGGATTACGGCCACCATCCCCGCGAGATTCAGGCGGTGCTGGCGGCATTGCGCGGCGCATGGCCGGAGCGGCGCATGGTATTGGCCTTTCAGCCGCACCGGTTCACCCGCACCCGCGACCTGTTCGAGGACTTTGCCCAAGTGTTGTCCGAGGTCGATGCGCTGATCCTGCTGGATGTTTATCCGGCGGGCGAAAAACCCATCGCCGGAGCAGACGGACGCAGTCTGTGCCGGGCCATCCGCACCCGATGCAAGGTCGATCCCGTGTTTATCGAGCAAGCGGCTGAGTTATCGGTGGTCGTGCCGGACCTGTTGCGCGATGGCGATCTGCTGTTGCTGATGGGCGCAGGCGACATCGGCGCAATGGCAGCGCGGCTGGTCAAAGAAGGTTAAGGTTAAAGGTTGTAATCCCGTTTCCCGATAGATTTTATCTTTTTCAGGTCAAAAACCACCCCGTTCGTCATACCCCCGAAAGCGGATATGGCGGAATCCGGGAGACCTAACTGCGAAAATCTATTGGAAATTGGTATAACCTCTTATTTTACAACTGATTTTTCTGTGTCCTTCCGTGTCCTTCCGTGGCTAAATTCCCCGACCTCGGATAAGGAGAGCAAATGCAACAGACACAACAACGAGCGGTGAGCGATCCGGCAGCGTTTGGCAACGTCGCGGTGCTGATGGGTGGCGGGTCAGCGGAGCGCGAGGTCTCGCTCAGAAGCGGGCAAGCGGTGTTGGCGGCGCTGCGGGCGCGGGGCGTGAACGCGCAGGGCATCGATGCCGATCGCGCCATCCTGACCACCCTGGCCACTGGCAACTTCGACCGGGCGTTCATTATTCTGCACGGGCGCGGCGGCGAGGATGGGGTGATTCAGGGCGCACTGGAGCTGCTGGGCTTGCCTTATACCGGCAGCGGCGTGCTGGCCTCGGCGCTCGGCATGGACAAACTCCGCACCAAACAGATTTGGCAGGGCGCGGGCTTGCCGACCCCGCCGTACCGCATGGTCCATAGTCCGACGGAACTGGCGGCGGCGGCGGATGCACTGGGTTTGCCGCTGGCGGTGAAACCGTCCTGCGAAGGTTCCAGCATCGGGATCAGCCGGGTGACCGCTTCGACGCAGTTTCAGGCCGCCTGGGAACGGGCTGCCGCGTGCCACTCGCCGGTGTTGGTCGAGCCGTGGATTCAGGGTCAGGAATACACCGGTGCCTTGCTCCAGGGCGAGGCGCTACCGCTGATCCGGCTGGAAACGCCCCGCGAGTTTTACGACTATGAGGCCAAGTACCACGCGGTTGATACTCATTATCTCTGCCCGTGCGGCCTGCCGGCGGCCCAGGAAGCGGCCTTGCGGGACTTGGTGCGCCGGGCTTATGCGGCAGTGGATGGTTCTGGCTGGGGCCGGGTGGACTTGATGGTAGATGCCCAGGGCCAGCCTTGGCTGCTGGAAGTCAACACCGTGCCCGGCATGACCGATCACAGCCTGGTGCCAATGGCGGCGAAGGTCGCGGGCCTGAGTTTCGCAGAGCTGGTCTGGCGGATCCTGGAAACCAGTCTGACGCCGCAGGACTGAGATAAAACGGGACAGCGGAGAATTTCATGCAACTTGGACATGGCCGCCGCCGGGGCGCAACCCCGCTCAAGCGCAAGACGCCCACCGCGCCGGGACAATGGGAAGCGGTCTGGGGAATGCCATTGCGCTGGCTGGGCGTGGCGCTGGCCTTGGCGGGCGTCGGTTTCGGGCTGTGGACCGGCAGCCAGAAATTGCGTGATCCGGGCGTGTTTCCGTTGCGCCAGGTGCGGATTGAAGGCGAATTGCGCAATCTGGCCGAGGCCGACCTCCAGCCGGTGGTAAGCGGTTATCTGGGGCAGAACTTCTTCATGGCCAATCTGGATGAATTGCGTGCGGCGCTCACGGCTAATCCTTGGATTGAACAGATCGCGGTGCGGCGCGGCTGGCCGGATACCATCGAGATCGAATTGCAAGAGCGGGTCGTCTTTGGTTACTGGGGCGAGCGGGAAATGGTGGATCGTCAGGGCCGGCGGTTCACGCCGGGGGTGGTGCGTCAGCCCGGTCCCTGGCCGATCCTGGCCGGGCCGGCGGGTCGTGAACTGGCGCTGATCAAGGCTTGGCGGGACATTCACGCGCTATTTGACCCGCTCGGTCTGAAATTGACGAAGCTGACTCAGGACGACCGGCGCGCTTGGTGGCTGACCTTCGACAATGGTTTGGAGGTGTATGTCGGGCGCGATCAATTTGAGCCACGGTTACGCTTGCTGGCGCAACTGTATCCACGGGTGCTGGCCGCTCAGATCGACCGGATCGCAATCGTGGATTTGCGCTATGGCAATGGCTTCGCAGTGCGCTGGAAAGCAGGGCCGACGGCAGGTTAGCGGGAGAGGGAACGGGAACGGACATGGCCAAAAAAGAAGACAAAAATTTAATCGTCGGCCTGGATATCGGCACCTCGAAAGTGGTGGCGATGGTAGGTGAGGTCGGGCCAGACGGGGCTATCGAGGTCATCAGCATCGGCGTCCATCCCTCACGGGGGTTAAAAAAAGGCGTCGTGGTCAACATCGAATCGGTGGTCCAGTCCATCAAGCAGGCGGTCGATGAAGCCGAGCGGAACGCCGGGTGCAAAATTCATTCGGTGTATACCGGCATCTCCGGCAGCCATATTCGCGGGCTGAACTCCGACGGTGTCACCGCGATCCGCAATCAGGAAGTGACCGCCGATGACGTGGAGCAGGTGATCGAGGCGGCGCGGGTGATGGCGATCCCGGCGGACCAGATGATTCTGCACATCTTGCCGAAAGAGTTCGTCATTGACGGTCAGGAAGGCATCCAGGACCCGGTAGGAATGTCCGGGGTGCGGCTGGAGGCCCGGGTCCATATTGTCACCGGTGCGGTCAATGCCGAACAAAACATTAGCAAATGCGTACAACGCTGTGGGTTAACGGTGGACGAGATCATCCTGCAACCCCTGGCGTCCAGTCGGGCGGTGCTGACCCAGGACGAGAAGAACCTGGGGGTTTGCCTGCTGGATATCGGCGGGGGTACTACTGATCTGGCAGTATTCACCAACGGGACGATCAGCCATACCGCGGTACTCCCGATTGCCGGCGATCAGGTCACCAACGATATCGCCATCGCCTTTCATACCCCAACAGCAGCGGCGGAGGAAATCAAGATCAACCATGCCTGCTGCCTCAAACAGTTGACGCGGGCCGATGAACGGATCGACGTGGCGGGCGTCGGCGACCGGGCGGCGCGGGTGTTTTCCCGCTATGACTTGGCTGAGGTCGTGGAACCGCGTTATGAGGAACTGTTCGATTTGGCGCTGGGAAAGCTGCGGCGCAGCGGGTTTGAGAATCTGATTCCCGCCGGGGTGGTATTGACCGGGGGCAGTTCCCGGATAGAAGGGGTTGTGGAACTGGCCGAAGCCGTGTTTCACATGCCGGTCCGACGGGGAACCCCGCAGGGGGTTACTGGATTACCGGATTTGGTGTGCAACCCGGAATATTCGACAGCCGTAGGTTTGTTGCTGTTCGGTAATGAAAACCGGCCGTTGCGGTCAGGACCGGTATCGCGGGTGGGCCGCGATGGGTGGTGGGCGCGGATGAGGCACTGGTTTCAGGGCAATTTTTAAGGTTTAAGGTCAAGTCACGTTAAGTCAAAAACCCGGGGTCGAAAACCCTGTCGAGGAGAAACAATCGTGTATGAACTGATGGATACCAAGCCGAGTAACGAAGTGATCAAGGTCATCGGGGTGGGCGGCGGTGGCAGCAACGCGGTGCAGCATATGCTCAGCGCCAATATCGATAAGGTGGATTTTATCTGTGCCAACACCGACGCCCAGGCGCTCAAAACGTCGCTGGTGCCGATCACCTTGCAAATTGGCGCCAATATCACCAAGGGGCTGGGGGCCGGGGCTAATCCCGATGTAGGCCGGCAAGCCGCTCAGGAGGATATCGAGCGCATCCGTGAGGTGTTGCAGGGGGCCGACATGGTGTTCATCACCGCCGGCATGGGCGGCGGTACGGGCACTGGCGCGGCCCCGGTGGTCGCGCAACTGGCGCGGGAAATGGGGATTCTGACCGTCGGCGTGGTCACCAAGCCCTTCCCCTTTGAGGGCAAGAAACGCATGGAGGTCGCCAAGCGCGGGATTGACGAACTGAGGGAGACCGTGGATTCGCTGATTATCATTCCCAATGAGAAGCTGCTGACGGTGCTGGGCAAGAGCGCCAGCCTGCTGGATGCGTTCAAGGCCGCCAATGAGGTGTTGCTGGGTGCGGTGCAGGGAATCGCCGAGCTGATCACGCATCCTGGCTTGATCAACGTGGATTTTGCTGACGTGCGCACCGTGATGTCGGCCATGGGCATGGCGATGATGGGTACGGGCCGGGCGGTGGGCGATGGTCGGGCGCGGGAGGCGGCTGAAGCCGCGATCCGTAGTCCGTTGCTGGAAAATGTCAATCTGGCCGGTGCCAAGGGGCTGCTGGTCAACATCACCGGCGGTCTCGACATCACGATTGGTGAATTCACCGAGGTCGGCGAAATTATCCAGGAATTGGCGGCCGAGGATGCCACCGTTAAGGTGGGAATGGCGGTTGATGAGGAGATGCGCAACGAGTTGCGCGTCACGATCGTCGCTACTGGCCTCTGCCAAAGCGTCCCTGCTGCCGCCACCAAACCGGCCACTTCCCGCGGACGGGAGCCGATCTCGCGTGAGGCCATCGCGCGTGATTACGTCAATGTCAGGCTGATGCCAACCCCGGAGACGGGCGGGCGCCACCCGGAGTGGCCCCGTCAGAAGGCGGCAGGCGAGGTTGCCGGTGAGACTCGGGAATCAGTGGACGATTTGGGCTACCTGGATATTCCAGCTTTCCTGCGTCGGCAGGCCGGGGCTGGGGAGTGAAGGGTTGGGTTTTCACTTTTCGTCATATCCGCTTTCGCGGGTATGACGACGCTGGGAAACGTGCGACGGCGTTCTGATCCGAATACTGGCGTGGAGTTTGGCAACTTAACAACAGGCTTCGTTGTTAAAGGGAAACAAAAGTTGCAAACTCGCTACTGAGTGCGGTATCTTTACTGCAATTTACCTATGGCGTTCCCGTTTCATCCGGGCAGCCCGCCGCGCCATAGTCCAGATCATTAAATTGCATTGGGGAACTCGCATGATTCGGCAACGTACCTTGAAGAACGTGATTCGGGCGACCGGCGTCGGCTTGCATACCGGCGATAAAGTCTATCTTACCCTGCGGCCAGCAGCGCCTGATGTGGGCATTGTGTTCCGGCGGGTCGATTTGCCCGAACCGGTCGAGATCAAGGCCAGTCCGGAGAATGTGGGCGATACCCAGCTCTCGACTTCGCTGGTCAAGGACAAGATCCGGATTTCCACGGTCGAGCATCTGTTGTCGGCTTTTGCCGGACTCGGGATTGATAATGCCTATGTGGATGTCAGCGCCGCCGAAGTGCCGATCATGGATGGCAGCGCCGGGCCGTTCGTGTTTCTGATCCAGTCGGCGGGCATTCAGGACCAGAACGCGCCTAAACGGTTTATCCGCATCAAAAAACCGGTGCTGGTCGAAGAGGGCGACAAGTGGGCGCGGTTTGATCCCTTCACCGGCTTCAAGGTGGAATTCACTATTTCTTTCGATCATCCGGTGTTCAAGAGTCGTAACCAGCACGCGGTCGTTGATTTCTCGACGACTTCGTTTGTTAAGGAAATCAGCCGGGCGCGGACCTTCGGCTTCATGCGCGATCTGGAATACCTGCGGGAGCGGCGGCTGGCCTTGGGTGGGACCTTGGATAATGCCATCGTGGTGGACGACTACCGGATTCTTAATGAGGACGGGCTGCGGTATGAAGACGAATTCGTCAAGCACAAGATTCTCGACGCCATTGGTGACTTGTATCTGCTCGGCCACAGCCTGATTGGCGCCTTCAACGGTTACAAGTCCGGCCATGCTCTGAACAACCGTCTGCTGCGGGCCTTACTGGCTGACTGCACCGCCTGGGAAGAAGTCACTTTCGATGACGAACGGCACGCGCCGATTTCCTATCTGCAACCGGCTCAGGCGACCCGCTGATCGGCCTGTGTTTCTCGATTCCCCCTCATTCGTTTTGAGCGGTTGTGGCGTTGTTGACGAAGATGGCGAGAGGCACCGGGTGACGAAAAATCAGCGATGGACCCGTAGGCTCATTGCCTCTGGCGGCTGGCTGTTGTTGGCCGCGCCAGTCTGGGCACTCGATGCCGTAACTCTGCAATTGAAGTGGACGCACGCTTTTCAGTTCGCTGGTTATTACGCGGCTAAAGAACAGGGTTATTACCGGGACGCGGGGCTGGAGGTTCAGATTGAAGAGGCGCTTCCCGGCGTCGATCCGGTCGACAAAGTCCTGCAAGGCCAGGCAGAATTTGGTGTTGGCACCAGTAGTCTGTTGCTGCACCGACAAGCCGGGCAATCCGTCGTAGCACTGGCGGTGATTTTTCAGCATTCCCCGCTGGTCCTAATCGCCAGACAACACGATCCCACCCAGGGGATTCATGATCTGGTCGGCAAGCGTGTCATGCTGGAGCCGCAGTCCGACGAACTGCTGGCTTATCTCAAGCAAGAAAGCATTCCGCTGGAACACATTGACTGGGTGCAGCACAGCGCCAATCCACAGGATTTGATCGATGGCAGAGTAGACGCTATGTCTGCTTATGTCACCAGCGAGCCTTATGACCTGGATCGTACCCATTTTTCCTATCAGGTCTATACCCCGCGTTCAGCAGGCATTGATTTTTATGGCGACACGCTGTTTACCACTGAAGCGGTACTGAAGACGCACCCCGATCGGGTCAAGGCATTCCGCAACGCCAGTCTGCGCGGTTGGCAATACGCTATGCAGCACCCGGAAGAAATCGTTGATTTGATTCTGGCGAAGTATTCGCAACGTCACAGCCGCGATTATTATCTGTTCGAAGCCAGACATATGATTTTTCTGATTCAACCGATGCTGGTAGAAATGGGCTACATGAATCCTGGACGTTGGCGGCATATCGCCGACACCTATGCTGACATTGATTTGCTACCGCATCATTTTTCCCTGGATGGTTTTCTCTATGACCCACATCCCAGACCCAACCTGACCTGGCTTTATTTCGGCCTTACCCTTGCTTTACTGCTGACTGGCATGATTGGGTGTGTCGCTTTTTATATCTACCGGATTAATCACCGACTGAGCCTCACTCTCCTGCAAAGCCAACAGGTCGAAATCAATTTGCGCAACTTGTCGATGGTCGTTGAGCAAAGTCCAGTGTCCGTCATCATTACCGATCCGGATGCTATTATTAAGTATGTTAATCCGCATTTCACGCAGGTCACCGGTTATACTGCTGCCGAAGTCATTGGGAAAAAACCGCATATGCTGAATTCCGGTTTAACGACAAAAAACGTCTTTCATGAAATGTGGAGTTATCTCGCTGACGGTAATACCTGGACAGGTGAATTCATCAATCGCCGCAAAAATGGCGAGATTTATTATGATGAAACCCATATGTCACCAGTGACTGATGCGAATGGCCGTGCCACTCATTATGTTGCGGTGAAACTGGATGTTACCAAACGCAAGCAAGTGGAAGAGGCGCTGCGCATCAGTGAAGAACGGCATCGGTTATTGGCTGACAATGCCAGTGATGTCATCTGGACGATGAATCTGGAAGGCCATTTTACCTATATCAGTCCGTCGGTGGAAAAGCTGCGCGGTTATAGCGCGGCGGAAGCGATGCAACAATCGATTGGGCAAGCGTTAACTCCAGAATCGGCAGAGTTTGCATTCAATGGCCTTAGTGCGTTGATTAAAGCGGTGCGAACCGGGCAGCCACTTCCTGATTTTCGTGAAGAACTGGAACAAACCTGCAAGGATGGATCGACGGTATGGACTGAGGCGACCGTGACCGCCATGTACAGTGCCACTGGCGAATTCAAGGACCTCCTGGGTATTACCCGGGACATTACTGAGCGCCGGCAAATGCAGGAAGCCTTACGCGAGCAAGCGATCCGCGACCCGCTTACTGGGCTGTTCAACCGGGGCTATCTCGACGAAACCCTGCCGCGTGAACTCCATCGCTGCCAGCGCAACGGCGAGCCGCTGGCTGTGGCCATGCTGGATCTGGATCATTTCAAGCGGTTCAACGATGTCCACGGCCACAGCGCCGGCGATAGCGTGTTGCGGGCGGTCGGCGCATTGTTGAACCGTTCCTTGCGCGGCGGCGACATCATCTGTCGTTATGGTGGCGAGGAATTGACGGTGGTCATGCCGGGTTTGTCCTTGACTGTTGCCGAGGCACGGCTGGAAAAACTGCGCCAGGCAGTGATGGAATTGCGTATTCCTTACCAGGATGGTGAGTTGCCAGCGATCACGATGTCCATCGGGGTCGCAGTGGCGGAATCAATGGAAACCGATGTCACCGCGCTGCTCAACCGGGCTGATATCGCTCTGTATCAGGCCAAAGCGCAGGGCCGTAATTGCATCGTGAGCCATCAGGGAATCCAGGTATGAACACGCTTCACTACGGCGGCAATCTGCCCATTCGGCGCGATTACCTGACTGCCGACAGCGTGGATTTGATTTATTTCGAGCCGCCATTTGATGCCAACCGCTCTTGATTGATGAGTCGACGGTGCAGGGTCTTGACGCGATCAGCACCGAATACCGGTTGCATCGGGTGATGGATTTTGTGCGCTGAATGGTTATACCGTTTCCCCGATAGATTTTATCTTTCTTCAGGTCAAAAACCACCCCATTCGTCATACCCGCATTCGCGGGAATAACGGAACCCGGGAGACCTAAATGCGAAAACCTACTGGAAATGAGTATTACCCTTTTCCTAATACTGGCCGGTTAGGGAACGCACATTTTCACCCCTTCATCAGTCCAGCCCTGGGCTTTCATATCAACCGCTACGCCAAGGTCGGTTGTGTAGCGATGATTGCTGTCCTTGGCAGGATAGCCGTTATTGTAGAGACGATAGACCGGGCGCGATCCGCTGGGGCAGGTTGAGCCGCTGGGGAGATAAACCCGATACTCGTCTTTCTCATAATGCCAGGCTTCTCCCATACATGATCCCTGACCCGTTGGGCACTTTTGCGAATAGCTATTGTCGAGAAACTGGCGTTCACCAAGCAGGCCGGTATAGAAGTGACTATCCGGCTTATAAGCGCCGTCACTCTGCTGGCCGCCGTAATAACGAGCGACGGGGACCGTTCCAGAAGGCGCTGCGTCAAGTGGATAGGTATCGAAGATATAGCCGGTCGGATGCCATCCCGACTGCGAGTTGTTGGCGAGAAAAGAAATATCGTTGAGGTTGGCGGTATTGAAATAATGGTCTTTCCCGGTATGGCGATATTCAACAGCAGTAGCGTTTGTCGCGCCATTCTTGGGCAGATTGATACAGTTGGCGATGCAACCAAGATTATTAGCCGGCATGGCGAAGGTATTACCGCACGATGCCGGACTCCAACCGGCAAATAGGCTACCTGTAAGGGTCGGAGTATCCAATTTAACGATATCCCCGGCGTGATAATTACCGCCGCCGCCGTTGGTCTTACAAAGCTCTTTCCCTGGACCTGCTTTGGTTAAAGTCACTGTATAAGTATACTCTGTGTTTTGGGGGTTACTCCAGAATTTGGCGATAAAAGCATCCTTGCTACTGCCATTGATGGTGTAGTCGTAAGCATTGGAGGTCACCGGAAAATCGGAAGCAGATGTCATTCCGACCACATAAATACCGTAATTATCATCGGTGGCAACATTGGAAGGATTAGGATCAATGGCAATAGCCGCACCGCTGTCAGCATTATTGCTTCCCCCCAAGTAAGTCGAATAAAGCAGTTGCTGTTTGTTTAAATTTACGGCCTTCATATCAATTTGGGCCATGAACGCATCCCGAGTTCCACCCAGCATAGTATCAAAAGCGCCGGAAATAACCGGGAAATTGTTAGAAGCGGTGGCTCCAGTAATATAAACATATCTCGTTTCACCGGTCGCTGCGTTACTCTCCAGAACAATGGCGGCGCCGCTATCAGCGCCACTACCCCCCAAATAAGTAGAATAGTCCAGCATACTGCCGAACGGGTTGATTTTGGTGACAAAGGCATCTCCATTTCCGGCGTACACCGTACCAAAAGAATCCAAGGTTATTGGAAAATTGATGGAGTCAGTGGTCCCGGTCACATAAGCATAATGATAAATTTTACCCGTTGTACTGTCTTTTTCTACCGCGACCGCAATCCCCGTGCCACTCTCAGAACTGGTTCCTCCCAGATAGGTAGAGTAAATCAGCGATGAGTCTGGATCGTCAGGTTTCAAGTTAGGGTTGAATTTGGCGACAAAAGCATCGCTACTGCCGCCCAGCGTTTGGCCAAAAGCGCCTGCTGTATTGATATTAGTCGACGAGGTAGAGCCAGTGATATAGACATTGCGATCGGGATCCACCGCAATCCCGGTGCCTTTATCATCTTTAGTTCCTCCGAAGTAAGTCGAATAAGCGATGTTCCAAGCAGGCCCGACTGGAGCACTGTATTTGGTGACAAAGGCGTCAAGACCACCGGCGAGCAGTGGTTGATAGGGACGCACTGTACGAAAAGCAGCAAGGGCATTGGTGCTGGAATAGGAAGAATTGGTATAACCGGTCACATAGATATTTTCCAAATTATCCACAGCAATGCCCGTGCCACTCTCATCCTTGCCGCCACCCAGACAAGTGGCAGCCATTAGAACGCAAGTAGTTGGATTAATCTGAACAACAAAGGCATCAGTTGAACCGTTGAGTGAAGTTGTGGGCGTTTTAGAAGGAAATATCAGTTCACACTTAGGGAACACGGAAGAAGCTGTAGTGCCAGTGATGTAAAGCGCTGTGCCCTCGCGCTTGGAGTCCAACGTAATCGCTGAGGCAATATCATCCTTATCCTCAGGGGCATCGCTTTTTCCGGCACCGGATAGCACGCTAGAACATTTCATGGTATATGCATCAGTGGACACTACGTTGAAGTTGGCAACAAAAACATCCATTTTTATGAATGATGGATTGCGAGCGTTGCCAGGAAAATTAACCGAAGCAGTAGCGCCCGTGACATAGATACTCCCGGTTTTGTCTACAGCAATCCCGGTGGCATAATCATCAAGCATACCCCCCAGAAAAGTTGAATACGCCAGCACTGGATCGATAATTAAGGGCTGGCTATGATCATAAGCCGCAATGGCAAAGCCAAGTTCGACAGGTTTATCCTTTTCCGTGGGATTCAACACAAATCGTCCATCCACGGGTTGGCGCTGTCCAGCGATGTCCTGGTAAACCACCGGCTTATGCCAGCGCATCTCGCCCACCGCCATGCTCAACACTAAATCGCCGTTATCCGCCAGAGTGGCTTGCACCAGCAATTCCCGGTCTCTTGAAAAGTTCATTTCAAACAAGGTATTATGAAAAGTAGTTTTCTGACCTTGAGTTAAGGTTTTAGCGTTTTGGCTCTATACATGACAAAAATTGTAACTCATTGATTTTAGGTTAAGCCGCT
>CAIRMO010000036.1 GCA_903879705.1 uncultured Candidatus Competibacteraceae bacterium | reverse complement strand
TCAAGCAAGCGATTTCCGACTGTTTAGCCCAGACCCATACCACCTACAAGAAAGAGCTGGATTCATTACTAACCCTCAATTTTCAGACCTTTGAGGAATCACAGGTTGTAGCGGGGTGAAGTATAGTACCGGGCAGTGCTGAATTCGCTGCCCGCAAACCGGAAGAAGTCGACCATGAATGATCGTTCCCCTCCATCCCCCGCCCTTAGCTATCGCGATGCTGGCGTTGATATTGACGCTGGCAACCGGTTGGTGGATCGCATCAAGCCCCACGCCAAACGAACCCTGCGGCCCGGCGTGCTGGGCGGACTTGGCGGTTTCGGTGCCCTGTTTGAACTGCCGCTGGATCGCTATCGGCAACCGGTGCTGGTATCCGGGACTGATGGCGTCGGCACCAAGCTGAAATTGGCTTTGGAACTGAACCGGCATGACACCATCGGCGTTGATTTGGTGGCGATGTGCGTCAACGACGTGCTGGTAGTTGGAGCCGAACCCTTGTTTTTTCTGGATTATTATGCAACCGGTCACTTGGAGGTCGAGGTAGCGGCGGCGGTGATCAAGGGGATCGCCGATGGTTGCGAATTGGCCGGCGCGGCGCTGGTCGGCGGCGAAACCGCGGAAATGCCGGGGCTGTACCACGACGGCGATTACGACCTTGCCGGGTTCTGCGTGGGCGTGGTTGAAAAGGCGAAGATCATTGACGGTTCCAAAGTCCGGCCCGGCGATGCACTGTTGGGACTGGCTTCCTCCGGCCCTCATTCCAACGGCTATTCGCTGATTCGCAAGATTCTGGCGGTCAGTGGAGCCAAGTTGAATCAGCCGTTTACCGCGGAAACCCTCGGCGAAACCCTGCTGACGCCGACCCGGATTTATGTCAAAGCGATCCTCAAGCTGCTGGAACAGGTCGAAATCCACGCCATCGCCCATATCACTGGCGGCGGCTTGACCGAAAACTTGCCCCGGGTGTTGCCAATGAATACCAAAGCGATTATCGACTTGGCCAGTTGGGAGCGCCCGGCTATTTTCCAATGGTTGCAACAGCAGGGCGGAGTGGCCGAGGTGGAAATGCGGCGTACCTTTAATTGCGGGGTTGGACTGGTAGTCTGCGTCGCAGCGGAGGTCGTGGAATTAGCATTAAGGATGCTGCGGGAATCGGGCGAAACTGCTTGGCTATTAGGCTACATCGCAGATAGCAAAGGTCAGTCGGCGGTGGAATTTGTGCCATGAACGTGATTCGCAACCTGCGGCTGGTGGTGCTGATTTCCGGGCGCGGCAGCAATCTGCAAGCCATTCTCGATCAAGCAATCAGCGGGGAATTACCCGCTGCCGTGGTTGCTGTTATCAGCAATCAGCCTGGAGTTTATGGCTTGGAACGGGCGCGACAGGTCGGGGTTCCGGCGCTGGAATTGGATCATCGGCACTTTGCGGATCGGCCCAGTTTTGAAGTAGCGCTAATGAACCTGATTGATAGCTATCAATCGGATCTGGTGATTCTGGCCGGCTTCATGCGAATATTAACCCCCGGTTTTACCGATTATTACCAGGGCAGGCTGCTCAACATTCATCCGTCGCTGCTGCCCAAATTCCGGGGCTTGCACACCCACGAGCGGGCGATTGCCGCTGGTGAAACCGAACATGGCGCGACCCTTCATTTCGTGACGGCGGAACTGGACGGCGGGCCGCTGATCGTACAGGCGCGGGTTCCGGTGTGGCCGGACGATGATCCCGGTGCGTTAGCGGCGCGGGTGCTGGCACAGGAACACCGGCTCTATCCACAGGCGATCCGCTGGTTGGCCGAAGGGCGGTTAAAGCTGAATGGGGAACAGGTGTGGTTTAACGGGGAGCTGCTGCGGGAACCGTTGCGGCTGGAATAAACCACTCAAGCCTTGCGCAGTAGAAAATAGAATCGTCCGCCGTCCTCCCGGACGCCCAGTAGGGCATGTCCTAGCTGCTGGGTGAAGGTCTTAAAATCCTGGACCGATTCCGGATCCGTAGCGATAACCCGCAGCACCTGACCACTGCTCAAGCCAGCGAGCGCCTTTTTAGCCTTCAGAATCGGCAATGGGCAATTTAGCCCGGCGGTGTCGAGTTCAGCATCAATTGTGGTCATGGCGAAGTGAGCGCATAGTGGCAGCGCCGATTACAGCCGTTGCCGTAGTACATCGGCAATTTCAGCATCGCTTAATGTTATTGGATTAGTTTTCATGCTGCCGCCACGGGAATGGGCGATGATGCGGTTAAAATCGCTCTCTCGAATTTCGTAGGCATTCAATCGGGGCAGCGCCAGCCGCTCCGTCCACTCATCCAGCAGCGTCAGCAATGCGGTACACGACTCATCGAGGCGAGTGAAAGGCCGCCCGTGTAAAATGGCGCTGGCCTGCGCGTATTTTTGCTGCGCGAGATTACCCAGATCGCGTTCCTGCAATGCGTGTAGATTCACGCGAGTGGCCGCGCCAATCAGAGTGCCGCATATCGCGCCATGCGGAATCGGAAAGAACGCCCCCAGCGGCGAGGCTAGGCCATGCACCGATCCCAGTCCGGTTTGCGCCAGGCAAACACCCGACAGCAACGCTGCGTAAGCCATCTTGGCGCGACCTGGGGCAGCGAGTTCTCCCCCTGTATACCAGGCGAATAATCCCTCCCGCACCGCGTGCAGCCCGCTTTCCGCCAGAGCGTCGGTGAAAGAATTAGCCTTGATCGACACATACGATTCCAGTAATTGGGTCAGCGCATCCATAGCATTGGCGGCAATTTGCAATGGCGGACAGGTTGCCAGTAAATCCGGATCAACCAGAGCGTATTCCGGGACCAACCGTTCATGACGAAAGGATTTCTTGAATCCGTCGTGGCCGCGCACACTCAGCACCGCATTTTTAGTGGCTTCGCTGCCGGTGCCAGCTGTGGTTGGGACGGCAATAAAAGGTGTGGCGGGACCGTGATAGCACTTTTCCGGACCGACGCCTTCCAGATAATCCATCACTGAATCGCCGCTTGGTAATAAGCCAGCAATAGCTTTGGCGGCATCCAGCACACTGCCGCCGCCAATGCCGACGACCACGCTAATGCCTGCACCGTGAAATTGTCGAACTGTTTTATCAATCAGTTGTGGCGATGGTTCATCACCAACCCGCACTTGCTCCCAATCAATGCCCGCTTTTGCCAATGCTGCCAGCAGTGCCAGCCAGTGCGGCGAGTTTGTGAATGAACGGCGTCCAGTTATGAGCAATACCTGCTTGCCATATTGAGCAAGCAAGTCGGGCAGTTTACTGATCACGCCCGCGCCGAATTCAATACGGGGCAAGCGGGCGACGGAGAAAGCTAGGATCATGATGGACTCCGCAATTGATTCACCGGTAATTAAAAGTGTCTCTGGTTTTTTCCAAGGAGTTTTATACGCAAACTCAAGACGCTAGAAAAATATCTTGAGCGACCATCTGCTGAATAGCCGCCAAAATGCTGCCTGTATCATCCAGATAAAAACGGCGTTGATCCATGGAAACGACTGATTCGGTAAGTCGCAAAAATTGCCAGATTTCGCCAGTCGTGATGCAGCCAAATAATGAAAAACCGGAGTGGCCTGCTGATTGATTAAAAATTTGCGCTGCAACCATTTGGGCGATGCATTGCCCTAAACCGGCTTCGACATCATTCTTTTTAGCTTCTACCACGGTCATAATCGGGGAACGTAATGGCAGTATGGGTGGGGATAGCGCCAGAATAAAGTCACATTCCCCAACCAGTCCTCTTTTGGGATCAACATCCAGCCTTTGCCCAGAATAGATCGCCAATTTTTCATGAGAAAGATCACGACTGGCTAACAGAATGGGAACTACAATAAACTCACTGCGTGATTTTTCAGAAATTAGCGCTAAAGGTGTATTTTTAGAAAAAGTTTTTTGAAGCCAGTCAGGAACGGGTAAAGGATCAAGCTTTGGAAAAAGCACCGTTAATTCAGTGGTAATTTCCAAATTAGCCATCGCGGTTTCCAAGGTAAAATCACTATATGCCATTAATCCGCCTCCTGATTACAACCCTTTCCCCCATTGAAGCAGGAGAAAGGGTGTTAAACCGGGTTCGCCGCTGGAATCTTACGTTGGTGAACCTGACGGGTTCTCAGAATCCGTACAGTGCCTTGTACTCGGCATCGCGAGTCGCGATCAGTTGGGCGAGACTGAACACCACCTTGCATTGTTTCCAGGTCGCGTCGTCCTGCATCTTGCCGTCGATCATTACCGCACCGCTGCCATCGGGCATCGCTTCAATCACCCGCTTGGCCCAAACTACTTCTTCCGGCTTCGGGCTGAAGACCCGTTTGGCAATGGCGATTTGATTGGGATGCAGTGACCAGGCCCCGACACAGCCCATTAAATAGGCATTGCGGAACTGATCTTCACAGGCAGTCAAGTCGGCAATGTCGCCAAATGGCCCGTAGAACGGCAGAGCGCCGACACTGGCGCAGGCATCCACCATTTTCGCCATGGTGTAATGCCACAAATCCTGCTGGGCAGTTAGCCGTGGAGCATTGGGATTGGCCGGATCGGGATCAGTCCGCACCACATAATCAGGATGGCCGCCACCGACCCGGGTGGTTTTCATGCGCCGCGAGGCTGCCAAATCCGCGGGGCCAAGACTCATGCCCTGCATTCGTGGACTGGCATTGGCGATTTCGTCCACATTGGCGACCCCCAGCGCAGTTTCCAGCAGGGCGTGAATCATCAACGGTTTTTTCACCCCATATTTAGCTTCGAGTTGCGCCAGCAGTTGATCGACAAAATGAATGTCCCAAGCACCCTGAATTTTAGGCAGCATGATCACGTCCAGTTTGTCGCCGATTTCGCTAACCAGCCGGACTAAATCATCCAGAAACCACGGGCTGTCCAGACTGTTGACCCGGGTCCAGAACTGGGTGTCGCCGAAATTGACGGTTTTGCCAATTTGCACCAAACCTTCTCGGGCAGCTTCCTTGCGTTCAATCGGCACGGCGTCTTCAAGATTGCCGAGCATGATATCGACGGTTTTAGCGATGTCCGGCACCTTGACTGCCATCTTGGGGTTGCTGGGATCAAAGAAATGAATCATCCGCGAGGGTAATACTGGAATTTCGCGCAGTGGTGCGGGAGCGCCGACCACCTTGGGTTTAAAGAAATCGCGGGGACTGCGTAGCATGGTTTTATTCTCCGGTGGTTGCTTGGGTTAAAGCAGAATTTGATGAGGAAATTGACCGGCAAGCTCACTGTTACTGATCGCGCCGGTATTTCGGTGAAAGGTGAGATTCCCGTTTTGATCACAAATCCAGAATTCTTTGGCACCTCTGGCGAAATACAATTCCTTTTTCTCATTCATTTCTATCACTGTATTGGAAGGCAACAGAATTTCTACACAAAATTCAGGCGCTTCCTGAAAAGGATTTTTGCCACGATTCCGCTTGATGAAGGCCTTTGAAGCCCAAGCGACATCCGCCACTTTAACCCCTTCCCGGGTTTGCACTGAGCATTCGGTGATAATCATGCCCGTTCTGAGAAACCGGCTGAGTAAAGCGACGATTTTCGCTTGATACATCCCGTGTTCATTCGTTGCCGGACTCATAACGATATGGCCCCACTGGTCAGTTTGGATCTTGTAGGGCAGTTCCCTTAAAACCGGATTGGCGCAGATTTCAGCCCAGTTCATTCAAGCAGTTTCCGTAGAATATCGGGGGTAGCATGGAGTCGTTCTGACTGTTTCAACCTTCATATTTCCGAATCAGCATTTGCGCGGCGACAGTGGGCGGCAAATGCCCTTCAATTACCGCATCTTCCACGTCGGCGCGAATGCTGCCCACTCCAGCGTGGTTGAAAAAACTGGTCCGCAGATGTTCCTCGACCATGGAATAAACCCAATCCAGGGTTTGCCGCTGCCGACGCTGATCAAATGCGCCACTGGCGGCTGTTTGTCGGCGGAAGTTGTTGATCACTTGCCAGATGGCGGTAACACCATCGCCGCTCATCGCCGAGCAGGTATAGGCCTGAGTGCGCCAACCTTCCGTCGCCGGAGCCATGTAGTGCAGCGCCCGGTTGTAGTCGGCGCAGGCGGCATTAGCGCGGATTTTATTGTCGCCATCGGCTTTATTTACCAGCAGTGCATCAGCCAGTTCCATGATGCCCTTTTTAATGCCCTGCAATTCATCACCAGCCCCAGCCAACATCAGCAGCAGGAAAAAATCCACCATCGACCGCACGGTGGTTTCGCTCTGGCCCACCCCGACTGTTTCCACCAGGATCACATCAAAACCAGCCGCCTCACAAATCAGCATGGTTTCGCGACTCTTGCGGGTAACACCGCCCAGAGTGCCGCTGGAAGGCGAGGGACGGATAAAGGCGCGCAGGTCGCGGGAGAGCAGTTCCATGCGGGTTTTATCGCCGAGGATGCTGCCGCGCGTCACCGTGCTGCTGGGGTCAACCGCTAACACCGCGACTTTGCAACCCTGTTCGCACAGGTGCAGGCCCAGCACCTCAATGAACGTACTTTTGCCAACGCCCGGCACCCCGGTAATCCCGACCCGGATCGAATGACCGGTATGGGGGAGCAGTTGCCGCAGCACTTCCTGGCCCCAATCGAAATGCGCCAAGGCGTTGCTTTCCACCAAGGTAATCGCCTGCGCGACGATATTGCGGTCGCCCGCCAATACCCCGGCGACATATTCATCGACCGTCAATCGCCTCCGGCGCGGCGTATGAGAACGCGGCATGGCAATGCTGGCCTGGCCGCGAATCCCGTCGTGACCACCGTTGACGCCACTCATAACCGATGTGGTAAATTCCGCACCGGCGTTTTCGGGAACCCAGTCGGGTCGCTGATTAATGTCGTTCATGAATCATCTTTAATGCGCTGAAATAATGCCCCGGATTATAGCTGACGCGGGGAGTAATGCTCTCGTTCCCGTCGCCGAATCCGCGCTGGCCGTTGACCAGCCCATCTCCCGTTTACACCATCGTGGCGGGAACGCGCCGCCTGATTGCCAGTCTTAATCGCACTATCCCGCTCAGCGACAATCCCATGCGCTATCGCCTGCTTCCCCTCAGTCTCAGCCTGCTGCTCGCCCTGACGCCGGTCGCTCCGACCGCCGCACAAGCGATCCGTCTGCCCGACATGGGCGACTCTTCCCAGGTCGATTTTGGCCCAGACGAGGAACAGAAGCTGGGGCTGGAAACCATGCGGAAACTGCGCGAGCGCGACCTGATTCTGGACGACGCCCAGTTGACCGAATACCTCAATTCCATCGGCCAGAGCATCGTCACCTACGCTGACCAGAACGGCGTTCCGTATACCTTCTTCATGGTTCGCGACGGTGACATCAACGCCTTTGCTTTACCGCACAACTTTATCGGCATCAATGTTGGCCTGCTGCTGGCGACCCAGCGCGAAGATGAACTGGCGGGCGTAGTGGCCCATGAAATTGCCCACGTCTCACAGCGGCACATTGTTCGCGCCATCGCGGATTCCAAGCGCATGACCTTGCCACTGGCGGCGGCGATGCTGGCCGGAGCGGCGTTAGCGGCGGCCAGTAAACAGGCCGGTCAAGCCGCGATGATGGGATCGCTGGCCGCCAGCGCCCAGCGTCAGATCAGCTTCACCCGCGTCAATGAGCAGGAGGCGGACCGAATTGGATCGCAGCTGCTCGCCAAGGCCGGCTTTGATCCCCGGGGCATGAGCGACTTCTTCACCAAGCTGGAGCGCCAATCCAGCGGCGAGGCCCGCAACCGGATTCCCGAAATGCTGCTGACGCATCCTCGCCCGGAAAACCGGGTCGCCGACACTCAGGATCGGGTAGAAACTCCAGCGTTGCGGCGCACTGCGCCCCGCGACCGTAAAGCCTACGATTTAGCCAAGGCCCGGGCGCGGGTGCTGGCGACCGATGACAACCGGACTTTGATTCGCAATCTGGAAACGGTGCAGGCTAAAGGCGGCTCCGCTAACGACGCGGCGGATCACTATGCCTATGCATTGGCGTTGCGCCAGGCCGGTCGTTACGACGAGGCCCAGCAGCAAATGACCCGCCTGCTCAAGAGCGATCCGGACCGGCTGGCGTTTCGGCTTGACGCAGCGGAGATCGCGCTGGCCAACGGTGACCGGGATCAGGCCTGGCGGCTGTTCGAGGACGCTCGCCAGTTGTATCCCGATGATTTCACTTTAGCGATGAGCTACGGACGCGCGCTGTCCACTCAAGGCGACCCGAAACTGGCGCTGAAATTATTGCAACCACAACTGCGCCGCCGCCCCAATGATCCGACGCTGTACGCCGCTTACGCCCAGGCGGCGCAACGGGCCGGTGATCTGGCCGCCACTCACGCCACGATGGCCGAATACCATTATCTGAACGGCGAATTGCTGCCGGCCATCGAGCAACTGGAACTCGGTTTGAAAAACCCCGGCCTTTCCCCCAATCAAGAGGCGCAGTTACATGCTCGACTCAAGCAGTTCAAAGCTGAAGCCAGCGCCCTGAATCTGCCGTTTTCCAAACAAACCACACGCTGAATCGGCCCACCGATCCGGTTTGCAACAGCTATACTCAAAATCACTGCCGGATTCTCACCTTCAGGATGCTGTTTCGCCATGGCCGATCTCTCTACTGCTTCCCCTGCCGATTTCGATGCTGAACTGTTGCTCAGGCAAGCCCGCGCCTATCTCGCCTTTGGCGAGCAAATCCGCCAGTTTGCTGACCGGTTCCAGGATTCCCTTCAACATGAAACCGACTGGAAGGCGGTGGTACGCCGGCAGTTTGACCAGTTCAAGGAGGCCATCACCCAATCGGCTGAGGCCCCGGCGGTCAAGCCAGAACTGGCCCAATTTTGGACCACGATGCTCGACGCCTGGCAGCAGGCGGCCCTGGCGCTGGAACTTCCCATGCCCGGCGGGATGCCGACTGACCGGGACTCCATCGCCTGGCAGGCGTATCAGCAGACCCAGAATCAATATTTCGGCCTGTTGCAACAAGCCGCCGAGCAGGCCTTGAACCTGATGGAACAACGCTTGCGAGAACGCGCCGCCGCCGATGAAAACATCACCAGCCTGCGCGAGTTATATGATCTGTGGGTGGAGTGCAACGAGGAAACCTACGGGCGAATGCTGCACAGCGCTGAATACAGTGAACTTAGCGGCCGGCTGCTCAACGCGCTGCTGGTCTGCTACCCGCGCCGCGAGGCGGCCTATGATTCGCTTTAGCTCTGACCAGATCGTCGAAGAGCTGCGGATCTTTAGCGACAAGCTGGCCCAGGGCGCTAAAACCTTGGGCGATTTGGGTGAGATCGAAACCGGCGTCTCGCCCCGTGATCCGGTCTATCAGGAAGACAAGCTGATCCTGTACCGCTACCAGCCCCGGGTGGCGGAACCGCATCCAGTCCCGCTGCTGATCGTCTATGCGCTGGTCAACCGGCCCTACATGATGGATTTACAGGACGACCGCTCGCTAATTCGGGGCTTGCTGGATGCTGGCGTCGATGTCTATCTGATCGACTGGGGCTATCCCGACGCCGATGATCAGCCTCTGACCCTGGCTGATTACATTCACCGCTACCTCGGTCATTGCGTGGATCATTTGCGTGAACAACGGCAGCTTGCGGCGATCAATCTGCTGGGCGTCTGCCAGGGTGGGACACTAAGTCTGTGCTTTGCGGCGCTGTACCCGGAAAAGATCCGCAATCTGGTGACGATGGTGACGCCGGTCGATTTTCATACCCCGGATAACCTGCTCACCCACCTGATCCGGCATATCGACATTGATTTGCTGGTGGATACGCTCGGCAATGTACCCGGCCAAGTGCTGAATTTCGCTTTTCTGTCGCTGAGTCCATTTCGGCTGGCTGGGCAAAAATATGTTGCCGTGGTGGATATTCTCGACGACGCCCAGGCGATCAAGAACTTTCTGCGGATGGAAAAATGGATTTTCGACAGCCCCGATCAGGCGGGTGAGGCTTTTCGCCAGTTTGCCAAGGATTTTTTCCAGCAGAACAAGCTGGTTAAAAACGAGGTGGTGATTGGCGGGCGGCTGGTGGATTTGCGGAAGATCACCATGCCCGTGCTGAATGTCTACGCCAGTCAGGATCATCTGGTGCCGCCGGCGGCGTCAAAAGCCTTGGCGACCTGCTGCGGGAGCGGAGATTACTCGGAACTGTCCTTCCGGGGCGGTCATATCGGCATTTACGTCAGTGCCCGCGCTCAGCAGGAAGTGCCGCCAGCCATTGCTGCCTGGTTGCTGGCGCGGCAAGCGCCGAACAAAAAAGGACAGAAAACGGCCAAGCGTCGCGTCAGGAATCCCTGACTTTCCGGCCTTTACGCTCGCGTTCGACCACCGGAGTCGGCGGATCGGGCGGGGGAGTTGGATTAGGATTGCTGTCAGACGGGGATTTCTGCTGAAACTGCTCGTTGACGCTCTTCCATAATGACAGATTGTGTTCGACCAGCTCGGTCATCATTGTCAGCGGATTCTTGCCGATCAGAGTTCGCATCTGTTCCCGGAACAGGTGCTGCTGATCAACGAAGGCTTGTAGACTCTTCTCCAGATAGTTGCCCATCATCCCCTGTAACGTGTCGCCGTAAAACCGAATGATGTGGGCCAGCACTTCGCTGGTGAAGATCGGATTGCCCTGTTCTTCCTGCTCGCTGATGATTTGCAGCAGAATTCCACGGGTAATATCGGTATTGGTCCGGGCATCAATGACATGGAACTCGGCCCGCTCCAGCACCAGCACCTTGACATCCTCCAACGTAATGTAGCTGCTGATGGCCGTATCGTACAGCCGACGGTTCGGGTACTTCTTGATGACGCGCGGTTCGCTCATGGCAGATATGGAAAAAGCGCCGCGGCGCTGCCGATATGCAACAGGCAGCGCCGCACATTCAGGACTTAGTGGTAGTAAAGACCGCCGTTGACAGTGATGTCTTCGCCGGTGATGAAGCCGGCGTCTTCAGCCGACAGGAACGCCACGGTGCGGGCGATTTCAGACGGCTCGCCGAGGCGACCGGCCGGAATGCCAGCGATAACCTTAGCCAGCACGTCTTCACGAATGGCCCGGACCATCTCGGTGCCGATGTAGCCCGGCGAGATCGAGTTGACGGTCACGCCTTTTTTGACGCATTCCTGGGCTAGCGCCTTGTTAAAGCCGTAAATCGCGGCCTTGGTGGCGGAATAGTTGGTCTGGCCGGCCTGGCCGCGCAGACCGTTCACCGACGAAATGTTGACGATCCGGCCCCAGCCCCGCCCAGTCATCCCTTCATAGACCTGCTTGGTCATATTGAAGACGCTGTACAGGTTGGTCTTGATCACGGCATCCCACTGATCGGGGGTCATCTTGTGGAACATGGAGTCGCGGGTAATACCCGCGTTGTTGACCAGGATTTCAATCGGGCCGACTTCCGCTTCGATCTTCTTGCACACTTCGGCGCAGGATTCAAAATTGGTGACATCGGCTAGATAGACCGGGATTTCAAAGCCTTCCGCAGTGCGGTCCGCTTTCCACTTATCCACGGCTTCGGGTTTGAGGCCGTTGTAATCCACCGCAACGACCCGCCGCCCTTGTTCGGTCAGCGCCTTGCACATAGCGGTGCCCAGCCCGCCGATTCCACCCGTAACGACTGCAACTCGAGACATCAGAAACTCCTCATTTGGTTATTTGGTGTGATGAATCAATCACGTTCGACGGCCAGAGCCACGCCCTGACCGCCGCCGATACACAGGGTCGCCAGACCCTTTTTGGCGTCGCGGCGAGCCATTTCGTGCAGCAGGGTCACCAGAATCCGGCAGCCGGACGCGCCGATCGGGTGGCCGAGCGCGATAGCGCCGCCGTTGACATTGACTTTGCCGGTATCCCAGCTCATTTCGCGGTTGACGCAGATCGCCTGGGAGGCAAACGCCTCATTGGCTTCGATCAGGTCCAGTTGATCCACGGTCCAGCCGGCTTTTTTCAGGCAGGCGCGGGAGGCCGGAATTGGCCCGGCTCCCATGATTTTCGGGTCAACGCCGGCTTTAGCGTAGGCCGCGATCCGGGCCAGCGGCTTCAGGCCGAGGTCACGGGCGACGCTGGCGGCCATGACCAGCACTACGGCGGCTCCATCGTTGATGCCGGAAGCGTTGCCGGCAGTGACGCTGCCATCCTGCTTGAAGGCCGGGCGCAGTTTGCCCAGGCTTTCAGCCGTGGTGCCGGCGCGGGGGAATTCATCGGTGGCGAAGACCAACGGGGCGCCTTTACGCTGGGGAATCTCGATCGGGGTGATCTCGTCTTTGAACCGCCCGGCTTCAATGGCGGCGATGGCCTTGATCTGGGAGGCAGCGGAGAAGGCATCCTGTTCTTCGCGGGCAATGGCCCACTGGGCGGCGATGTTCTCGGCGGTAATGCCCATGTGGTAGTGGTTGATGGCGCAATGCAAGCCTTCACTGAGCATCGAATCGGCCAGCCGGGCATCGCCCATCGTGGTGCCTCGCCGTGAGCCGAGCAGCAGGTGCGGCGACAGGCTCATGTTTTCCTGGCCACCGGCAATCACGATCCGGTTGTCGCCATCGCGGATCGACTGACAGGCCAGATGCACGGCTTTGAGACCGCTACCACAGACCTTATTGATATTCAGGCAGGGGACTTCAATCGGCAGGCCGGCATTAAGGGCGGCGGTGCGGGCGGGATTCTGGCCGGTACCGGCGGTTAGCACCTGGCCGAGGATCACTTCGTCAATCCGGGCCGGATCGATTCCGGTTCTTCGCAGCAAATCCTGGATGACCCTGGCCCCCAAAACATTAGCGGGAATGGCCGATAGGGAACCCATGAAATTGCCGATAGCGGTACGGGTGGCGGCGACGATAACCACGTCTTCCATCGGGACTAACCTCAATTATGGACAATGCCGTTTTGGTGCGGATCAAGTGCCGTGCATCGCAACAGGCGTCAGGACGCGAGGGCGGGGGAAGGTCGACCAGGGCGTTTGATCCTTCAATCGCCCAGTGGGAACCGGAAAGGCTCCCCACAAGGTAAGGCAGGCATTATTGAAGGTTGCGCCGATCCTTGTCAACCGACTCCGCAGGTGCAGCATGGTGCCTGGTGCGGTTGGGCACAACTTGCAGGATCACGTCGTTTATTGCAAATACCAGTTATTGCAAATACCAGTCTGGCGGAATTGGATTACCCGGGGTTTCCGAACCGGATTCGGGATCATTAACCTTCTCCGCCCGTGCTTCGACACTTTCGCTGATATTGACCACAACCGTCGTCACGTTGTCGCTAGCGTCCCGCATCAGGGCCAGATGAATGAACGCCTTGACCGCTTCCTGGCAATTGTGATTGCTGTGGGCCAACAGACGGGCAATTTCTTGATCGCTCACGGTTTTGTTGAGGCCATCGCTGCACAGCAGGAACATATCGCCGGCCCGCAGTGGCTGATCGACTTGATCGATCAGCAACTCATCGGACGAACCCACCGCTCGAGTGATCACGTTGGATAGCGGGTGACGATGCGCTTCCTCCGGCGCGATCAAGCCCTGATCCACCAGTTCCTGGACGTGGCTGTGGTCGCGGGTCAATTGTTGCAATTGATTATCGCGCAACCGGTAAATCCGGCTATCCCCTACCCACAGACAGGCGGACTGGTTTTCATAGGCTGCCAGCACTACCACCGTGCTGCCAATGGTGCGGTGCTGGTAACGCAGGGCGGATTCTTCGCGCAACAGGGTATTAACCTCGCACAGCCGTTCCCGTACTGCGTCCAGAAAGCTCTGCCAGTCGGTTGGCGGCGGAGTCTGCTGCAAGGTTTCAACGATCAACCGGCTGGCGACATCGCCCGCTTCATGGCCGCCCATCCCGTCAGCGACCGCCCACAGGCCTGATTCCGGCAGGGCAATGCAGGCGTCTTCATTGATCGCCCGGACCATGCCAACATGGCTGCGCCCGGCGGATGACCATTGAAAAGGTGCTTTTGTGTTCATTCTTCGTCCTCTCCAGCAGCGAACGGCTCGCCGGAATTACCATCAATGCTGGCGAGCGGTTTTTCGCTCCAGCCCCGTTCTCGCCAATCCCCGGCCAGTAACGCCGCAAAGCCTTCAACCGGCGGCAGCCCCTCGCACAGCAGCAGACAGCGGGCTACCCATTCCGATCCTTCCGTCCACCACAAACTGGGTTGAGCAAACCCTTGCGCCAACAGATGCGTCGCCAACGCCGGCAGGGTTTGCGGCCAGTCCAGCGCATCGGGCAAGGGACAACACCAAGCGCGACTGGTTGTTGCATCGCTCACGGCGAAGCGGGTGGCAGGCGGTAGCCCCAGCGTTTCCACCCGCTGGCTAAAATCATCCAGTTCCAGCGCATCGTTATCGAGACCCGCCAGCGCCAGTTGCTCCGCCCGCCGGAACCAGGCGTCAGCGCTGACGGGCAGCGTCAACAACGGCCAGTCCGGATCCAGCGCCGCGGCGATAACCAGCGGATAGTAGCGACCGACCCGGTCCATGCTGGGCATCAGGATCCCGGCATGAGCCGCCGGCCCGCATAAGCCGGGACTTAGCGCAAATCGCCAAATGGGACTGGTGCAGTAATACTCGCGCCAGGATTCTCCCAACTGGTTGCGGCTGGCGGCGATGGCGGCTTGCAGCCAGCCATCCCAGGGTTCGAGGAAGGTTTTGGCGAGATGACGGCTAATAAAGTCGCCCCGACCGGGCAACTTGCCGAAGAAGCCGGTCGATTCGGCCGTCACAGTTGCTCCGGACACCGGAACCCCTCCAGCGTCGGCAAGCGGAACGGATTCAGGCCGCTGGAAGTCCGTAATTCGTAAGTAGCTTGCCGGCCACCGATCTGAAACACGATCCGGTACTGACCGGTGTTCAGCGGTTGAATTTGCGCCTGATCGAGAATCCTGAACCAGGCCCAGGGACCGGTTTCGCTCAGTTGCGACGGGCTGCCGGCGACTTGGGGCAGGAACTCCAGTCGCGCCTGGCCCCCGGAGCCGGTCCATTGTACCTCGGCGACTCGCGCCGGCTGGCTGGCGGCATAGTTAATCGGGTGGCCGTCGATGTTCAGCACGACTTGAGTGGCGTCGCCGCTGAGTTCGACCGGAGCCAGTTGAAACCGAACCAACGGCGTCTGAGTATTACCGCTGAACAGCACATCGCGGACGACCGCAGCCCGCTGGAAGACTTGCAGGGTTTCCGGCGGCAGACTCTCCGGGCCGGCGGTGGGGCCACGCCAGTGCCAGAGTCCGCCAGTGGTATCCACATACGTTTGCAGGTTCTGCTTGAAAAAGCTGTCCATCAGCCCATTCGGACCGAAGAACCGGCCAAAGGCAGCCAGCGTTGCATCCGGCGGGCCTTGCACCGTGGGGTGGGCAATGGGGGTAGCTGGACCCTGGCCGACCCACTGGATGCTGTTGGTCGGCATGGTCCCACCCGCTGCATTCGGTCCGGCACCGCTCCACTGAATGGAACTGCGCACCAGCGGATAGCGCCCGTTCAGATTGTCCTGAAAAAAGGCGGTGATTTGCGCGGTCTTCCATTGGGCGTTCAACCGATCGCGCAAACTGCGCACGCTGTCCGCACTGTCCAAGGCCAGTTTGTTGAGCAGGGTATTGAACGGCGGCGGTTTGCGCACCGCATCGACCTGCACTTGATTGACCACGGTTCCAATCTGATCCTTGATGGTTTGCGGCACGCTCCCGTCCGGGCTGGTTTCCTTGGCGCGGACGATAGCGTTCACCTGACTATACAGTTCAGAAAGCGCAGCCAAGGTCTTGTCCAACGGCGGAATCACACCTTCGGCACCCTTGACTTCGCGGCTATATAGGGTATTCAACCCGTTCAACCGGATGTCGGGCGTACAGGGTTGCAGGATAGGGACCGCGGTCGGCGTGGGCGCGCCGAGAATGCCGGCAATTTTGTCGGTGATTGATTTGTCGGGCGGCGGTTTCGCCGCATCCGGCGGCGGGGCGGGCGGCGGCTGACTGAGTGCAGTTTCGCGGGCGATGGCTTCAAACAGCTTGCGCAAGGGTGAATCGGCTTGGGCGGACAACACTTGCAGGATTTCCAGCGTCGCGTCGGGGTTGGCGAGCGGCTTGATCGCCAGATCGGCCAGTAAATCCTGCCACTGTTTCAGGAAATCGTTGAAATACAGCCGGCATACCCCGTCAGCGACCTGTTGCCGATCGGTCGGATCGCTGGAGACCTGGACGGTCGTGCCCAGGATCCAGCTTTCATCAGCCACTTGTCCGACCAGTTTCGGATTTTCGTTGAGAAAAAACTGGTAATAGCCGTTGTAGCTGTACAAGCCTGGAATCCCGCTGCTCATGGGCTGGCTGCTTTTGCGGTCGAATACCCGGGGGGCATCGGGACCGGCGGCGGCGATCAGGCCAATGTCCGGCGGCTGACCGGCATTGCGCTGACGCTGGCGGAGCCGGTCGTAAATCCGCTGTGAGACCGGGGACTGGTTGAGCAGAGTGCGGGTGTTCTGGATCAGGGCGGCATCCAGAGCGATCGGCGATTGCAGCGGGGCCTGTTGCAACAGGGCGTCCAGGTGCGCCGACAATTGATCGCGCTGTTCCCGCGTGACCGTGCGCGGCAGGTTGGTCTGCCAGTCCCGCTCCAGCCAATCCTTGACGGCCTTGGCGTCGAAATGCCGGGCATCGTTCAGCATCAGATAAATCGGGAGCGTGTCGTACAACGCGCCCGGATTGCCGGCATTCTGGCGCAGTCGATCTTCCAGCCGCAGCACGATGCGCGGCAGCAGGGCCTGTAGCAGCAAGCGCTGATAGATGACCTGGGCTTGACCGCCAAGTTTGTTGCCCTGGTAAAGGCCAAAGCCCATCAGCCAAGGAGTTTTGGCGGTGCGGTCGTCGTAGCCGCCCGGAATGGCGCGCGCCGCGTTCAACACCGGCAACGTCGCCATCAAATCAATTTGATCCGGCAACAGCGCTTGAATCTGGCGGGCGACTTCCTGACGCTGCTTCTCGACCGCCCGCACATAGATTTCGTTGCGGGCATAGCTAACCAGCCACAGGGTGGCGGCGATGGCGGTGAGCAGCACCGCAGCGGCGTAGGCCCCGCGCTGAATCCAGGCCCGCCACCGTTCCACCCGCAGATTGGCCCCAGCGATCTCGGCTTCCGGAAAGATCACGTCGTGCAGCAGGCGGGTGATGAAATAGCTCTTGCCCTTGCCGGAAAAAGTGCTGAGGGTTTGCCGGTTCAGCCCGAAGGTGGAGGCCAGCGCACTGGTCAACCGGTCAATCGGGGTGCCCTCCTGGGTGCCGCTGGTAAAGTAGAAGCCGCGCAGCAGCACCCGCTCCTCAAAGCGGCTGGGCCGAAACACTTCGGCCATGAACCGTTCGGCGACTTGCCGGAGCGAGCCAAACTGCTGGGGCAGGGTGTAGATCAGATCGCGCCGCTGCGGGTCGCGTTCATCCTGCAAGCGTTCTACCAGCCGGTCGTTAAGGCGTTGCTCCAGCCGCTCGAACTCACTGCGGAAATGTTCGACCACGCCCTCCGGATTGGCTGGATCGTCCATCGGGAAGGTCGCGCCCCACACCTGCGCCCGATCTTCCTGACCGAGATCGTTGAAAAATTCAATAAATCCAGCGATCAGGTCGGCCTTGGTGAACAGCACATAAATCGGAAAACGAATGCCGAAATGCTCATGCAGTTCCTGGATGCGTTGCCGGATCGCTACCGCCTGGGCCGTCCGCTCCTCCTCGGTCTGCTGCATCAGATCCGCCAGACTGAGGGCGACAAACGCGCCGTTAATTGGCCGGCGCTTGCGATGCCTCTTGAGCAGGTCGAGGAAGCCGCGCCACGCCGCCCGATCGACTTCTTCGTGGCTGTCCTGGGTGGTGTAGCGGCCGGCGGTGTCGATCATGACCGCCTCGTCAGTAAACCACCAGTCACAGTTTCGAGTGCCGCCCACCCCGCGCACTTTCCCCGCTCCCAGCGGAAATCGTAGCCCGGAGTTGATCAGCGCGGTGGTTTTGCCGGAGCCGGGCGGGCCAATAATGATGTACCAAGGCAGTTGGTAGAGGTACTGGAAGCGTCCGGACTTGCCGCCCAGCCGCGCCCGCTTGAGCGTCGCCAGCGCTTCGTCCAGCCCTTGCTTGAGCGTGGAAATTTCCTCGGAAGAAGCGGCTTCGTCCTCGCGCTTCTTGCGCTGTTGCTCGGCGGCGTTCTGACCGCCGCCACCATCGCCACCGCCGGAACCACCACCACCGCCAGAATCTCCCCCGCCGCCGACGGCCCCGCCGGTAGCCTGACCGGCCAGGTCGGTCAGAATGGCGCGGTTCCGTTTCAGGGCATCGATGTAATAAATGAGCTGGTAGAGACCGTACATACCGCCAACGGTCATCAGGGTCCAGACCCTGCCGGCATCAGTCGCCAGCGGCGTGTTGCCCGCTATCGCGATCAGCGGACCGAGATACCAGATCAGCGCAGCCACGGCTAACAGGCCGCTGACGCCGATAAACCAGGGACTTTTCAGGAAACGCAGGATTTTGTTCATAGTCCCGACCTAGTTGACGCCGGCCAGCAGGATGATGTCGACCCGGCGGTTCAGCGCCCGATTCTGCGGGGTATCGTTAGCGGCGATCGATTCGTTCTCAGCGCGGCCATCACTGGAAAACCGCCCGGGATTGGCGCTGCCGGCGGCCAGAATCGCCACCACGCTGTCGGCGCGAGCCTTGGACAGGTGCCAGTTGGACGGAAATTGCAGGGTGCGAATCGGAATGTTATCGCTGTGGCCGGTGACCAGCACCTTGCCCTGCACCGTGTTGAGTTCCTTGCTGATCTGCACCAGTAGCGGCAGAAATTCCGGTTTGACATTGGCGCTGCCCGAGTCGAACAGCCCATCGCCGTTGATGCGGACCGTGGTTTTATCAGCGGCCTCGAGAACCGAGACCTTGCCCGCGCGGATTTGCGGGTCCAGGAAGGTCCGCAGGTTTTGGGTAACCTGGGCATAACCGGCATTGACCTGCGGTTTTGGCGTCGTGGCCAGGAGCGCCACGACGCCACCGCGCCGCACCATCGCGACCGGTTCCTCGCGAATGCTGCCGAGCGCGGTCAGCACCGGGTCAGAGGCGTTGTTCAACAGCCAGTTAAAGGTCGCATAGGCCAACAGGAGCAGCGCTGCTGCGACCGCTGCCACCACCCACAGCGGCACATAACGGATCAACGGGTTGCGCTGTTCGCCGCCGCCCCGCCAGTGCGGAGCCAGCTCCCGCTCGAACTCGCCGCGTGCGGTGCGAATGGCGTTGTAGACCCGCTCCCGCTGTTCCTCCAGTCGGCTGCGGCCATTGTCCAGCAACCGGTAACGGCCCTGGAAACCAAACGCCAGACACAGATACATCAGTTCCAGCAGGTACAGATTCTTGCGTGGGTCCTGAGTGATCGCGTCCAGCAATTCGAAGAATTTTTCACCGCCCCAGGTTTCATTGTGGAAGGTGATCAACAGGCTATTTTCGCTCCACTGACTGGCCCGGCCCCAGGGCGTGTTCAGCACTACCTCGTCGAGGGTGGTGCAAAGGATATAGCGGGCGCGGAATGCCGTTTTCTCGTGGATGCCGGTGTTGCGGGCATTGACCATGAACTCCTTGACTTCGTCGATCATCCGCGCACGCAACCGCTCTGGTTCTGGGTGCGAGGCGGTATTTTTCAGGCGCATGATCAGGCTAAGCAAAGGGGCGGCGGCAGCCTCCAACGGATTGAGGCCGACTCCAGGCGAGATGGGCGCAGTTTCCATCGCTGGCGGGCTGGCCGGACGCGGTGGAGCGGGCGGCGCGCCAGAACCGGAACGCCGCCCGCCGGGCATGGGCCGGATCAGGGTGCGGTCGCCGTCGCCGTCAGTGGGCGCAAACGGGTCGTCAATAGTCACGGTTCGTTACTCTGCCTCTTTGATGGCCCAGAACGCCATGTCCAGTCCGGGGAATTCGCCGCCAACATGGAAGGCGAAGCCGCCAGAACTGAGGATCTGTTTCCAGAACTCGCTGCTGCGATCCAGCCGGAAGTAGATGAAGTCGGACTGGTAGGGAATCTCGCGGGGCGCGACCGGCAGGGCGCTGACCCCGATGCCGGGCAAGTGATGATTGACGAACTGGGCGATTCGTTCCACCGGGCCGATCTTGACCTGGGTGGGAAAACGGGCGCGCAACAGATCGGTCGCCATGTCGGCCCGCACCGCCAGGATGAAGGTCGCCTTGGTCAGTAGCGGGCGCTCGCGGTCGGTGATGATCGCCACCCGGATGCCGTACTGCCGCTCCTCGATGGGAATCCGGATCGCTGCCTGTTCTTCGACCAGGCTGAGTGACCGGCGCAGTTCGGTCATCAGCACGCCAAAGGTCTTTTGCAAATCGTCATGATCATAGGCGGGCAATACGGGCGGGCGGCGTTTGGTCTTGCCGGTGAAGGTCGTCATTTCGCCGGCCAGTTGTACCGCAATCTGGTAGAAGGCTTCGGGATGCAGGCCCTGCATCGTCGCCAGATGGGCAAACAGCGGTTCAAAGCGATTGACGGCTTGCAACCGCAGGAACTGGGCGATGTCGACGCCCGCGCCGCGCCCGGTCCCCGCGCCAGACACCCGCTCGGCCAGTGCATCGCCACGCTGGTGCAGCAGACCCAGCACTTCAGTGACGAAGCCATTCAGGGCCGGGACGCCGCGACAATCCAGACACGGCGGCAGATAGTCGTCATCCACCACCACCGTTTGATCGGTGCGTTTCTCGCGCACTCGGACAATGCCGATGCAGGTGTAGTCGCTGAAATCGCGGGTATCCGGGAACAGCCGCAGCCGGCGTTCGCCAATCTCGACAAAGGCGCTGTTGTTGGCGGTGTCGATATTGTTGTCGCGCACCTCGCGGGCGGCGGCCCGGTAGCGGGCGGCGGTGTCCTGCAGATCGCCGCGTTCCACGTCGGCCATCCCGGTCCGCCGCAACGGCAGCGCCAGCAGGATGCGGGTATTGCGCCCGTCAGCGCCGATGTCCAGCGGGGTAGGCGGCGGATCATGGTCGGGAATGCTGAACGGGGTGCCATCCGGCAACAACCCCCGGGCGGCGGTGATGGCGATCTTGCCCAGCGTCAGCGCTTCCCGGTCCAGCGTGAGCGCACTGATCCCCCAGGAATAGGGGCGGAGATCGCCGCAGGATTGCCGGATCAGGGCTTCGAGATAGCGATCCTGCTGCTGGAAATGCTGGGGGCGCAGGAACATCCCCTCGGACCATACGACCTTGCTGTACCAGCTCATGGCGGCGGCGCTCGCTTCATCGCGTTGTTGGAGATCATTTAAGGATAGTAGACCGGGTTAATCCATCACTGCCATTAAGTTAAGGGAGTGATGCTTGATCCATAACGCCAAAACTTTGTTTTCCGTCATTCCCGCGGATGCGGGAATCCAGTAACTCGCTGAAAAAACTGGATACCCGCTTTCGCAAGTATGACGAAAAAAGTAGACAACCCAACGTCCTGAATCCTTGGCAAAACGGCAGCGGATCGCCGCAACCGCCAGACTCACCGGTTGCGCAGCCGTTCCTGGTAAGCGCGGCCGAATTCATCGCCGAACAGTTCATTGAAATCATCCTCGGCCTCCCGAGCAATGGCCTGATATTCAGAGGTAAACAGATCCCAGTATTTGGCTTTACGGCTTGTCGGCAAGATGCTGTCGAAAATGGAGTGCTGGAGGCGGGTTTCCAGGTTGCCGGGATCGAAGCGCTCCAGCAGGCGATTCAGGGCAGCCTGGATCCCGGCCATTACCGCTACCTGATGGGCCTTGATGTCGGTAAACGCCTCATGCACTGCTTGCACCGGCGACATATAGGCGTTCTGCCGGGGCGCCAGCAGCAGAACCATGATCTCTTCAGTACGGAGCGGCGGTTGACCGGGCGGGGTCTTGAGCGGGTTGTTTTCCATCGGGCCCATGGTGGTCCGGTCGAGTCGGAATTCACCCTTGATGTCGCCCCGGGCGCGGAGAATTTCGGCCAGTCCCTGGATGGTCTCGCGAAAGATTGCGCCGAGATGAGCCAAGGTTTCCGGCAACCGGTCATCGGCCAGCCGCACCTGGGGTAGTCCGGCCCCCTCCAGAAAGGCGCGTAGCACGTCCTGGTCACTGGACTCCGCGGGCAGTGGAGAGGGCGCAACAGCGCTCGGCGGGGGCGGTTCCAGCCCTTTCACCGCCGCGCGAGCAGCAACCGGTGGCGATGGTGGCATCGGTGGAGTCGGTACGGCAACCAGCGGCGCTGGCGGCATTGCTGAGGGTGCCAGCCACCAGTCATCGGGAATCCGCACAGCTTCCGCGGGGCTGAGGGGTTCGCCAGCCGGTTCCGCGGGGATAAGATCGGGAATGATCGGCGGCGCTACCGCGGGCAATTCGGGAATTTCGAGCGGCTGTGGCGAAACCGGGGGTGTCAATTCGGTGTGCCGCTCCGACTTTGGGACGGGCGGGGCCCGTTCCAGCGGCGGCGGCATGGTCTCGGAAATCAGTTCTGGCGGCGCGAAAAAAGCGCGATCGGGCGCTGAACTCTCGGGTGGCGGCTCAGTGATGGCTCGTCCGGCAACGTGACTCCGGCCAGGCGACGGCAGGTGAGAAGACTCCTGATCATCGGCCAGCAGGTCAGAGAAGGAGGGTTTATCGCGATCCCCACTGGCGATCCCCGCCTGATCACCGGGCATGATCGAATCGCCAGCCATCAGCCCCGGAAACGGCACGATATCGGTGATCGGCCCGTCTGACGGGGATTCTTCCAGTTCGTCCGCCCCCGGCAGCAGGGTGACCGCAATCTCGTATTCGCCCAGCACGAAACGGTCGCCGTCTTTAAGCCTAACCTTTTGATTCCGGGTCATGCGCTGCTCGGAGTCGTTCAGGTAGACGCCGGTGGTGCTGATGTCGGTCAGGAAGTAATCACCCGCCTGGTGATGGACCGTGCAATGCTTGCTGGAGAGAATGCGCTCCGGGTCTTGCAGGATCCAGTCATTCGGCGCGACGCGGCCAATGCTGATCGATCCGCGATCCAGGATTTTGGTGGTTTCCTGGCCCGGAGAGAGCCGCTGGTAGCTGGTGATGGTCAATTTCAGGGACATAATGCGCTTTCCGTAGGCAGAGACGCCGTTTCGACCGTGCGGGCGGATGAGCGATATTGATTCGGCGCAATCGCTGCAATCTATAAATTTCAGTCTATACCGCCCGGATCACCGCGCCAAGCCGACTATACTTGAACCCACGATTTTGCATGAGGCGCATTCAGCTATGAGTGTTATTGATGTTGAAGCCTTGCTGGGCGAGGTTGCCGCCGGTTCGCCGTGTGGCGCGGATCTCGAATACGACCCGGCGTTTGCCCAGATGGAGGAACAGGCGCAGGAAACCCCGGAGCGCCAGTATGGCGAGACCATCATTCCCGCCGAACCGGCTGACTGGCGCACCGTCAAGAAGACCGCCCTGGCGTTGTCGGAGCGCACCCGGGACTTGCGGGTCGCGGTGTACTTGACCCGCGCTCTGCTGCATACCGACGGCCTGCCGGGGTTCGCTGAGGGCTTGGCGCTGGTGGACGGCCTGATCGAACGGTTCTGGGCGCAGGTTTACCCGCAACTGGATCCTGATGACGACAACGATCCGACCTTGCGGGTCAACACCATTGTGGCGCTGTGCGATCCGGAAGCCACGCTGCACGCTTTGCGCGAGACGCCGCTGGTCCACTCGCGCAGCCTGGGGCGGTTCAGCCTGCGCGATGTCCAGATTGCATCCGGGGCATTGACGCCGTTGACCAAGGATAAGGAAGGGGAATTGCCGACCCCGGAGAAAATCAACGGTGCGTTCCAGGAGGTCGGGTCGGAACAAGTGCAAGCCATCGCCGCCACGATTGCCGATGCCATCGTCCGGGTCCAGCGGATTGAGGCGGGGTTGACCGACCAGATCGGTGTCAGCCAAGCACCTGATCTGAGCGCATTAACCGGGGTTTTGAAGGAGATGCGTCAGCCCTTGGCCGATTATCTCCAACGGCAGGGGGTAGGCTTGGCCGACGCGGGAATGGCCGAGAACGCTGAATTTGCTGCGGTCGCCGGTACACCCGAAGTCGGCGGGAGCGGTCCCCGGCGGGTCGTCGGCGAAATCGCCAGCCGGGAAGACGCCCTGCGCATGATCGATAAAATCTGCGAATACTTTGACCGTTATGAACCATCCAGCCCGGCGCCATTGCTGTTGAAACGCGCCAAGCGGCTGGCGAAGAAGGATTTTATGGCCATTCTGCTCGACCTTACTCCGGGGGGAATCGAGCAGGCCAACCTGATTTTTGGGGCGCAGAAGGATAATGCCGAATAACCGACTATAATGGTCGGTTGTATGGTCCCGATTCCCGCTGGGCGTTACCAATACCGTGATTCCAGAGAGAGGTGAGTTCCAATGGCGATGAGCAGCCAGAAATTTATTGCCCGCAACCGGGCGCCGCGCGTCCAGATCGAGTACGACGTCGAGGTGTACGGCTCGCAGAAAAAAGTGCAGTTGCCGTTCGTGATGGGAGTAATGGCGGATCTGTCGGGCAAACCGGCGGATCCACTGGCACCGGTCGCTGATCGCAAGTTTCTCGAAATTGACGTGGACAACTTCGATAGCCGGTTGAAAGCGATGAAACCGCGTGCCGCGTTCCGGGTGCCCAATACCCTGACCGGTGAGGGCGATCTGAGTGTGGACATCACCTTCGAGAGCATGGACGATTTCTCCCCGGCGGCGGTGGCCCGCAAGGTCGATTCCCTGAACCGGCTGTTGCAAGCGCGTGAGCAACTCAGCAATCTGATGACCTACATGGACGGCAAGACCGGCGCTGAAGAACTGATCGCCAACGTCCTCAATGATCCGAGTCTGTTGCAGGCGCTGGCCGCCGCGCCCAAGCCGCAAGACAGCACCAAGCCCGCTGCCGAGGAGTGATGCGTCATGGCCGAACTCAATGCCAATACCCAAGTCCAGCCCGGCGCTGAAACCCAGACGCTGGAAGGCGGAGATTTTTCCTCATTGCTGCAACGGGAATTCAAGCCGAAGTCCGATCAGGCCAAGGAAGCGGTCGAGAATGCGGTTCGCACCATGGCCGAGCAGGCCTTGCAGAACACCACGCTGATTTCGCGGGACGTCATCAAGTCGATTGAATCCATGATTGCGGCGATTGACCGCAAGCTCAGCGAGCAGATGAACAAGATCCTCCACCATGCTGATTTTCAGCAGGTTGAGAGCGCCTGGCGCGGTCTGCACTATCTCGTCAATAACACCGAAACCGACGAGATGCTGAAGATTCGGGTGCTGAATATCTCCAAGAAGGATCTGCACAAGACCCTCAAGAAGTTCAAGGGGACCGCCTGGGATCAGAGTCCGATCTTCAAGAAGATGTACGAAGAAGAATACGGCCAGTTCGGCGGCGAACCGTTTGGCTGTCTGGTCGGCGACTATTACTTTGATCACAGCCCAACTGACGTGGAACTGCTGCGGGAAATGTCCCAGAACGCCGCTGCCGCGCACTGTCCATTTTTGGCTGCCGCCGCGCCGACCGTCATGCAGATGGATTCCTGGCAGGAACTCAGCAATCCTCGTGATCTCACCAAGATTTTCCAGACTCCGGAATACGCGGCCTGGCGGTCGCTGCGCGATTCCGAGGACTCGCGCTATGTCGGGTTGGCGATGCCTCGCTTCCTGGCGCGGCGACCTTACGGGGCGAAGTCCGACCCGGTCGAGGATTTCGATTTTGAGGAAGAGGTCGAAGGGGCGGATCACAGCCGGTATGTGTGGGCCAATTCGGCCTACGCAATGGCGACCAACATTACCCGTGCATTCAAAATGTACGGCTGGTGTACCCGGATTCGCGGCATTGAATCGGGCGGGGCGGTGGAAAACCTGCCGACCCACACCTTCCCGACTGACGACGGCGGGGTGGATATGAAATGTCCGACCGAGATCGCTATCAGCGACCGGCGCGAGGCGGAGTTGGCCAAAAACGGCTTCATGCCGCTGATTCACAAGAAGAACTCGGATTTTGCCGCTTTTATCGGCGCTCAGTCGTTGCAAAAGCCGGCGGAGTATGAGGACCCGGACGCCACCTCCAACGCCAATCTGTCGGCGCGCTGGCCCTATCTATTTGCGGTTTGCCGGTTTGCGCACTACCTTAAATGTATGGTGCGCGACAAGATCGGTTCGTTCAAGGAACGCGACGATATGCAGATCTGGTTGCAGAACTGGATCAATCAGTATGTGGACGGCAACCCGGCTTTTTCCAGCGAAGAAACCAAAGCCTTGAAACCCTTGGCTGATGCGCAAGTGATCGTCGAGGAGGTGGAAGGGAATCCTGGCTATTACACCTCGAAGTTCTTTTTACGTCCGCATTACCAGTTGGAAGGACTCACGGTGTCGCTGCGGCTGGTTTCCAAGTTGCCCTCGGCCAAGGGCGGCTAACCGGAGAAGTGACGGGCGATTCAGAGTGGCTTTAAGGAGTTCATTGTGGGCCGATCATGGATGGCGTCATGGAAATTTTAAATAAAAACAATAAGTTTTTTTTGGCATGTAGTGTGCTTGGAGCAAGGCAAATCGGCAAATCTTTCTGAAGATTAGCGCGTCCAAGGCTGGAAAGGGTGCCGATTAATTCAATGCTGGATTGTCATTCAATCCACTGTTTCTTCCAAACCGCGAGGTGAATGTCATGGCAAGATTAGATGCTTTTCTGGATCTGAAATCGGGCAATGTGAAGGGCGAATCCACTGAGAAAGGCTATGAAGATTGTATCCAGTTGCTGTCCTGGAGCTGGGGCTGTACGAACTCAGGTTCTGCATCCCATGGTGGCGGTATGGGGACGGGCACGGTGAATATGCAGGATTTCCATTTCACCATGAGCATGAACACGGCTTCGGCCCCGTTGATGACGCTGTGTACGACGGGCAAGCATTTCAAGACCGCTATCTTTACCCAGCGTAAATCGGTCGGTGAGGAGACGCCGGCAAAGTTCCTGGAAATCACCATGTCCGATGTGATGGTCAGTTCCTACCAGACCGGCAGTTCGGGCGCGGAATTGCCGCATGAAAGCTGCTCGCTCAATTTCAGCAAGATCGAGCTGGAGTACTTTGTGCAGGGACCCGACGGTGCCCTGAAGTCGAAGGGCAAGCTGGGCTACGACATCAAGCTGAACAAGAAGACCTGAGGCTGCTGGCTGGATGGCTATTCTGTGGGTCATCCGGCCACGAGTATCCGCGTTTCCGGGGGGTGTTGCCCTCTTGGAAGCGCGGAATTGTTTTTACTGGCGACAACCGGGACTGAGAGAGCGTGGCCATGTTAGCTGAACAAAGCCTGCGTGAAGGTCGTCTGTCAGATGCCCTGGCCGAGTTGCAGGCCCAGGTGCGCAAAGAACCCGCCAACCCCAAACACCGGATTTTCCTGTTCCAGTTGCTGTCTGTGCTGGGTCGCTGGGATCGGGCGCTGAACCAGTTAAATGTGCTGGGCGAAATGGACGCCTCGACCTTGCCGATGGTGCAAACCTACCGCGAAGCGTTGCGCTGCGAATCGTTCCGGGCGGACGTCTTCGCCGGGCGACGCTCGCCGCTGGTGTTCGGCGATCCAGACCCGTGGGTGGCGCTGCTGCTGGAAGCCTTGCGGCTGACCGCTGCCGGTCATTATGCCCAGGCCCAAACGGTGCGCGAGCAGGCGTTTGAGGCCGCGCCGGCGACGACCGGGGTACTCGATAAACAAACCTTTGACTGGATCGCCGACGCTGACCCGCGCTTGGGGCCGGTGCTGGAAGCGATCGTCAATGGTCGTTATTACTGGATTCCCTTCCAGCGGATTCAGACCATTGTGCTGGAGCCGCCCACCGATCTGCGCGATTACGTCTGGATGCCGGCGCAGTTCACCTGGGCCAATGGTGGCGAAGCCGTTGGCCTGATTCCGGCCCGTTATCCCGGCTCGCCGGACAGCGCCGATCCGCTGATCCAGTTGGGGCGCAAGACTGAATGGCAGGAATGTGCAGCCGGGATCTGGCTGGGACTGGGGCAGCGCATTCTGACTACTGACCAAGGCGAATATCCGCTACTGGATGTGCGACGGATCGATCTGCACACCGGGGCAGACGGGGTGGAGGCCCAAGCCGGCGATGGCTGAACTGACTTCCAAAGAGCGTCTGCAACCCTCGCTGCTGGATCGGCTGACCGATGATGAACCGGATCAGCAGCACGAGTCGCGTGACCAGCGGGTGCTGTCCGCCAACCGTCTGCGCGAATGCGTCCTGCGCGATTTGGGCTGGCTGTTCAACTCGACCCGGTTGCCAGAGCGTGAGGAAGTTGAGCGTTACCCATTTGCGGCCCATTCGGTGATCAACTTCGGGTTGCCGCCGCTGACTGGCGCGACCGCCCGCAGCGTCGAAATGGAAGCGCTGGAACACAGTCTGCGCCAGGCAGTAGTCGACTTTGAGCCACGCATTTTCCGGCAGTCGCTGCGGGTGCGTACTGAACTGACCGAAGAGCGGATGAGCCATAACGCCTTGACCTTCGAGATCGAGGGGGATTTGTGGGCGCAGCCGCTACCCTTGCAGTTGTATCTGAAAACCGAGATTGACCTGGAAAGCGGCCAAGTGCTGATCGAAGAATCCACGCGGTCCCGGGAGCGCTGATGGATCCTCGCCTGTTAGAGTATTACAACCGGGAGCTGCAACACCTGCGCGAGCTGGGTGGCGAATTCGCCCGCGAGTTCCCCAAGATCGCCGGGCGGCTGGGGTTGGAAGGCTTCGAATGCGCCGATCCTTATGTGGAGCGGTTGCTGGAGGGTTTCAGCTTTCTGGCGGCGCGGGTACAACTCAAGATGGATGCCGAGTTCCCGCGCTTTACCCAGCATCTGCTGGAAATCATCTATCCCTACTTTCTAGCGCCAACCCCCTCAATGCTGATCGCCAAGTTCCAGCCCGACCCGACCGAGGGTGCGCTCGAAGCGGGTTTCGTCATTCCCCGGGGTAGCGAACTGCATGGGTTACTCGGCAAGGGCGAGCAAACCTCCTGCCAATACCGGACCGCGCATGACGTGACGTTGTGGCCGCTGGAGCTGACCGAAGCGCACTATTTCGCCGGCAAGGAGCCGGTCGCCCAACTGGATCTGCCGGAGTTGTCCAAAGTCCGCGCCGGCATCCGGCTGCGGTTGCGAACCACGTTGCCGGGGTTGGCCTTCAATAAGCTGGCGCTGGATCGTCTGCCACTGTTCCTGCATGGCGGCGACGCGCTGCCGAGCCGGTTGCATGAGCAACTTCTGACCAACACCGTAATGCTGGTGGCGCGGCCTGGCCAGCGTCCTGCGCCTTGGCACGAGCGGCTGGCGGGCGGGTCCATTCAGCGGATGGGATTCGAGGATGTCCAGGCGCTGTTGCCTTGCCCGCCGGTGTCTTTCCAGGGCTACCGGCTCCTGCATGAATACTTTGCCTTCCCGCAGCGCTATCTGTTTGTCGAGCTGAGCGGACTGGGGCCGGTGGTGCGGCGCTGCGCCGGGCCGGAACTGGAACTGCTGATTCTGCTCAATCGGGCCGATCCGGCGCTGGAAAATGCAGTCGCCGCCGCCAACTTCGCGCTGTTCAGCACCCCGGCGATCAATCTGTTTCCCAAGCGGGCTGACCGGATTCACCTGAGCGATCAGGTCGCCGAGCATCATGTCATCCCGGATCGGACCCGACCGCTGGATTTTGAGACTTACCAGGTGACCGGCGTGACCGGCATCGGCGCTGATAACGAGGAGCAGGAATTTCTGCCGTTTTACGCCAGCTATGACCGGCTCAGCCAACGCAGCCAGCGGTCGTTTTATACCGTACATCGTCTGCCCCGCCTGTTGTCCGACCGGCAACGGCGCGTGGGTCCACGTTCCAGTTATATCGGCGGCGAAGTTTATCTGGCGCTGGTCGATGCCGATGAGACGCCCTATCGCGGCGACCTGCGGCAACTGGCGGTCTCCGCGTTGTGTACTAACCGCGATTTGCCGCTGCACATGCCGGTCGGGCGGGGCGACACCGATTTTACCCTGGCTTCCGGGGCACCCGTCAGCGCAGTACGCTGTCTGGCCGGGCCGACCCAACCCCGCCCCTCTCACGCCCACGGCGATACCGCCTGGCGCTTGATCAGCCATCTGAGCCTGAACTATCTGTCGATTGCCGATACCGACGCCCGGCAAGGGGCGGGGGCGTTACGCGAGCTGTTGGCGCTGTACGGGGATCTGGCCGAATCGAGCGTCCGCAAGCAAATTGACGGAGTTTGTTCGGTGCGGACTGCGCCCATTACCCGGCGAGCGCCCATTCCTGGCCCGATCGCCTTCGCCCGGGGTCTGGAAGTTACGGTAACTTTGGATGAAGCGGCGTTCGAGGGGGTGGGCATTTTCCTGCTAGGCGCGGTGCTGGAGCAGTTCTTCGCCAAATACGCCTCCATCAATTCCTTCACCGAAACGGTCGTCAAATCGACCGAGCGGGGCGAGATCACTCGATGGCCAGCCCGGATCGGACGACGGCAGACCCTGTAGATCTGCTCGAAGCGCTGCGGCAGCGACCGTATGCCTTTCACTTTTTCCAGGCCTTGCGGCGACTGGAATGCCGTTACCGTGACCAGCCCCGGTTAGGTAAAGCGACGCGACTGGCGGATGATCCGGTGCGACTGGCCCAGGAGCCGTCGATGGCCTTTGCGCCGGCCACCCTGAGCGCCTTTGATCCCGGCGATGGTAGCCGGCCACCGCGCCTGAGCGAATACTTTCTGGGCCTGTTCGGGCCACATGGGCCGTTGCCGGTGCATCTGACCGAGTATGCGCGGGATCGGTCGCGGCAGCATGGCGACCGGACTTTCGCCCGGTTTGCCGACCTGTTTCATCACCGGATTCTGAGCCTGTTCTACCGGGCTTGGGCCGATACCCAACCGACGATCAGCTTTGACCGGCCCGAAACCGACCGCTTCAACGTCTACCTCGGCGCTCAGTTCGGTCTGGGAATGCCGTCGCTGTGGAACCGCGATGCCGCGCCTGACCTAGCCAAATTCCATTACGCGGGCCGGCTGGTCTGCCAGACCCGCAATCCCGAAGGACTGGAAGCGATTCTGGCCGATTTCTTCAAGTTGCCGATGCGGGTAGACCCTTTTGTGGGTCATTGGCTACCGCTGGATGAAGCGGGCCGGTGCCGGCTCGGCGAGACGCCCGCGACCGGTCTGCTCGGAATGACCGCGGTGATCGGCGAGCGGGTATGGGATTGCCAGCACCGGTTCCGGATCGTCATGGGGCCAATGAATCTGGAAGAATTTCAGCGGTTTCTGCCGGGCAGTGACAGCTTGCGGCGGTTGGTGGCCTGGGTGCGGAACTATGTCGGCGACGAGCTGCTGTGGGATGTGAACCTGATTTTAAAGAAAGAAGAGGTTCCGCCGCTGCAACTGGGTGAGGGAACCCGGCTCGGCTGGACCACCTGGCTCAGCAGTCAGCCGCTGGCCCGCGACGCCGACGATCTGAAGCTGGATGCTGTCACTTATTGTGGTTAAAGGCTAAAGGCTAAAGGCTAAGTCGACTTTCGACAAAGAAAATGCCAGACCAATAACGCCCCGGCTTTGCTTTCCGTCATTCCCGCGTATGCGGGTATGACGAACCAGAAAATGACCGAACCCTTTGCGGATAGTCTTTTCAGAAAATCGCCTAAAGAACCACGGCCCCCCTGAGTTTTAACCTTTAACCTTTCCCCTTTAACCTCATTTCGGGAGTCCGCATCATGGCCGAAATCAGTCGCGTCGCCTTGTTTGGAAAGCTGAACAGTCTCGGCTACAAAGCCATCGAAAGCGCCACCGTTTTCTGCAAGTTACGGGGCAATCCCTATGTCGAACTGGTGCATTGGCTGCACCAGATTCTGCAATTGCCGGATTCAGATTTGCACCGGGCGATTCAGCATTTCAGCCTGAATCCGTCCCGATTGGCCAAGGATTTCACTGAGGCGCTGGATCGCCTGCCGCGCGGTGCAACCTCCATTTCCGATCTGTCGGCTCACGTCGATGCAGCGGTGAAAGAAGGCTGGGTCTACGCGACGTTGCTATTCAATGATTCGCAGGTTCGCACCGGTCATCTGCTGGTCGGGGTGTTGAAAACCCCGGACTTGCGCAATGCGCTGCTCGCTATTTCCCGCGAGTTCGACCGGATCAAGCTGGATGATCTGATGCAGCGGTTCGGCGACATCATCGCCGCTTCCCCGGAAAATGGGCTGCGTTCGACCGACGGTTCGCAAGTGGGCGGTGGCGCAGCTCCCGGCGAGGCCAGCGATGCGCTGGCTCCGGCGCAAATGGGCAAACAGGAAGCGTTGCAGCGCTTTTCCGTGGATTTGACCGAGCGGGCGCGCAAAGGTGAACTCGATCCGATCGTCGGGCGCGATGAGGAAATCCGCCAGATCATCGACATTCTGATGCGTCGCCGCCAGAACAATCCGATCCTGACCGGCGAGGCCGGGGTCGGTAAAACGGCGGTGGTGGAAGGCTTCGCTCAGCGCATCGCCGCCGGCGAGGTGCCGCCGCCGTTGAAAGACGTGACCCTGCGGGTGCTGGACGTGGGCTTGCTTCAGGCCGGGGCCAGCATGAAAGGCGAGTTCGAGAATCGGCTGCGGCAAGTGATCGACGAGGTGCAGTCCTCGCCCAAGCCGATCATTCTATTCATCGACGAGGCGCATACCTTGGTCGGTGCGGGCGGCGCGGCGGGCACCGGCGATGCCGCCAATCTGCTCAAGCCGGCGCTGGCCCGGGGCAAACTCCGCACTATCGCCGCCACAACCTGGACGGAATACAAAAAGCACATCGAAAAAGACCCGGCCCTGACCCGCCGTTTCCAGGTGGTGCAGATCGGCGAGCCGAGCGAAGAAAAGACCATCCTGATGATGCGCGGCATGGCCTCCACCATGGAAAAACATCATCGGGTGCAGATTCTCGATGAGGCGCTGGAGGCGGCGGTCAAGTTGTCGCACCGCTACATTCCGGCCCGGCAGTTGCCAGATAAAGCGGTCAGCCTGCTCGATACCGCCAGCGCCAGAGTCGCGATTAGCCTCCATGCGGTGCCGGCTGAGGTGGAAGACTGCCGCCGCCGGATTGAAGGGTTGCAGGTTGAACTGGAGATCATCGCCCGCGAAACCGCCATTGGCATCGAAACCACCCAGCGCCAGGCTGACGCCAGCGAGAAGTTGCAGATCGAGGAGACGCGCTTGGCGCAACTGGACGCCCGTTGGCAGAAAGAAAAAGGCTTGGTGGATCGGATTCTGGCGCTGCGGGCCAAATTGCGCGGCGACGGTGGCAAGGTGGACCCGGCTGAGATCGCGGTCGATGCCGAAGCCGATCCGGAACGGCAAACCCGGCTGATGGAACTCAAGGAATTGCTGGCGCAATTGCACACCCTGCAAGGCGAGTCGCCGCTGATTCTGCCCAGTGTGGACGCCCAGGCGGTCGCTTCGGTGGTGGCTGACTGGACTGGCATTCCGGTTGGGCGGATGGTCAAGAACGAAATCGAAACGGTGCTGAGTCTCGCCGACATTCTCAACCGGCGGATCATCGGTCAGCGCCACGCTCTGGACCTGATCGCCCGGCGGATTCAAACCTCCCGCGCCGCGCTCGATAATCCCAACAAGCCCATTGGGGTGTTCATGCTGGCGGGTCCGTCCGGGGTGGGCAAGACCGAGACCGCGCTGGCGCTGGCCGAGGCGCTGTATGGCGGCGAGCAGAATGTCATCACTATCAATATGAGCGAGTTCCAGGAAGCGCACACCGTTTCGACGCTGAAAGGCGCGCCCCCCGGCTATGTCGGTTATGGCGAAGGCGGGGTGCTGACTGAGGCGGTGCGGCGGCGCCCTTACAGCGTGGTGCTGCTGGATGAAGTCGAGAAAGCGCACCATGACGTGCATGAGATTTTCTTCCAGGTGTTCGACAAGGGCTGGATGGAGGATGGCGAAGGCCGGCCGATCAACTTCAAGAACACCTTGATTTTGCTGACCACCAATGTTGGCACTGATCTGATCATGGGCATGTGCAAAGACCCGGAGCTGCTGCCGGAGGTCGATGGCCTGGGCAAGGCACTGCGCGAGCCGTTGCTGAAAGTGTTTCCGCCGGCGTTGTTAGGCCGATTGGTGACCATTCCCTACTACCCGCTTAGCGACGAGATGCTCGGCGACATCGTCCGCCTGCAACTGCGCCGGATCGCAAAGCGGATGCTCGACAATCACAAGATTCCGTTCAGCTACGACGACGAGGTGGTCAAGCTAATCGTTAGCCGTTGCACCGAACTGGAAAGCGGCGGGCGGATGGTGGACGCGATTCTGACCAATACCGTGCTGCCGGCGATCAGCCAGGAATTTTTGGCCCGGATAGTGGAAGGCAAACCGGTGGTGCGGGTGCAACTGTCGGTGCGGGACGGCGAATTTGCCTACGGGTTTGAGTGAACGGCGGCACGAGATCAGCGGAGATAAAATCATGATGATCCCGAGTGGATTCGGTAAAGCGGGCGATGACCCGGAGAGTAGCGAGATTGCGATCCCGGTTTTCAAGTGGACGGGCGACTATGCCGGCTTTTTCCAGGGCGAGTATTTATATGATCGATTCGGTCGCTACCTGGGTTGGCGTGAACCGGACGGGCAGATTTGGAAATATGACGGGCACCGCTTAGGTCAGGTCATGGCCGAGCATTATCTGGCCTACGACCTGCGGACATTGCCCGAGCGCCGGACCCCGCGAGTGCCACCGGTGCCGGCTCAACCGCCGTTGCCACCGCCACCGCGGCCGATGCACAGGCCATTGCTGGGCTGTCGGGATCCGCTGGAAGATCTGTTGCGCCTGCCGACCTCCGGCGAATTGATTGGGCGCTGGAGTTCGGCCAGCGAATCCCTGGAGTTTGATGCAGGAGGCAATTTTCAGTGGGCGGCGGTGGACCAGACGGAAACGGCGTCCGGGGTGTGGGAGTTACATGGGCAGGAATTATGGTCGCACTGGGAAGGAGTCGAAGAACCAGACCGGCGCTACTGGATCATCGAATTTACCGGCGATTCACTACTGTTACGCTGGCTGAGAGCGGCTGGGCGCAGTTTGCCGTTCCGATTGCAGCGCGAGCATCGTCCGCCAACCCTTCCGCTGGAAGCCACTGATGAACCGCAAACAGCGTAGGGCGCTGGCCAGTGGGGCCGGCCCCAGCGCGGAACAACGGGCTGAGTGGCTGCAACAAGCTATTCACGCCCAGCAACGGGGTCAGCTTACCGAGGCGGAAGCGCTATACCGGCAAGTGTTGCAGCGCAATCCGCAGCAGGTCGAAGCCCTGCATTTTCTCGGGGTGCTGGCGGCGCAGCGTGACCAGCACGAACCGGCTGCCGATCTCATCCGCCGGGCGCTTGAACTGAATCCACAGTACGCCGACGCCTGGAATAATCTGGGCAATGTCCTGACGGCGCTGAAGCAACCTGAAGAGGCGGCAGACGCTTACCGCCGGACCATCGAACTTTCTCCCGCTCATGTTGGCGCTTACGGCAACCTCGGCGTGATCCTGACCCAGCTTGGCCAAATTGAGGAAGCCATCGCCGCTTGCCGGCAGGCTACCTCGCTGGCCCCCGGACTGGCAGAGGGGCATTTCAATCTGGGTACGGCGTTGCTGGCGCAGGGCGATCATGTTGGCGCGATGGCGGCCTATCAGGAAACCGTGCGCCTGCAACCCGACCATGCGCGAGCATACAAGGCGCTGAGCCTGCTCTTTTACAAGCTGAACCGTCGTGAAGACGCTGCCGCGCTGTTCCAGCGCTGGCTGGAGCGGAACCCGGACGATGCGGCCGCTCAGCACATGCTGGCGGCCAGTTCGGGACGCGATGTGCCGGGGCGGGCAACGGATGGTTATGTTCAGACGATGTTTGACGAGATGGCCGGGGATTTTGACCGGCATCTGCACCGTCTGGGCTATCGGGCACCGGAGTTGCTGGCCGAGGCCATCGCTACTGCGCTGGGGTCGCCCAATGGGGCGCTGGAGGTGCTGGACGCCGGGTGCGGTACGGGACTGTGCGGACCGCTGTTGCGCCCCTATGCCCGTCGGCTGATCGGCGTTGATCTGTCGCCGGGGATGGTCGACAAGGCGCGAGTGCGGGGCGGTTACGATGAACTGGTGGTGGCCGAACTGACTGCATTTTTGGCGGAACGTCCGGCAAGCTGCGATTTGATCGTATCCGCCGACACTCTGGTGTATTTCGGCGATCTGCGACCACTGTTTGCCGTCGCCGCCGCCGCTTTGCGACCTGGCGGCTGGCTGGCGTTTACGGTGGAGGAAATGGCTGACGCCGAAACCTCGACCAGTTTCAGCCTCGAACTCAGCGGTCGTTACCGGCATTCCCAGGTCTATCTGCGCCAGACGCTGAGCGATGCCGGTTTGACGCTGGTGACCCTGACGCAGGTTACGCCACGGATGGAAAGCGAACGGCCGGTCGCTGGGCTGTTGGCTACAGCGCACAAACCGGCGCTGGCCAACGGCTAAGAGTGCCTCGCATGAACTGCTGGATTCCGTCCGCCGCCGCCGTTATCTTGGCGCTCTTTGGGCGCAGATGACGGCGGATGGCCCGCACCGGCGTCGTGCAAGGCTTTTTTCACACTTGGAGACGATCTCGATGGTCGAGTTCGACGAAGTACGGCAGCTAATCAGCGAAATGCTGCAACTGGGCGACCGGCTGGGGAAACTCGGCCCGGACGCCCCGCTGCTGGGGAGCATCCTGGAATTCGACTCCATGGCGGTTGTTGCGCTGATCAGCGCCCTGGAAGAACGGTTTGATTTACATATCGCTGATGACGAAATCAGCGCTGAAACCTTTGAGACGTTGGGCAAGGTTTATGAATTTGTCTGCGACAAACTCAGGGCTGGGGCCTGAGCAACGCTGCCATTCATTGAATGGCAGTGGGCGTCCATCGTTGCATCAACCATAGCGTTTTATTAGTAGACAAACTTTTTAGCCGATGCAAACCACGGGAGGCTGGAGATCAGATGCGCATGGACAGCGACTCGAACACATCGCCGATCATGTTTCATAACACCGTCAGCGCATCCCAGTCATCCCAGGATTCCTGGATGCGGCCATTCTCAATGCGATGGAAGCGCATACCGGTGATGGCGAGTTTTTGACCTCTGGGCGCGATGCCCATAAACGCGCCCCGGTGAGTGCCGTAGGCGATCCAGCGGGTAGCGACTTTGTTGCCGGCGGCTATGTTTTAAATTCTCAAAATGATCAGGGCGCGGGATTGCCGCGCCCTGATTTATCGATAAATCCTGCTACCAACGGCTGTCCGCTATTCCGGTTGCGCCAGCACGTCCTCGGCTTCTTCCGCCGTCAGGGTGGACAAGTCTTCCATTAATACGGCTTCTTTGTCCGACAAGGCCAGTTTTGGCAACGGATCCGGGCGCAGCACCAATCCACCCAGTGGCGGCACGGTAATAGTGATCGAGTAGGGCAGGTCCATCCATGGCCGTTCTTCGGCGATTAAATCAAGCCCGCCATTGCCGACTCCGCTGCCGCCATAAAAGTGTGAATCGGAATTAAGCACTTCGGTATAGCGACCTGGCCGCGGCACCCCAATCCGGTAACCATGACGCGGCACCGGGGTGAAATTGACCAGCACCACCAGAAAATCATCGTCCTTCTTGCGCAGGTAACTGAGAATGGATTGCTCTGCGTCATGGCAATCAATCCAGGAAAAACCCTGCCACTCGAATTCGTAATGATGCAGTTCCGGGCTGTCGTGATAGAGCCGGTTCAAATCCTTGACCAGTTGCAACATGCCCTGATGTAAAGGGTATTCCAGCACATACCAGTCCAGGGTTGTGGCGCTTTTCCATTCAGTGCCCTGGCCGAATTCAGTGCCCATGAACAGCAGTTTTTTGCCGGGATGGGTGAACATGTACAAATAAAGCAGGCGCAGATTGGCGAAGCGTTGCCACTCATCACCCGGCATCTTGTTGATCATCGAGCCTTTGCCATGCACCACTTCATCATGCGAAAACGGCAACATGAAGTTCTCGGTGAAGCAGTACAACATGCTGAAGGTCAGCAGATCGTGGTGATATTTGCGATGCACCGTACTCTGCGCCATATAGCGCAGGGTATCGTTCATCCAGCCCATGTTCCATTTCATGCTAAAGCCGAGGCCGCCCAGATAAGTCGGGCGAGTGACTTGCGGCCAGGACGTCGATTCTTCAGCGATCACTAATGCGCCAGGATGTTCACTGTGGACGACCGTATTCAGCTCACGGAGGAAATCAATGGCCTCGAGATTCTCGCGCCCGCCGTACTTGTTGGGAATCCATTCGCCTTCCTTGCGCGAATAGTCGAGATAGAGCATCGAGGCGACCGCATCGACTCGCAGCCCGTCCAGATGAAATTCCTCGATCCAGTACAAGGCGCTGGACAACAGGAAGTTTTTCACCTCGTAGCGGCCAAAGTTGAAAATCAGCGTACCCCAATCGAGATGCTCGCCTTTACGGGGGTCGGTGTGTTCATACAGCGCCTCGCCGTCGAACCGGGCCAAGCCCGCTGCATCCTTGGGGAAGTGGGCGGGCACCCAGTCGAGAATCACTCCAACGTGGTGCTGGTGGCAATAGTCGATGAAATAGCGGAAATCGTCGGGGGTGCCGAACCGGCTGGTCGGGGCGTAGTAGCCGGTGGTCTGGTAGCCCCAGGAAGCGTCGTAGGGGTGTTCGGTGATCGGCAACAATTCGATATGACTGAAACCCAGGTCCTTGACATACTCCACCAGTTGGTGAGCCAAGTCCCTGTAATTCATAAACTCGCCTTCGTTGCCACGCCGCCACGAGCCAAGATGGACTTCATAAACCGACATCGATCCGTGCAACCAATCGGTGTTTTTGCGCTGCACCAGCCACTCGCCGTCGCGCCAAGCGTAGTTGTCGGTCTTGGCCACAATGGTGGCGGTGCTGGGCCGTAACTCGAAGTGCTGACCGTAGGGATCGGACTTGAGCAGAATCGCGCCACTGTGGCGATGGCGTAGTTCAAACTTGTACAGATCGCCGGGGCAGAGATTGGGGATGAACAGTTCCCAGACCCCGCTGCCGCCGCGCACCCGCATCGAGTGAACCCGACCATCCCAGCGGTTGAAACTGCCGACCACGCTGACCCGTTCGGCGCTGGGCGCCCAGACTGCGAACAGCACTCCGGCAACGCCATCGGCCTGGTGCGGATGAGCGCCGAGGAAGCGGTAGGCGTGCCAGTGTTTGCCTTCGCCGAACAGGTACAGGTCAAAATCGGCGATCTGCGGTGGGAAACAGTAAGGATCGTAGGAAATATGCTCGTGGTGATCGGAATCGCGCCAAATCAGCCGGTAGCGTTCCGGAACTTGATCGGGTTTGCCCTGCCATTCAAACAAATCGGTGTTGGGGACGCGCTGCATCGCCAGATTGCCCTCGGCGATGTGGACTTCCTGGGCATAGGGCAGGTGGGCGCGAACCACTATCTTCTTGTCCTGGGGGTGGCGGCCCAGCACGGCGAAGGGGTCATGGTGGCGGGCTTCAGTGATGCGTTGCAGTTCGGGTTGGAGTTTCGGGCTCGTCACGTTGCGGTTCCTGTGTTCTGTTGACGTTGAGGTCATGCCCGGCGACGGTTGCTTGAGACCGGGGCGGGCCGGTGGGCACTGTCGCAAGCGGCGCGGCCTTGCCTGGTGGGGATCGGGTCATGGCGGGCGTCTGCTTTATTGGAAGGGTCAAGCGCCGGGCGTACCGATGGAGCAAAGTATACCTTGAATTAGTTGGGGATGAGGGTTGATCCCACGGCGGACGGGGCGGGAGGCATTTGATAGCCCATCGCGCAACAACGACCCGGTTGACCGTGCAGTTTCGGGCCGGTTTCATCGCTCAGCAGCACGCTCCAGCTTCACCGCTTCCGTTGCCTTATTAAGGACGAAGCTGTGGCTGATAGCGCCGCAATGATTTGCGGTAATCCTGGCCCGACATCAGCATGGGTAGATTCCTCAAGGGGAGAAGGAGGGCGACTTGGCATCAGGGAAACTATTGAAAATAATCCAGTGAGTTAGATTTTTTTATCGTAATCTATTGAGCATGAAACTCAGTGTCTGGGCAAAATCACAAGGCTTGCGGTACGAAACGGCCTGGAAAATGTGGAAAACCGGGCGATTGCCGGTTCCTGCCGAACAATTGCTGACCGGGACGATCATTGTGCATCCCCCCGTAACAGCGACCGATGGCGGAGTGGCGCTGTACGCTCGGGTGTCCAGCGCCGACCAGAAACCCGATCTGGAGCGCCAAGTGGCGCGATTAGCGGTGTATGCCGCTGAACATAGCTTGTGCGTGACGGAGGTGGTCAAAGAAATCGGTTCCGGCCTTAACGGCCACCGGCGTGACTTGATGCGGTTATTGCGGACGCCCGCCGTGACCACAGTGGTGGTGGAACGCCGCGACCGGTTGATGCGGTTTGGTTTTGAATACGTTGAAGCCGCACTAACCGCACAAGGCCGGACGGTGGTGGTCATCGACTTTGCCGAAGTCCAGGACGACCTGGTGCTAGATGTCACCGAAGTTTTTATGTCTTTATGTACCCGGTTATACGGCCAGCGGGCGGCAGCGGATCGCGCCAAACGGGCGCTGGAGGCGATGTCATGCCAACCGTCTTGACCCATCGGATTGCCCATGTCCGTCAGGACTGGACGCACAAAACCACCACGGACTTGACCCGGCAGTTGGCCATAATCGGCATCGAGAACCTGAATGTTAAAGGGATAATGGCGACGGTATGAAAACAACCGGTTTAACGCCAGAGCAGATGACGGTCAGCGAACGGCAAGCGGCATTCTGGCTGGCGGGGGTATTTTCGCTGCGGATGCTGGGCCTGTTCATGATTCTGCCGGTATTCGCCCTGTATGCCGAACAGTTGCGCGGCGATACCCCGGCGCTGGCGGGATTGGCCATTGGAATTTACGGGTTTAGCCAGGCGCTGTTTCAGATTCCATTCGGCTTTCTGTCCGACCGTTATGGTCGCAAGCGGATGATTTATATCGGCCTGCTGATTTTTGCCGGGGGCAGCGTGGTCGCGGCGCTGGCCGATTCGATTTACGGCGTGATCCTGGGCCGTGCGCTGCAAGGCGGCGGTGCCGTTTCGGCGGCGGTCATGGCGCTGGCCGCTGACCTGACCCGCGAGGAACACCGGATTAAGGTGATGGCGACCATCGGCGTTACCATTGGCGTCTCATTCGCTGCTTCCATGATTCTCGGTCCGGTGCTGAACGGCTGGATCGGGGTGCCGGGCATTTTTTGGCTGACCGGCATGCTGGCCTTGCTGGGCGTCGCCGTGGTGCGGTTCAAGGTCCCCGATCCGGTGGCAAGCCACATTCACTGCGACGCCGAGCCGGTCTCTTCGCAATTCGGGCGGGTGTTGGCCGATGGGCAATTGCTGCGGCTCAATTTCGGCATTTTCACCCTGCATCTGCTGCTCACAGCGACCTTCGTTGCTGTACCGCTGGCTTTACGCAGCGCCGGCTTGCCGAGCGATCAGCACTGGCAAGTCTACCTGCCGGCGCTGCTGTTCTCGATGGGGGCGATGGTTCCCTTCATCATCCTCGCGGAAAAACGCCGGCAACTCAAACCGGTGTTCCTGGGTGCCATTTTCACCTTGGCGCTGACCGAACTGGGGTTATTGGTCCTGCACGACACCGCGCTGGAAACCGCCATATTGTTATTGGTTTTCTTTACCGCCTTCAATTTGCTGGAAGCAACCCTGCCTTCGCTGATCGTCAAGCTGGCCCCACCTGATGCCAAAGGTACGGCGATGGGAGTGTATTCCAGCAGCCAGTTTCTCGGCGCATTCGCGGGCGGCGTGTTAGGCGGCTGGCTACGCGGGCAGTTCGGCTTTGAGGGCGTGTTCGCACTGACCACACTGGCAGCGCTGGCTTGGCTGCTGGTGGCCTGGACCATGCAGAATCCCCGTTATCTCAGCAGTTATCTGCTGAATGTGGGGGTGCTGGATGAAGTGGAAGCTCACCTGCTGGCGCTGCGATTGCGTGAAGCGCCAGGGGTGGCCGAGGCGGTAGTGGTCGCCGCCGAGGGTGTGGCTTATCTCAAGGTGGATCGGCGGACGCTTGATGAGGCGGCGTTGCGGGAAATTCGGGTTAAAGGTTGAAGGTTGGTTTTAATGCCATGAAGGCTCTGCTGGCGCGATCTTCACCGGGTATAAACTTTATCACCGGACCTTTTTCCTCCTCTGAATTATTCCTGTGACCCGATACTTCAAGTCAGGTCAGTACGCCCTGCGCGAATCAATTATATCAATGGGTTGGAATAGACACGACAGTCTGACCCATTCCACGAATCATCGTTATCACCGAAAAATTTACATAAAGACAATCCTTCAGTCATCATTCCCGCGTAAGCGGAAATCCAGTGATTCACTGCAAAAGCTGGATACCCGCATTCGCGGGTATGATAAAAAGTGGAAGTCGGGATTCAGTGGGGCTGGTAACCATCGACATGGCGCCACCTTTGAAAGGCAGGCTCAATCGGCCTGTTCAGGACTCGTCTATACTTGAGCTTGAGCGGGGATTCCCCCACGCAGCGGGAGCGACACATGACCCAGACATCCCATCACGAAAGCCGCGTAGTCGCCATTTCCGCCGAGCGGTTGTTCGCGCTGGTCGCGGACGTGGAACGCTACCCGGAATTCATCCCGTTGATGCGGGAGGCGCGGATCATTCGGCGATATGATCGCGGTTATGAGACCGAACAGGTGCTGGCGCTAGGGCTGCTGCAACGGCGATTCCGCACCCGTACCGAACTCGATTCGCCGCGCTCGATTGTGGTGACTTCGGCAGACCACATTTTCCGCCGCTTCGACATTTGCTGGACGTTTGCGCCTACTCCCGAAGGTCAGTGCCGAATCGATTTCGCCCTGGATTGTGAAGTACGCTCGATCTGGTTCAAGCCGATCAGCGAGGTGCTGGTTCGGCCAATGGCGCTGAGCATGGTGAATGCCTTCGTGCAGCGGGCGCGACAAATCGCCCTGGCGCCGCCGCCCGACGTTCTTATCGGCTAATGGGCTTTCACCGGATCATCACGACCTTCTGATACAACCCGCCGAAAAAGGTTTGCTTGTCGATGCTGGCCAGACGTACCGAAGTGGGCAGCCAATCGGCAATTTCCTTGTTCCACAGATCCATCGCAAACGGTTCCAGAGACTTAAAAATCGGCACCATGACGTAGCGGAACGGGTTAATTGCATCAGGGCGATGGTAGTCCACAAAGACCACCTTGCCGCCCGGCTTGACCACCCGCAACGCTTGGGCGATGGTCTGAATCCGCGTTGCTTCCGGCTGTTCGTGCAACAGGAAAAACACCACTACGCAATCATAACTAGCGTCGACGAAGCGTAGATCGGTAGAATCCTGGTGATAAACAACGATCTGTGCAGCACCGTTGAGCTTGGTCTTCAAGTTCTCCAACTGCACCGGCGCGACATCCACCACATCCAGCCGCCCGTTCGGAGTCAGCCGTTGTGCCAGTCGCTCGGTGAAGTCTCCGTACACGCAGGCCACTTGTAAAACTGTCCCGTCAATCGTCTCGCCCATTTCCGCCAGCGCCGCGTCGCGCAATTCCGCAAAGTTGCCCCACAGAATCAGGTTAACCAGCCATTGCCGTTCAAACACCCACACCGCGTTGGGGTGCAGATAAGCCCACCAGTAGGTTTGCTGTAAATAGGCGGGCAGCAATGGAACGTGCGCCGAACCATCAACCATCCGGCGGGCTTCCTCAAAAACAGCAGCGTTTTTAACACCGGCCATCGCCGGCTCCACTCTAGCGACCTGATCCAGTGCCGAAGAACGGGGCAAGGTAGCGGCATACGGTGCAGATTGGGAACTCATGGCAAAAATGTCCTTCAAGACGGATCAAAAAACGCCCCTCTCCCGATGAAGGAGAGGGGTTGGGGTGAGGAATCAACCGGGCAAATTCCCGGTTATGGGTCAGATACGCAACAGGTAAACCAGGGTCAGCAGCGTCCCGATACCGGCCAGCGCGTAGACCACAATGGCCACCAGACTGTCGGCGCGAACCCCGAAGTCATGAACGGTGACCCGGGTCCGGTGTGCAGCGTGCCACAGCGACAGCAGGATGATGCCGAAAATCACCAGTTTGCCCAGCCAGTGGGCAGCAAAAACATGGATCGCGTCATAAGTAAACATATCCGGCGAGTAGCGCATCGCGGCGATCAGCGTCACCAGTGCCAGCGCCGGAGTCACAAACGCGGTCACCGTGCCGCCAGCCGCAAATAATCCCCAGAAAATCGGTTTGTTGGATTTGGCCATGATTACATTCCCCGAATGCCAATAATCAGGATGATCAGCGAGACCACCGCCCAGACGGCATAGTGGGCACCGATAATAATATTGCCCGGCACAAACTCTTCGCCGCGCTGGATCGGCATCGCCTGCGGGGTGACGTTGAACCAAGTGGTGCTATGGTAGACCGCGGCAATCAGCACCGCCAGATTGAACAGTACGCTCCACGGACTGTGCAGCGCATTCAGGAAGCCCTGAAAAGCGTCCGGCCCTTCGGAAAGCCGCTTGAGACCCCAAATCAGCAGGAAGGTGTAGGCGAAGATAAACAGGCAGGTCACTTCCCGCAGCATATACCGCTTATAACGGGGCTGAGTCAGAAACCAGGAGGTTTTGGACAAGGGGCGAACATAGGGTTTGTTCATTTTTTCATCCACGGCATCAAGTGTTCTTTGTACCAGTCGAGGGTGCTGGCGACCTTGACCTGCTGCAACGCGCCTGCCGGGTCAACGTGCTTGGGACACACTTCGGAGCAGGCTCCGACAAACGAGCATTCCCATACCCCCTCGTCCGAAGCGATCACTTCCTGACGCTGATCCCGCCCGCCATCGCGGGAATCCTGGTTATAGCGGTGCGCCATGGAAATCGCTGCCGGGCCAAGGAATTCCGGCACCAGCCCATATTGCGGACAGGCGGCGTAACACAACATGCAGTTAATGCAGAGGGTGTATTGCTTGAATTTCTTCAGTTCCGCCGGACTCTGCTGGAACGCGCCAGCACTGACCGGCTGATCGCTCTTGGGAATCAGGTACGGCTTGACGCAGGCCAGTTTAGCGATGAAGTCTTCGACCGACGTGACCAGGTCGCGCTCGATGGGGAAATTGGCCATCGGCTCGACTCGAACCTGATCGGTGTATTCATGGATAAACGCCTTGCACGCCAGCTTCGGTTCGCCATTGATCATCATCCCGCAACTGCCGCAAACCGCCATGTGGCACGACCAGCGATAGCTCAGGGTCGGATCAAGGTTGTCCTTGACGTAGTTCAGGGCGTCCAGCACCACCCACTCATTCATGCACGGCACGGAATATGTCTGATAGCGGGGTTCGCTGTCGGTCTCCGGGTTGTAGCGGAGAACCTCCAACTGAATTTGGCGTTCGCTCATTTCTTGGCTCCTGAGTAATCGCGCACCCCAGGTTGTGATTGGGTAATCACCACATCGAGATAGTCAAGGCGGGGCGGTTCGGTGGGATGGTAATAGGCCAGGGTATGCTTGAGCAGGTTCACATCATCCCGTTCGGTGAAGTCGAGCCGCTGGTGCGCGCCCCGCGATTCCTTGCGATCCCGCGCCCCGACCGTGACTGCTTCGGCGCAATCGAGCATCGATCCCAGTTCCAGCGCCTGCATCAGGTCGGTGTTGTAGACGTGGGTCTTGTCGTGCAGGGCAATGTGGGCGTAACGCTGGCGCAGTTCGGAAATCTTGTCGCAGGCCGTCGCCAGTTCCGAACCGGTGCGGTAAATGCCGACATTGGTTTCCATCGTCTCCATCATCTCTTTTCGCAGCCCGGCAATAGTTTCGGTGCCGGCACTCTTCTTCATCAGTGTGCCAATCCGCGTCTCCGAAGCCTGGGCCTGACCCGTCAACGCCGCATCCTTGCTGGCCGACAAGCCGGACTGGACATGCTCAATGGCGCTCAACGCTGCCCGCTTGCCAAACACCAGCAATTCAGTCAGCGAGTTGGAACCGAGCCGATTGGCACCGTTGATGCTGACGCAAGCGCATTCGCCCGCGGCGAACAATCCCGGCAGCGGGGTCGCGGCTTTAATATTGGTGTGAATCCCTCCCATCATGTAATGCACCACCGGGCGGATCGGAATCGGTTCCTTAACCGGGTCTTTGCCGAGGTAGCTGATGCACAGATCGCGGACCAGCGGCAACCGCTCGTCGATCTTCTTTTCGCCGAGATGGCGCATATCCAGCAACACGCAGTCGCCCCACGGGGTCGAGACGGTATTGCCCTTCTTCTGTTCGTGCCAGAAAGCCTGGCTTACCCGGTCGCGGGGGCCGAGTTCCATAGTTTTCAGCACCGGCTGACCGATGGGTGTTTCCGGCCCCATCCCGTAATCCTGCAAATAGCGGCGACCATCCTTGTTGAACAGCACCCCGCCTTCACCACGGCAGCCTTCGGTCAACAGAATGCCGTTATTGGGCAGCCCGGTCGGATGGTACTGCACGAACTCCATATCCTTGAGCGGCACCCCGGCGCGATAAGCCAGCGCCATCCCGTCGCCGGTCTTGACTGCGCCATTGGTGGTGAACGGGAACATCCGTCCGCCGCCGCCGCCGGCAATGATCACCGCCCTGGCCTGGAACTGTTTCATCTGGCCGCTGCGAATTTCCAGCGCGGTGAGGCCCTGGCAGTGTCCGTCCTCGACCAGCAGATCGGTGGCGTAATACTCATCGAAGCGCTGGATGCTCGGATACTTGAGCGAGGTCTGAAACAGGGTGTGCAGAATATGGAAGCCGGATTTGTCAGCGGCGAACCAGGTGCGCTTGATTTTCATCCCGCCAAAGGGCCGTACCGCGACTGAGCCATCGGGTTCGCGGCTCCACGGACAGCCCCAATGTTCAAGCTGGGTCAGTTCCTTGGGGGCTTCGTGGATGAAGTATTCGACCGCGTCCTGATCGGACAGCCAGTCGCCGCCGCCCACCGTGTCGCCAAAATGCAGGGCCATGCTGTCATCAGACTTGATGACCCCGGCGGCCCCACCTTCCGCCGCACAAGTGTGGCTGCGCATGGGATAAACTTTTGAAATCAGTGCAATGCGAAGTTTTGGATCAGCTTCAGCCAGGGCGATGGCGGCTCGCAGCCCCGCGCCCCCCGCACCGACGATTGCGATATCGGTCTTAATGATCTCCACTCTTCCCGCTCCTCGGCTTAATGCCTCGATTAATGATTCAAGTCATGCAAGGGTAATCATATCGGATTGATCGCCGAAATATACCCTGCCGGTTACCGGGTTATGGGTCACCGGCGATCGCCTTCAATCCGGAATGGACTCAGGCTATAGCAACGATTTTGCGCCAGGCCGGAAACGATCCATGCGTCTTCGGCGGGCCTGAAGTGGCGGGATGGAGGAAATTTCCGGCAATTTTCAACGCCGTTAGAGTATAGAATTGACCGACTGTTTTGCTGGACGACGCCCAGTTCGGCCCTGCTTTCTGTCGCTATTGACGGACGCCTATTGAGCCTGCTCCACGAAAGCTCTTCAAGAGGATGAAACTCATGCTGAATCGCTGGTTTTTTCTGGTTTTCTGCGGGTTGATCGCCTGGATCCCGCTCATCGCCCTTGCCCAGCCGGACACGCCCAACAAGGACAAGATCGCCCTGGTGATGAAGGCGCTATCCAACCCATTCTTCTTCAAGATGGAATCGGGCGCCAAGGACTACGCCCGCGAAAATCACCTCACGCTGGAAGTCTTCGGCACCGAACTGGAAACTGATCTCGCGCATCAGGCCAGTATCCTCAACAACCTGATTTCGCGTGGTTATGGCGCGATCGTGATCGCCCCGGCGGATTCGCGCACACTGGACCCGATCCTCAAAAAAGCGGTGGATCAGGGGATCGTAGTGATCAATATCGACAATCCCCTGGACAAAACCGCCCAGGCGGAACAGGGCTTGGACATTCCCTTTGTTGGTTCCGACAACGCCAAGGGTGCGGCGCTGGTTGGTGATTACTTCCGCCGCCAGTTGCAGGGCAGGGGTCGCCTGATTGTCATTGAGGGCATTCCCGGCGCCCAGAATGGTGACTTGCGCAAGTCGGGGTTCATCCAGGCGGTCACCGCCGGCGGCGGTATCGAGATCGTCGATTCGGTCAGCGCCAACTGGCAGACCGAAGACGCCTTTGCCGTGATGTCGAACCTGCTGGAAAAACATGGCTCGGTGGACGCGGTGTTTTGCGCCAACGACCAGATGGCGCTAGGAGTGCTGCATGCGCTGGATTTGCGCAATCTGACCGGGAAGGTGCGGGTCGGCGGCTATGACAATATCGAAGCGATCCGCAATGAACTTCGCAATGGTCGGGTGGACGCTACCGTTGAGCAGCACCCGGAACTGATGGGGCGCTATGGCGTAGCGCTGGCGGCTCAGGCGATGCAGGGTAAAAAAATCCCGACCTATCAGGAAACGCCACTCGCTTTGATCACGCACGAAAGCTTCGGTAAGCGGATCGCCTTGACGTTGTCCGATCTGAAAAATCCATTTTTCGCCGCCATGCTCAAGGGCGCCCAGACCCAGGCGGAAGTTCACGGGGTGGATTTGTCCTACGCCGACGCCGGCAACGATGACTCCCAGCAGTTGCTGACCCTCCAGAACTTCGTGGACAAGAAGGCCGATTTGATCATCATCAATCCTACCAATTCCCAAGCAGTACGGCCCGGCATTGATCTCGCCAATCGCGCCCGGATTCCGGTCATCACGGTGGATCGCAAGGCCTACGGCGGGCAGGTGGTTTCGCACATCGCCTCCGACAATGTCGCCGGAGGCCGGCTGGTCGGGGAGTATCTGGTCCGCAAGCTGGACAACGGCGGCGCTATCGCCGAATTCGAGGGGATTCCTGGTGCCTCAGCCAGTTACGAACGGGGTAAGGGGTTTAACGATGATCTTGCTGACCACAAGAATCTGCGGGTCGCAACGCGCGAAATTGCCAATTTCAACCGCGATGACGCTCGTGCCGCCATGACCCAGTTGCTGACCCAGAACCAGCGCTTCGCCGCCATTTTTGCCCACAATGACACCATGATCCTGGGCATCATGGATGCGTTCCACGCCCATCCTGATCAGCAGCGCCCACTGCTGGTTGGGTTCGACGCGATTCCCGAAGCCCTGCAAGCGTTGCACGAGGGCAAAATCGCGGCCACGGTGGCCCAAAGGCCGGATCGGATGGGGGCGTTGGCGGTGGAGACGGCGATCAGGGTCCTACGGGGAGAATCACCGCCGCCCACAATCGCCGTCGAACTCGACTTGATCGAAGCCTCTCGGTAACGGGGGAATAGCATGTTCGGCAACACCGTAAAACAGCGTTTTTATCTCATGGCCGGACTGATGCTCATTCTGTCCGGCATTGGCTATTTCGGCGTGATTCTGTTCCTGGAGCAATTGTCGTCGAGCGCCGGACGGGGCGAGCGGGCCACCCTGACCGACCGGGAGACCCGTGGCCTCGAGCAACAGTTCTGGGAAATCCGGTTCTGGGAACAGGCGGCGCTGTGGCAAAACCGAACGGATGCCGAGCAGCGGTTTGCGGTGTTGCTCAATGAAGCCAAGGCTCATGTCCGCCAGTTGGCCCCTCAAACGGCTAATGTGCTGACTCAGCCCACGGTTGATCAAATTGAAACGCTGCTGGCGGAATATGAAAACGTCTTCAGCCAGTTGATGCAGCTTAAAACCCAGCAGCGGTTGAATAAAACCCGTTTCGATTCTAATTATCAGGTACTGGCCTCGGCCATCTTTTTTGTGGCCGACGCCAATGACCTTTATAAGCCATTGTTCAATGTCAATCACTTCCAGGAAAGTTATTTTTTCATCCGCTCTGATGTCAAGTACCGCAGCCTGAATATCGCCTTTGAATCCCTGTTGCGCAATATCGAAACGTCGTCATTGCATAATGATGCCCGCTTTCGCTCCTACCTCGAGCGCTACCCGTTGATGCTGCGGCAGGATTTTGAGATGGAAGCCGAGATTCGTCACCTCAACCGCAAGTTCGACGATCTGACGCTGAATCTGACCGTGCTACTGTCGGATATTTCCGCCCAGGCTATTAACACCTACCAGCAGGAATTTCAGGCGGGCCACGACATTCGCGCCCACATCGAGCGTTCCCTGCAACTGTCCGCCCTGGTCATGATCGTGCTGTTTGGCATCCTGCTTTATGCAATGGCCCGCAAGATCATCTGGCCGATCCGGAAGATTTCCGAAGTCGCCCGCCAGGTTCAGTCCGGCCAGTTCGGTTCGCGGTTTTTCTCCGACGATAGCGACGAGATTGCGCAACTGGGGTTCGCCATCAACCAGATGCTCGGCACCATCGAGAAAAACAATGCCCGGTTGACCGCCTACCAGAATAACCTGGAGAAACTGGTCGAGGAGCGCACCGAAGAACTCAAAAACGCCAAAGAAGCCGCCGATAGCGCCAATTACGCCAAGAGTGAATTCCTGGCCAATATGAGTCATGAAATCCGCACACCGATGAATGCGATTATCGGCATGGCTGATTTGCTGGCCGAAACCCGATTGACCCAAGAACAGCGCAATTATGTCGATGTCTTTAAAAGCGCCGGTGAAACCCTGCTGATGTTGATTGAAGACATTCTCGATTTGTCAAAGATTGAGGCGGACAAGCTGATTATTAACCATGAACCGTTTGACCTGGAAACCCTGCTCAACGAACAGGTCGATTTAATGGCGATGCGGGCGCAGAACAAGGGCCTTGAATTGATCCTGTATCTCCACCCGGATGTCCCGATCATGGTGGAAGGCGATTCGCACCGGTTGCACCAAGTGCTGACCAATTTAATTGGCAACGCGATTAAATTTACCGAACGCGGCCAAATCATCGTGACGGTCGATCATTCTCCTGATCCGCCGGCACCCGGTTATTTGCGGTTTGCCGTCACCGATACCGGCATCGGCATTGCGCCGGAAAAGCAGAATCTGGTGTTCAGCGCCTTCACTCAGGCTGACGGCGCCATTACTCGCAAGTATGGCGGCACCGGTCTGGGCCTGACCATCAGCCGGCGCCTGGTGGAGCTGATGGGCGGCCAGATCGGCTTGACGAGCGATCCCGGTCAAGGCAGCACGTTCTACTTCACCGTTCAACTGGGCGTTGCGTCGCTCGCCAAGCCGCCAGTTGAGCTGCCGCCGATTGCCGGCTGGCGGGCCTTGATCGTGGATGATGTCGCCATCAACCAGCGGCTGATCGCGGAATTACTCGAACAGGCTGGGGCGCGTATTGCAACGACCGACACGGTCGTTGCCGCGCTGGCGCAGTTGCGGGAATGGCGCAGTAACGGTCAGCCGGCGCAATTGCTGGCGCTGGATTCACGGTTGCGGGAGGGGAGCAGTCTGGATTGGCTGGCGGCGCTGGCTCAGGAGCCGGGTTACAGCAGATTGCCGGTCGTGCTGTTCCATTCCGGCGAACGGCACTGTCACGAACTGGCGGAAACCAGCGCTGGACACATCGTGTGCCTGACAAAGCCGATCAAGCGCCGGGGGTTGTGGACCGCCTTGAACCAGTTGGTTGCTGGCCAGGGTCGGAACGATCTGCGCCTCGATCCAGCCACCCAGACCCAGCATCTTTTAAATGATCCGGTGGACCGCAAGGGCTTGTCGATTCTGATCGCCGATGACGCCCAAGACAACATTACGCTGATCCAGGCTTATCTGAAGAAGACCTCCCACCGGCTGAATATCGCCGACAATGGCGCGGTCGCGGTCGAGTCGTTCAAACAGGGCGAATACGATCTGGTGCTGATGGACGTGCAGATGCCGGTGATGGATGGCTATACCGCCACCCGGCTAATCCGCGAATGGGAGCGCGAACGCGGTCAGCCGCCGACCCCGATCCTGGCGCTGACTGCCAACGCTCTGAAGGAAGACGAGCAGCGCAGCCTGGATGCCGGTTGCACCGGTCATTTAACCAAGCCGATCCGCAAGGGGATTTTTCTGGCCGCCTTGCAGTCTTTTCTGCGTTAGGCGACGGGCAGACGAAGAATTCGCTTTCCGTCATACCCGCGCAAGCGGGAATCCAGTACATCGCTAAAAAGACGGGATACCGGCATTCGCGGGAATGACGGCTTAAGGATTGCCAGCAAAAGTCCTGACTTCAAAAACCACTCTTCAAGCTGGCTTCGATAAACTCATCCAGATCGCCATCCAATACCGCCTGGGTATTGCTGTTCTCAATGCCGGTGCGCAAATCCTTGATCCGGGACTGATCCAGCACATACGAACGAATCTGGCTACCCCAGCCAATATCGGACTTGGTGTCTTCCACCGCCTGCGCCTTGGCGTTGCGCTTCTGAATCTCCAGTTCATACAGCTTGGCTTTCAATTGCTTCATCGCAGTAGAGCGGTTTTTATGCTGTGAACGGTCATTCTGGCACTGCACCACCGTATTGGTTGGCAAGTGGGTAATCCGCACTGCCGATTCGGTGCGATTGACATGCTGACCGCCCGCCCCGGAAGCGCGATAAACGTCAACCCGTAAATCCGCCGGATTGATCTCTACCTGAATGCTATCGTCAATTTCCGGGGAAACAAAGACTGCCGCAAATGAGGTATGGCGGCGATTGCCGGAATCAAACGGCGACTTGCGCACCAAGCGGTGAACGCCGGTTTCAGTCCGCAGCCAGCCATAGGCATAACTGCCTTCATAACCGATAGTGGCGCTTTTGATCCCGGCCACTTCACCCGGCGAGACCTCCAGCAAGTCGGTTTTGAATCCGCGCCGCTCGCCCCAGCGCAAATACATCCGCAATAACATCTCCGCCCAGTCCTGGGCCTCGGTGCCGCCGGAGCCGGCCTGGATATCGACAAAGGCATTGCTGGAATCGAGTTCGCCGGCAAACATTCGCCGAAACTCCAAATCCGCCACGACCCGACGGTAACCGTCCAAATCCCGCACCAGTTCGGTGACTGCCGCTGCATCGTCTTCCTCGCCGGCCAGAATCAGCAGCTCGGCGACTTCATTGAAACCCCGGTCGAGATTTTCCAGCCGGTTGACCACCGCTTCCAGTTGAGCGCGCTCCTTACCGAGTGTCTGCGCCCGCTCCGGGTTATTCCAGACATTCGGCTCCTGCAATTCATGGTTGACCTCGATGAGCCGTTCGCGCCGGGTTTCAAAGTCAAAGATACCCCCGAAGAGACGCGCAGCGCCCCCGCAAGTCGCTAATCTGATTGAAATAGGGATTGAGTTCCTGCATGGCTGGATCGTCCGTACCGCTGAAATGGGGAGGGCATAATAACGGACGGGGCCGGGTGCGTCATACCCACCATCATGCTCATTCTGGCTTACCCGATAATGGCTGGCGAGCAGCGGCGCGGCTGTTATGGCAACGACGCAACGGCTATACTTTGCGGGCGAAAAATGGTTTTCCCTTCACCCCAAACGAGGATTCATTCATGGCCCAACTTAAACCCGGAGTCGTTACCGGCAAAGATTATTTGACCCTGGTCGCGGCGGCGAAGGCTGGCGGCTACGCGCTGCCGGCGGTCAACGTCTCCAGCAGCAGCACCACCAACGCGGTGCTGGAAGCGGCGGCTAAAAACCAGGGCGATGTGATCGTCCAGCTTTCCAACGGCGGCGCCCAGTTCTACGCGGGCCAGGGCCTGAAGGACAGTTTCAAGGCCAAAGTGCTGGGCGCGGTAGCGGCGGCGCTGCACGTTCACCTGCTGGCCGAACACTATGGGGTGTGCGTAGTGTTACACACCGATCACGCCAACAAGGCGCTGATTCCCTGGGTGGACGCGCTGCTGGACGAAGGCGAAAAGCACTTCAAGCAACACGGCAAGCCGCTGTTCAGTTCGCATATGCTGGACCTGTCCGAGGACAGCATGGAATTCAACCTGGATGAGTGCGCTCGGGTGCTGGCCCGGATGGCTCCGCTGAACATGAGCCTGGAGATTGAACTCGGCGTGACGGGCGGCGAGGAAGACGGCATCGGAAAGGAAATGGATGAAAGCGCCGACAATTCCCATCTCTACACTCAACCGGAAGATGTGCTGCAAGCCTACGAGCGGCTGAACCCGATTGGGCATTTCTCGGTGGCCGCTTCGTTTGGCAATGTGCATGGCGTCTACAAGCCCGGCAATGTGCAATTGCGCCCGGAGATTCTCAAGAACTCGCAGGCGCTGATTGAGCAGATGCGGGCCACCGGCGCCAAACCGCTGAATCTGGTGTTCCACGGCGGCTCCGGCTCGGAAAAGGAAAAGATCACTGAAGCCGTGGGTTATGGCGTGTTCAAGATGAACATCGACACCGACCTGCAATTCGCCTATTCGGAAGCGATTGGCAAGTTCGTTACGGAAAATCCAAAGGCTTTCCTGTATCAGGTTGACCCGGAAACCGACAAGCCGTACAAGAAGTTCTATGACCCGCGCAAGTATCTGCGGCTGGCCGAGCAGAACATGGTGGCCCGGTTGAATGAGGCGTTTATCGACCTTGGCTCCAAGGGCAAGTCGCTGGCTCTGTAAGGATTAGCGATTAATCCAAATTCGTCATACTCGCAAAGGCGGGTATCCAGTTTTCCCCGTGACCGACTGGATTCCCGCTGACGCGGGAATGACGGAAAAGGGTAGGCACGCAAAAGTCCTGTCTGTGTACTCTGTACTCTGTTTCTATACTTTGTACTCTGTCTCCCGCCATCCCTACCTCTCTCTCAACCGCCATTCCAGCCGTCGAAACACTCGCGCCAGTCCGAAGCACAGTAGAAAATACAGCGCCGCTATGGTCAGCCAGACCTCGAAGACCCGTCCTGATGACACCGCCAGTTCCGTACCCGTGAAGGTCAGTTCCTGAATGGAAATCAGCGAAATCAGCGACGAATCCTTAATCAGCGAAATAAACTGTCCAGCCAACGGCGGAAGTACTTTCTGCATCGCCTGTGGCAGAATCACCTCGGTCAACACCCGCCATGAATGCAGACCCAAGGCCCAAGCCGCTTCCCACTGCCCTTTCGGAATTGCCTCGATCCCGGCCCGGACAATTTCAGTGACATAAGCACCCTCGAACAGCGCCAGGCAAATCAGCCCGGACAGAAAATTCGGCAGCAGTTCCGGCGGACCGAACAGCAACGCCACTACCCGCAACACGAGCGGGCTGGCAGTGATGAGCGGGTTCTCCAAGTCCAGCAGGAACGTCAATTGACTGCTGATGAAGAAATAGAAGATGAAAATAAACACCAGCGGCGGAATGTTGCGGATCAATTCGACATAAGTCCGGCTGATCAACCGCAGAAACAGACTACGCGAGACTCGACAGATACCCATAACGCCGCCGATCACTGCCGCCAGCAGACTTCCCCACACGGCCAATCGCACCGTTGCCAGAAAGCCCTGACCCAGCAGATTCAGTACCCAATGACCCTGCGCGGCGTCATAGCGGATGAAATAGCCGGGAATGAGCCGCCAGTCCCACTGATAATAGAAATGGCTTTGCGCCCGATACAGCACATAGCCGATCAGCCCGAACCCGACGGCCAGAATGACGACATCCAGCCAGCCGAACCGCAGCTTGCGCGGAGTCCCCATTCAACCCGGTCCTGTGCCGGAAGCCGGCAGGCGGTGTTCCAGCCAGCTCACCAGCAGCGACAAACTGGTAGTCAGGGCCAGATACAGCGCCGCGATGGTGAACCACAGTTCAAAGGTCATAAACGTGTCGGCGATGAGATTACGCCCTTCAGTGGTCAGGTCAGCCACCGCAATCACGCTGACCAGCGCCGAGTGCTTGATGAGTGAAACCCCCAGCCCGGTCAGCGGCGGCAAGACCAGGCGGATGGCTTGCGGCAGAATCACCTGGCGATAAACGGCATACGGCGACAATCCCAACGCGCATCCCGCCTCCCATTGACCGCGAGGAATCGCCTCGATCCCGGCACGGAAAATTTCTGCCGCAAATGCGCCCTCAAAGATCGCCAGCGCCAGCACCGCCGCCATAAATCGGTCCAGGTCCAGAATCGGCGCGAGGATAAAATAGACCAGATAAAGCTGCACCAGCAGCGGGGTATTGCGGACCATTTCGACATAAAGCCGCGCCAAAGCATGGCCCGCCCAGGACGAAGATCGTTGCAGCAGCGCCGCGGTCAGACCGAGCCCCAGGGTCAGCAACAAGCTCCAGCCGGTCAGTTCCAGCGTTACTGCCAGTCCGCGCAACAGTGGGCCGGCGTAAAACCCGCCAGCCTCGATGCGGTAGAAATAGGGCGGGATTCGGTACCACTGCCAGTTGTAATGCAAGTGACCCGCGCCTTCGACGACGATCCAGCCCAACCCGGTCAGCACCGCCAGAAACGCCAGCATATCGAATGCCGGTCGCCAGCGATCCTTCAATCGACTGCTTTGGTTGGTATCCAACTCAATCCCGCCGCAGACTGTCGGAAATGGCGACCGGCGTCGGGTATTTGAGGACCAGATAGTAGGTGGAGGCGATGAAGGTCAATAGCGTGGTCGCCTGCACCAGGTAGGACGCCTCCCGACTGATCAACTCATTCTGTTGCGCCAGCACCGCGATCAGCAGGGCGAACTCGCTGACCTGGCCCAACCGCACCCCCACCTCCATCGCAATCCGGGGCCGCTCTCCCGCCCATTGCAGAAAACCGCGAAACACCCACGGTTTAGCGATCATCAACAACCCACCCAGCAACAGCGTCGGCGCGAAGACCGCGCCCAGCATCCCGGTGTCAAATCCGGCCCCCAGCGAAAAGAAAAACAGCACTAGAAAAAAATCGCGCAGCGGCCTGAGGCTGTCGGCGATGTACAGCGAAATCGGACTGGTCGCCAGCGCCACGCCGCCAATAAACGCGCCAATCGCGTAGGACAGACCGAGCATGTCCGCGATTTGGGAAATACCCAGACACCAGCCAATGGCGATGAGGAAAATGTATTCGCGGATTTTGTCGAAGCGAGCAATCAGCGGTATCAGTACATAGCGCGAGGCCAGATAAGCGAAGCCCAACAGCAACGGCAAGGTAATGATCAGCAATCCCAGACCTTGCAGCGACGACCCGCGCCCACCCAGTCCATCCACCAGCAGCAACACGGCAATCGCCAGTAAATCCTGCAACAACAGGATGCTGATGATGATCTCGCCGGTGTGCTGATGATGCAGTGTGCGTGTGGGCAGCAGCTTCAAGCCAATGATGGTGCTGGAAAAAGTCATCGCCACCCCGACCAGCAGGCTCTCGCCCAAGGTGTAGCCGAACTGCCAGGCGACCCCACCGCCCAGCGCCGCAAACGTCAACGACGTGCCGAGAGTAATCAGGGTGGCCTTGCGCAGCATTTGCAATAACCGTTGCGGCGACAAATCCAGGCCTAGTAGGAACAGCAGGAACATGATGCCGATCTGGGCCATTTCCTCGATGGCCGAGGCATTGTTAATCAGCCCGAAGCCATAAGGGCCGATCACGATGCCCAGCACGATGTAGGCGATGGGCAGCGCCTGCCGGGCAAACAGCGCCACCGTCGCAAACAGCGCTGCGCCGGTAAAAATCAGAAACAATGAAAATATCAGTGAGTGATGAGCTTCTGGCATGGTTAGTTGATTCCAGATTCAGAATGTCGGACGGTTCCGCGAACTGCCGAGTGGATAAGGCCGCGCCCGTGCCAATTCCCCGGCTATGGTGTAACCATGCCATAATTGCGCTTTCAAGCCATGATCGAATTCGCCGCCTTGCCTACGGATTCTCCTGTTTCGTTGCATACGCTGCCGCGCTGGCATTTACACCCGCCGGTGTGGCAGCGCGACTGGCCTGCCGAATTGAACGACTGGCTGTTCGACGCCGGCTCGTTGACCCGGCGGTTGCGCCAGCGTTGTTCGGGCCAACTTCGGGTGCAGGTGCTGAGTCAGGGCTGGATTCGTCCAGATCAGGATGAAGCCCGCGCCTTGCAGCTCCGGCTCGATGCTTGGGCCTGGACTCGCGAGGTGCAACTGCGCTGCGATAAACAGCCCTGGGTCTTTGCCCGCACCGTAATCCCGGCCTGTACCCTACGCGGTCGCGGACGGCGGCTGACCTGGCTGGGAACCCGACCCCTGGGTGAAGCGCTGTTCACCGATCCTGGCGTCCAACGCGGCCCAGTCGAAGTCGCCCGTATCGTTGCCGGTCAGCGGTTGCATCAACGCGCCGTGGCCGGTTGCGCCGAACCCCTGGAAACGCTCTGGGGCCGACGCTCGGTATTCCGGCTGGATCGCCGCCCATTATTGGTCTGCGAAGTTTTCCTGCCCGATTTGCCGGTTAATCTGGCCGGTTTCCGATCCAGAACTGACTTTAACTCTAACACTGATCCTAACCATTCCTAACCATGACTATCGATCGCATTGAAGACCGCCTGCGCGAATACGCCCTGCTGATGCGCCTGCACCGGCCTATCGGGATCTATCTGCTGCTGTGGGCAACCCTGTGGGCGCTGTGGCTGGCCGGCAACGGCCAACCGCCACGGGGAACCGTACTGGTGTTCGTCCTCGGCGTCGTGCTGATGCGCTCAGCCGGGTGCGTGATCAACGACATCGCCGACCGCACGTTTGACCCACACGTTGCGCGCACCCGCGACCGACCGCTGGCAGCGGGTCGGGTTAGCCTAGGTGAAGCGGTGGGTCTCGCCAGTGGACTTTGCCTCCTGGCCTTCGCCCTGGTCCTGACTCAAAACCCGCTCACCATTCAGCTCTCCTTCGTTGGCTTGGCGCTGGCGGTCAGTTATCCACTGATGAAGCGCTTCCACCATTTCCCGCAATTTCATCTCGGCGCGGCGTTTGGCTGGGGAATTCCCATGGCCTATGCCGCCATCACCAATACCTTGCCGCCGATCGCCTGGCTGCTGTTTATCGTCAATATCCTGTGGGCGGCGATCTACGATACCGAGTACGCGATGGTCGACCGGGAAGATGATCTCAAGATCGGTCTGAAATCGACCGCCATTCGCTTCGGCGCGTGGGACAAGCGGATCATTGGCTATCTGCAACTGGCGCTGCTCATCCTGCTGATTGGGATTGGGCTGCTGACCGGGCGCGGCGGATTTTACTATCTCGGCCTGTTGGTCGCAGCCTGGCTGGCGCTCTATCAGCAATACCTGATTCGCGCCCGCCAGCCGGAGGAGTGTTTCAAAGCCTTTCTCAACAACCATCCATTCGGGCTGGCGATCTTCTGTGGATTACTGCTGGATTTTCTGCCCAAGAGCATCGCCTAAACCTTGATCGGGAGCCTCACCCATGCTGATCGTTCATGTTTTCGTTCACGTCAAAACGGACTGCGTCGCGGCCTTCACGGCGGCTTCGCTGGACAATGCCCGGCACAGCCTCCAGGAACCCGGAATCGCCCGGTTCGACGTGATTCAGCAGACCTATGATCCAACCCGCTTTGTGCTGGTAGAAGTCTATCGCGACGCCGACGCGCCGGCCCGGCACAAGGAAACCGCCCATTACGCCCAATGGCGCGATGCGGTGGCTGAGATGATGGCGGAACCCCGGAATAGCGTGAAATACGTCGAGGTTAAAAGTTAAAGGCTGACGGGACATGGTTGAAGATTTGGAATTGCAAACGCCGTATTTGCGGTTGGCGGCGCGGGTCTGGGGGCCGCCAGACGGCGTTCCCGTGCTGGCCTTGCACGGCTGGCTCGATAATGCCGCCAGCTTCGACGCTCTGGCTCCACTGCTACCAGGGGTTCGGCTGGTGGCGCTGGACTTGGCCGGCCACGGCTATTCCGACCATCGCCCACCCGGCAGTCATTATCACTTTGTGGATTTCATTCCCGATGTAGCCGCCGCCGCTGATGCGCTTGGTTGGCAACGCTTCGCCCTGCTCGGTCATTCGCTCGGCGGCGGCATCGCCAGTTTCGTCGCCGCCGTGCTGCCGGAGCGCGTCACCCGGTTGGCGGCGATTGAGGGTTTTGGTCCGCCGACCAGTCATCCGGACGATAGCCCGATCAATCTTCGCAAGGCGCTGGCCCAAATGCACACCTTGCCCAACAAGCGTCTGCCGCTCTATCCCGGTCTGGAGGCGGCGATTCAGACCCGGTGTGAGGCCAGCGGATTGTCGTGGCGGGCGGCGACGATTCTGGTAGAGCGCGGGGTGAAGCCGGTCGGCGACGGTTTCGGCTGGCGCACCGATCCACGCCTGCGCTTTGTTTCACCGCTGTATCTGGCCGAGCCGCAAATTCTGGCGTACATGGCGCGGATTCAGGCCCCGGCTCTGCTGCTCTGTGGCGAAGCCGGCTATCTGGTCAAGCGGGCCTATATGCAGGATCGCTATGCTCGCGTCGCCCACCTGACGGTCAAAATCGTACCCGGCGGTCACCATCCACATCTGGAAAACCCGGAAAGCTGCGCCCGGCGGTTAAATCCGTTTCTGATGGCTGCCTGAAAGGTGCCGTTGCCCGTCCAGGCGAATCTGGCCGGTTCAGCCCGTGCGACCCATCTCGGCAGTTAGCCCGACGGTCGTCGCCTGGGCGACGCTGCGGGTTTCCATCAACAATGCTGCCGTTCCGTCCAGCGCATTCTCTCGCCCGGCCTGCTCTAGCCGCCGGATCAGTTCCGCTAACTGAACCGCGCCGAGGCTGCCACAACTGGATTTGAACTTGTGGGCGATCCGGTAAAGATCGGGTGCGGCACCCTCGACAATAGCGGTTTGTAAATTCTCCATTTGAACCGGCAACTCATTCAGGAACGAGCGGATCAGATCGGTGAATTCGTCCTCCATCACCTCGCGTAATTCAGCGATGATTTCATCATCAAGCAGCGGCAACAGGTTAAGCTGGGGGTCGCTCATGGTGCGGTTCTCCTGTAGAGCAATCGATTATTCTGGATGGCACAAAGCATACACAACGCCGGGCGTTTCATCGTCCTGGTTCCGCACAAAATCCGCTTGACTGGAGCAGCTATGGCTACCGAAATCGAACATAAATTTCTGGTCCGCGATGAACGCTGGCGCGAATCGGTCGAGCGGTCGATTGAGATGCGGCAAGGCTACCTGATCAGCGATGCCCGAAGTTCGGTGCGGGTGCGGATCGCGGCTGGCCAAGGCGTTCTGAACATCAAGAGCGGAACGATCGGCATCCAGCGCAGCGAGTATGAATACCCCATTCCGCTGGCTGACGCCGAGGAGATTCTTGAAACCCTCTGCGAGAAGCCGCTTCTGGAAAAGACCCGTCATCGGGTGCCGTTCGGCGGGCATTGTTGGGAAATCGACGAATTCGCCGGTGCCAATGCTGGACTGATCGTGGCGGAGCTGGAGCTGAGTCGCCCCGACCAACCGTTTGCGCGGCCTGACTGGCTGGGCGAAGACGTGTCCCACGACCACCGCTACTACAATTCGCAACTGGCCCGCCACCCCTACCCGACCTGGTCATGAGCGAACGGCTGATCCGGATTAGCATTGTCCGCCAGCAACTGACGCTGCTGGAAGGCGACGGAGCGACGCGGGTTTATCCGGTGTCGACGGCCCGCAACGGCCCGGGCGAACGGCACGGCAGTGGTTGTACCCCGCGCGGTTGGCACCGCATCCGCATCAAGATCGGCGCTGGATTGCCTTTGAATACGGTGTTCGTCCGACGCCGTCCAACCGGCGAGATTTACAGCCCGGAACTGGCGGCCCGCTATCCGGAGCGGGATTGGATTCTAACCCGGATTCTGTGGTTGACCGGGCTGGAGTCAGGCTTTAATCGCGGCGGCGTCTGCGACACTCTGCGCCGCTTCATTTATCTGCATGGTTGCCCGGAGGACGCGCTGCTGGGTATGCCGCTTTCGCATGGATGTATCCGAATGGGCAACCAGGATCTGCTGGACCTGTTTGAGTGGGTTGACGCAGGCGATCGGCTACTCATCGCCAGTCACGGCGAGTAGCAAAATGGGAACTGCCGGCGGCTTCCGGTTCACCGCTCAGCAGTTGTCGGGCATCCGGCATTAAATCAGCCCGTGTTTAGCCCACGGAAAATTAAAACTTGCGAAAAACCAGCGGGGAGTTAAGTGATTTGCTGGAAACCCACTAAATGTTTTCAGCCCAGTAAAATCAGATGGGATCGCAGTACCAGCCAGGTCGCTACTCCATAAAACAGTCCAAATCCCACCAATGCCAGTATCGTTAAGCGCCGAACTTCACTGGGAATCACTGCTTGCAAACTGGCGATCCGGCGAAATGGCGCAATGATTCCAGCGCCGAGTCCAAAGGCGGTTGCCGCAAACAGCGGCAGATAGAGCGCATAACCTACCGAGTCATGGCCCGCTTTCAGTAGACAGAACGGGCAATGGTGGTTAGGGCTTTCATACGCATACAATGATAGAAAACCGACGATCGAGACAATGGCGACGCCAAAGATCAACAAACTGCCAGCGGCGAATAGCGGTCCCCACCCCAACCGGCGCAAAAATGCCAGACCTACGGCCAGAATCAACGCAGCCGCCATATAAAATCCGGTTAGGGCTGGCTTCGGCGGCAAGCCGGCCAACTCCGCCGCCACGCTCTGGGTCTCGGAACTGAACAGCGATCCGCAGCAGGACGTAATGATTTCAGGCTCCAGGCCCAGAAAATAACCGGTCTGCAACGCCAGTTCAATAACCGTCAGGGGCGCGATGAGCAACAGCAATCCATATTTCGCCCGCACCAATGGATAATCACGGCCCAGGTTGTCCACGCGATTCAATAATAGCCACACCGCCGCCAGGAAAAAAACTGTAATTTTCAACAGTAATGTGGGAAATCCAAAGGCGTTGATATTCAATACCCCGGTTGCGCACATTGCCCCGACAAACTGGCTGGACAGGTTTTCGGCAGTGTGAACAAACAGCAGCAGTGATAATAATTCCGCTCCCAGCGCAAAACCTAATAGCGTGGAAATCAAGTAAGTGCGTCGCTCCAGCCGCAATTGCAATTCACTGCCATTGTTAATATCCCAATGCCGCAGAATCCGCCAGGCAAAGCCACTGGCTAATAACACCGTCCCGGCAACACTCAGGGTAATGCCTTGCAGGGCGACAATGGACGAGGTAATCAACATCGGCAGTCCCCCACGATTTGCCCATCGCGTAATTCAATCAACCGCTTGACCTGATCTGCGGCAAACACCAACGGATCGTGGCTGCTAATAAAAAGGGTCCGTCCCTGTAGCGCCAGTTCACCGAGCAGCGCCAACACTTCCCGTGACAGGGTACTGTCCAGATTGGCGGTTGGTTCATCGGCGATCACTATCGCCGGGTTATTAATCAGGGCGCGAGCCAGCGCGGTGCGTTGCGCTTCGCCACCCGACAGCCATTCGATACGGCTGCCCGCCTTGTCGCCAATGCCGAACCGCTCCAGCAGGAGCTGCGCCGCCGCCCGCAGTTCGCGGTAAGGCCGGCCCAGCGGATAAGCCGGCAACATCACATTCTCCAGCACGGTCAGCCCCCGAATCAGGTTGAACTGCTGGAATACGAAGCCGAAAGTGTGTCGCCGCACCTCGGTCAGGAACCGCTCCGGCAGATTGGAAAGCAACTCACCGTCGAGGGTGATCCGCCCGGCGGTTGGCCGCGCCAGGCAGCCGACTAAGGTCAATAGCGTGGTCTTGCCAGACCCGCTGGACCCTTTGAATACCGTGATCCCGCCACGATCCAAAGTCAGGCTGACCCCGCGCAGCGCCCGGCATTCGTTAGGCCGACCCTGATTGAATACTTTGCTGACTTCGGTCAATTCAATCATCCGCGCATCACCGCATCGGGATCAGTCGTCGCTGCCCGCCAGATCGGAATCAGGGTCGCGACGATATAGGGCAGCACGGTCACTGCCAGCAAGGCCAGCACTTGCTGCACATCCACCGCCGGAGTCAGCCGGAAGTCGGGATACAGCACCGCCCAGCCTTTCAGCGCCGGCGCAAACAGCTTGGCGCCGCCATAGAACACCTGCCAATAAGCCAACACATAGCCGGCTAAAAAGGCGGTCAGCGATAATAACGCGCCTTCCCACAGCTTCATCCGTAGAATGTCGCCCGTTTCCCAACCGATGGCCTTGAGAATACCGATCTCACGCTGCTCCTCGGCGCTCAATCCGGCGGCCTTGTCCCAGGCCAGAATCATGAATGCCAGCAGCGCCGCGCCCAAGGTGATGAACACCATCCCTTCGCGCCAGTTGAAGACCGCATCGTAAGTTCGCAGAATCTCCGCCCGGAGAATCGGTCGGCTGCCGGGCAGCGCCAAGACGATTTTTTCCGCCACAGTGCGGGCCTCGCGGGGATTGCGGACGGTCAAAACTGCGTCGGTGAAGGTATCAGGCGGTGGATTGAACAGCACCCGGTAGCTGGTCTCAGACAGCAGCATCAGATCGGCGCTGATCAATTCCGAGGCAGAATCAAGAATGCCGGCGACTTTGAGCGGCAGTGGCTTGCCCGTAGCGGTAGGCAAGCTGAGAAAATCGCCGATGCCGAGTTGGCGAATCCGGGCCAGCGCTGCGCCGACGAGGATGTCATTGGCAGCCAATCCTCGGTCGGGCGTGACCATCAGGGTGTAGTTGGCCTTGACCGCCGGGTCGTAGTAATAGCCCCATAACCGGCCTTGAACCGCGCTGACGCCACGAATCCGGCGCAAGGACTCCAGCCAGCTTGCGGGGAATAAATCATGCCGCCCAGCGCTCAATCGTTGCACGATCACTTCCGGCGCATCCTGCAACAGCATCGCCGCTTCCCGTCGCAAGCCCTGACTGAGCAGAAGCACCGAACTGAACAGAAAGACCAGCAGGGCATAGATTAATACCAGACCGAGAGTGCGAGTCTTACGCCGCAACAGAGCCGCCAGCGTATAGTCGATTAGATATTTCTGGCGTTCGAGAAGAGTGGGCATTGAAGGTTCAAGGTTGAAGGTTGAAGGTTGAAGGTTGAACTGAGCTTACCTTTAATTTTTCTGCGTGTAAATTTTCCTTGCGTGTAAATTTTCCTGTGATAACGGTGGATCGCGAGGTCAGCCAGACCGTCGTGATCTTACAACCGATTGATATAGGTTGCTAAAGCACCGTAAATAATAGAGAGCGGGAATTGCTGAAGGAGTTACCAGTTTTGAATAAATCGCTGTTGATTATCGCCGTCGGCAATCCCAGTCGAGGCGATGACGCTTTAGGGCCGTCGTTTTTGGAACGCTTGGTGGAATTGCAGGAGCCATTGCATAAATCGGATGATATTGAACTGCTGACTGATTTTCAGTTGCAGATTGAACATGCGGTGGATTTGGAAAACCGGACACTGGCGCTGTTTGTAGATGCCAGTGTTTCTTGCCGGTCGCCCTTCGAGTTTACCCGCTTGCAACCGGCTGAAGACGTTGGCTATACCAGTCATGCCTTGTCGCCTGCAGTAGTCTTGCAGGTTTATCGACAAATCAATACTGATCCGCCGCCACCGGCCTTTCAACTGGCGATTCGTGGTGAAAGTTTTGAACTTGGCGAATCATTAAGCGCAGTGGCGCAAGTCAATCTAGCCTCGGCACTGGAGTTTACCCACCAGTTATTGATGATGCCCGAAATTGAAACCTGGAATCGACTAGCGCGACAATACGAAATCTTTTCACCGAAATAATCCAGCCATTCTGGAGGTGACTATCATGTATGCAACCGCGCCACAAATGGCCAATTTAATACCGGATGCCCGGCAACTGTTGAGCGATGAACCGGAAATGGAACGTACTCAACACTACCAACAACGGGCGCTGTTGCGGGAGCGGGTCATCGCGCTGCGGGGTGATTGTCCATAACGGCTGTTTTCGTAGTTTTCGTAGGTCGGGCAAAAGCGCAGCGTTGCCCGACGGGTTCAGAGCCAATGTCGGGCACGTCCTGTGCCCGACCTACTTGGCTACCTGGCTTAAACTAACGAAAACACAGTGATCGGGTTACAAAAATTCACATCCAGTTAATCTTCGCTTTACAAATCCCCCCTAGAATTCTCCTCCACTGCCCGCCTTCTCCGACCATCCGCCGCCCCGCGAATGGCGGGCCATGCTCGCCCTACCTGACTAATTCTACTTTGTCAGATTACGAGCAACCATTTGATTTATAAAGTTTTATCAATTTTACTCACTTTATGTGAATTTTAGCGAAATCAATAGGTTGTGTTTCAATCTGACAAAGTAGAACTAATCAACCCGCTATAAGGTCCCGCCATGTCGACACTGCGTGCTGTGATTCAGAGCCGTTCCGGTTTAGGGTTATGGATTGGACTCAGCCTGCTGCTGCTGTTCAGTTTAGCCTCGTTCACCGCCGAGCCGGAGACCGTGTTCGGCCCGGAACAGTTCGTCCGGGGGGCCGGCGCTCCCCAGCGCATCACCCGGACCTTCGCGTTGCCACCGCAGGCGGGCAGCCAATGCACGCTGACCGTCCAGAACGGCGACAGCAGCAAAACCCGCGTCACCAGCGCCACCCTCCAGCTCAATGGTGCTGTCGTGGTCAGCCCGGCGGATTTCAAGAGAACGGTCACCCGGATCGATAAGCCGGTTTCGCTCCAACCGCAAAACACCCTGATCGTCGAACTCAACGGCAAACCAGGCAGTTTCATCCGCGCCTCGGTCGTCTGTCCCGTCAGTGGCAATACGCCCCCCGTCGCCAACGCCGGACCCGATCAGACCGTGCCGATCCAGAGTACGGTGCAACTCGATGGCGGTGCCTCCCGCGATCCCGATGGCAATCCGCTCAGTTACCGCTGGTCCCTGCGGACGAAGCCGTCCGGCAGCCGGGCCGTGTTGAACAGCCCACAAACGGCGAAGCCCACTTTCGTCGCCGATGTGGCGGGCGAGTACGTCGCGCAATTGATCGTTAACGACGGGCGGGCGGACAGCGCTCCGGACAGGGTCGAGATCAAAGCCCGCGTCACCGCCAACACCCGGCCGGTCGCCAACGCCGGACCCGATCAGACCACCACGGTGGGGACGACCGTGCAACTCGACGGCGGCGGTTCCAGCGACGCCGACGGCGACCAGCTTCGCTACGGCTGGTTTCTGCTGAGCAAGCCGTTCCACAGCCGGGCGGTTTTGAGGAATCGGCTGTCGGCGAAGCCGACCTTCGTCGCTGACCGGTCCGGCCAGTATGTGGCGCAACTGATCGTCTTCGACGGACGGGCGCTCAGCGTTCCCGATCGGGTCACAATCAGAACGGGCGCTACCACCAACACCCCGCCAGTGGCGAATGCTGGTTCCGATCAGACCGCCACGGTGGGAACGACCGTGGCGCTCGATGGCAGCGGCTCCAGCGATGTCGACGGCAACAGCCTGACCTATGCTTGGTCGTTGGTCAGTCGGCCGGCGGGCAGCACCGCGACGCTGACTGGCGCCACCACGGTTAACCCCACGTTCGTCCTCGACAAGGCCGGAACCTATGGGGTGCAACTGCTCGTCAACGACGGGTCCGCGAATAGCGCGCCCGACAGCGTCGCCATCAGCACCCGCAACACCGCGCCGGTGGCGCACGCCGGCCCCGACCAGAGCGCGAAGGTGAGCGCGATCGTGACCCTCGACGGCAGCGGTTCGAGCGATGTGGACGGCAACGCCCTGACCTACGCCTGGACCTTGCCGAGCAAACCCGCCGGCAGCGCCGCGACCCTGAGTAACCCCACCACGGTCAGTCCGACCTTCACCCTCGACCAAGCCGGGCCATACGAGGCGCAACTGATCGTTAACGACGGTCAAGTCAACAGCGCCGCCGACCGCGTCACGATCACCACCGAGAACTCGCCGCCGGTGGCCAACGCCGGCCTCGACCAGAGCGTGGCGTTGAATGCCGTGGTGCATCTGGACGGCAGCGGATCGACCGATGTGGACGGTAATGCCCTCGCTTACCAATGGTCGCTGACGAGTATCCCCGCCGGCAGCGGCGCGACGCTGTCCGATCCGTTCGCGCCCCAGCCCACATTCACCGCGGACAACCCCGGCCAGTACGTCGCGCAACTGATCGTCTTCGACGGCACGGTCGCCAGCGCCCCCGACACCGTCACCATCAGCACCCTGAACACCAAGCCGGTGGCCGAGGCCGGTCCGGCGCAGACCGTCGCCCGGAACGCCGTGGTGTACTTGGACGGCAGCGGCTCGACCGATGCCGACGGCGACCCGTTGACGTATCAGTGGGCGTTGCCGACCAAGCCAGCCAACAGCACCGCGACCTTGTCCGAGTCCGCTAAGATCGTGGTCAATCCGACGTTCGTCGCCGACCAGGCCGGTGCCTATGCGGCGCAACTGATCGTCAACGACGGCGCCATAGACAGCGACCCCGACACGGTCATCATCAGCACCGAGAATTCCAAGCCGGTGGCGAACGCCGCCGGGCCAAATCAACCCCCGCTCACGGGTACCACGGTTACTTTGGATGGCTCCGCGTCGCAGGATGTTGACGGCGACTCGCTCACCTATCGGTGGTCCTTCATCAGCCGTCCCGACGGCAGCACTGCCAGCTTGAGTACGACCGACCCGATCAAGCCCACCTTCGTCCCGGATCTGGCCGGGCCGTACGTGGTGCAACTGATCGTCAACGACGGCACCGTCGATAGCGAGCCGGTCACCGCCACCGTGACGGTGATCGAACCGCCCCCGACCAACCGTGCGCCGACGATTACTTCCACGGCGATCACCCAGACCACCGCCGGGCAGCTTTACCGTTATCAGGTTACGGCGACCGACCCGGACGCGGGCGACACCTTGACCTACGCGCTCCCCACCAAGCCGGACGGAATGGCCATCGATGCGGCGACCGGTTTGATTCAGTGGACGCCCAGTCAAGCGGGCGGAACCAATGTTGTGGTGCGGGTCACGGACGGCGGCGGGCTGTTCAATGAGCAGAGCTTCACGATTACCGTCGCGGCGGCGTCTACCAATCAAGCGCCTCAAGTCAATGCCGGTACTCCGCAGACCATCACGCTGCCGGCAAATCAGGTCACGTTAAGCGGGACGGTCACCGATGACAGCCTGCCCAATCCTCCCAACTCGGTTACGGTCACTTGGACGAAGGACAGCGGCCCCGGCACGGTCACGTTTGGCAGTGCCAATGCTAAAACCACGACCGCCACCTTCAGCGCTGCGGGGGCTTACGTCCTGCGGTTGACGGCCAGCGATGGAGCGTTGAGCGCGTTCGCTACGGTGACCATCACCGTCAATCCAGCAGGCGGCACTCCCCCGCCCGATCCGGCCACGGTTGCCCCGCCGCCCGATCCGACGGTCGCCACCACCACGTATGCCGCGACCCAATTCCTCTACAGCGGCGCGAATCCGATTCAAACCGGCGTCGCATCCGGCACCATTGATCCGAAACGCACCGCAGTGTTGCGTGGGCGGGTGCTGGACAAGAGCAATGCGCCGTTGTCCGGGGTAACGATGACGATTCTCGGTCATCCTGAATTCGGCCAGACCTTGAGCCGTGCCGATGGGATGTTCGATCTGGCGGTCAATGGTGGCGGCTTGCTGACCGTCGTTTATACCCGGGGCGGGTATTTGCCGGCGCAACGCCAGGAAGCGGTTCCTTGGCAGGATTTTGTGGTGGTGGAGGACACCATCCTGATCGCCCGCGATACGCAGGCGACGGTCGTGGATTTGACCCAGTCGGCGGTTCAGGTGGCCCAGGGTTCTCCAGTTACCGACCAGGACGGCACCCGGCAAGCAACCTTGCTGATTCCACCGGGGACGACCGCCCAAGTCTATAACCCCGACGGCAGCACCCGGACCGTCTCCAGCCTGACCCTGCGGGCGACCGAATACACGGTAGGTGCGAATGGCCCAAAGACCATGCCCGCGCCGCTGCCGCCGACCAGCGGCTACACCTACGCGGTCGAAATCAGCACTGATGAGGCCACGACCAAACTCAACGGCAAAGATGTGCTGTTTAACCAGCCGGTGCCGTTTTACGTCGATAACTTCCTCAACTTCCCGGTTGGCGGCGCGGTGCCGGTCGGTTACTACGACAACACCCAAGGGGCGTGGATCCCGGCGCCGAACGGGCGGATTATCAAGATTCTGAGCATCAGCAACGGTAAGGCTGATCTTGATGTGACCGGCAGTGGGACAGCAGCGGATGCGGCAGCGCTCACGGCGCTGGGGATTACCGACGCCGAACGGACTCAACTCGCCAACCTCTATCCGGTGGTCGGCAAGAGCCTGTGGCGGGTGCCACTGGCCCACCTCTCGACTTGGGATTGCAATTGGCCGTTTGGACCGCCGGCAGATGCTCAAGGCCCGACCGTTCCGCCACCCGATAATGATGACGGTCAAAACCCGCCCAATCCGGTTCGGCAGTGTGGCTCGATTATCGAGTGTGAAAATCAGACGCTGGGCGAGCATATTCCGGTCGCGGGCACCGGGTTCTCGCTCAATTACCGCAGCGACCGGGTGCCGGGCCGCGTTTCGTCCAGCACCTTGGTGATTCCGCTCGGCGACGGCAGTGTCCCGGCCAGCCTCAAGCGAATTGATCTGGCGATTGCGATCGCCGGGCGCGTCATCGAACGGAGCTTCGATCGAAACGCCACGCAAACCCGGTTTACTTGGGACGGCAAGGATGGTTATGGTCGTTCCTTGAGTGGATCGCAGACCGCGCGGGTGACGCTCAGCTATGCCTATGATGGCGCTTACCAGCAGCCCGCCAGTGGTGCCAGTAGTTTCGGTCGAACCTCGGGCGTACCGTTTACCGGGGATCGCGCCCGTCAGGAAATCTATTTGAGTCGCAGCTATACCGCAACCGTGGGCGCTCCCAGCTTTGCGGTACAGGGGATCGGCGGCTGGACGCTGGATGTTCACCATGTGTATGACCCGAACGGCAAGGTGGTCTATCGGGGTGATGGGGGGCAGCAGCGCGCAGCGCTGAGCTTGAATTCGGTTATTACCACCTTCGCGGGGGGTGGAGGTAACTGTGACTTGGGTGAAAACGTCCCGATCGCGCAAGCTTGCTTAATGGGACAGAGAGTGCGCGATGTAGCGGTCACGTCCGATGGCAGTGTACTTTTCGGGGATGGCGGTTCCCGGATTCGCCGGGTCGGCGCTGATGGCCGGGTGGTGACGATTGCGGACGCTGACGACACCTATGGCTATAGCGGTGATGGTGGGCCCGCGCTTCAGGCGCGGTTTGCTAACATTGTTTCAATTGTCCCAGCGCCGGATGGCAGCATCGTGATCAACGATCTAGGCAATAGGCGGATTCGCCGGATAGGGCGGGATGGCATTGTGACCACCATCGGGGGCAACGGAACTTCTTGCTATCGCTCAAAAAATGACTCCTGTGGCGATGGCGGTCCCGCTTTGCAGGCGGGACTCGCTAGTCCTTATGAGATTGCCGTCGCCGCCGATGGCAGCATTCTAATTTCGGAGGCTGTTCGTATACGTCAGATCGGCCCGGATGGCATCATCACCACGATTGCGGGCGCACTCCCTCCGGCTTATAACCCAACCAGCAATGGCGACGGTGGTCCCGCGACTCAAGCCTTCTTCGGCGGTTTAGGCGGAATGGGTATCGCCCCGGATAACAGCATCTGGGTATTCGACAACGGCGCAGCAGTAGGTGACAGCAGCAGTCCCACGACGTTACGTTACCTGAGACCAAGCCTGCGGCGAATCGGCCCAGACGGTGTTATTACGACGGTGGCTGGCAGCGGGGCATGTGCTCAAGACACTGCTTATCCTTATAAGCTGCCTCTTTTTTGTGGGGATGGCGGCCTAGCCACGCAAGCCGGTATTGGCGGTCAATTCTGGGATGCGGCCCCAGGCAGTGTAGCCGCGATGCCGAATGGCAGCATGCTGTTTACCGACTCGAGGAATGACCGCATTCGGTTGGTGAAGCCCAATGGGATCATCACCACGATTACCGGTAGTGGTGTCAGTGGTTATTATTACAGCATGGAATTTGCCGAAGGATCTCCCGCAACCCAAGCTCGTCTGGGTCTTCCAACTCAAGTTGCAGTCGCACCTGATGGCAATATCTTTTTCGCAGTGAAGAATGAGAATGCCGGCATGCACCTCCTCAAGCTTTCGCCGCCCTTAACTGGTTTCACTGGGAATGAGCTGGTGGTGGCCTCCGAAGACGGGCGGCAACTGTACAGCTTTGATGCCAGCGGACGGCATCTGCGCACGGTGGATACCCTCACCGGCACAACGCTCTACACCTTCGCCTACGACAGCGCCGGACGGTTGATCACGATCACCGACGCCGATAACAACGTTACCACCCTCGAACGCGACGGCAACGGCAAACCCACCGCCATCGCCGGTCCCTTCGGCCAACGCACCGGGTTGACGCTGGACACGAACGGCTATCTTGCCCGGGTCACCAATCCCGCGGGTGAAGCCTTCCAGATGACCTATACGAGTGGGGGTTTGTTGACTCAGTTCACCGATCCCAACGGCCATGCCTCCCAGATCAGCTATGACGCGCTGGGCCGTTTGCAGCGCGACGCTGATGCTGCCGGGGGAAGCCAAACTCTGGCGCGGACTTCGATCCCGAACGGTTTTGCGGCCACCCGCACCACGGCGCTGAATCGAACCACGACGTATACCGTGGAAAATCTGCCCATTGGCGACCAAAAGCGCAGCGTCACCGCCCCGGATGGGATCAAAACTGAAACACTGACCCAGACCAACGGCACGGTGAAAACCACCGCCCCGGACGGCACGGTGACGGTCGCTATTCAAGGCCCCGATCCACGCTTCGGGATGCAAGCCCCGATCACCAAGAGCCAGACCGTGACCAGCGGCGGCCTGACCTCAACCCTGACCACCGCAGTGACGGCGGACCTGACCACACCCGGCGACCCGCTGAGTCTGACCACGCTGATCGCCAACACCACCCTCAACGGTCGGCTTGCCACCAGCGTCTACCATGCCGCTAGCCGCATCACCACCACCACCAGCGCCGCCGGACGGGTCAGTTACTCGGTGCTGGACGCCAAAGGCCGGGTCAGTGAAACCGGACTCACCGGGCTGGACGCCGTTCACTACAGCTACGACGCCCGCGGGCGGTTGAGCAACACTACCCAAGGCAGTGGCGGCACAGCGCGCACCATCACCTTGAGCTACGATGCCGGCGGCTTTTTGGCCAGCACCACCGATTCGCTGGGGCGGGTGACCACCTTCGCCAATGACGCCGTCGGGCGGGTCCTGAACCAAACGCTGCCCGACGCCAGCGCCATTAGCTTTGACTACGACGCCAACAGCAACCTGACGGCGCTCACGCCCCCGGGCCGGCTGGCGCACGACTTCACCTACACCCCGGTTGATCTCACCGCCGCCTACCAACCGCCCACCGTCACCGATGGCGGCAATACGCAGTATGAATACAACCTGGATCGGCAACCGGTCAAAGTCATCCGGCCTGATGGTGGGCTGATCACCAGCGATTATGACGCCGGCGGTCGGTTCAGCGCCCTGACTACACCGACGGGCGGCTACGGCTACAGCTACACGGCCGCCGGGCAATTGAGTGGCATCACCGCCCCCGGCAATCTCACCCTGGCGTTCACCCACAACCAGGCGCTGCTGACTGGCGTGATTTGGAGCGGCGCTATCGCTGGACAAGTTGGCTTCGGCTACGACAACGACTTCCGGGTTGCGGAAATCACCGTCGACGGCGCAAATCCCATCGCCTATCAATACGATGCCGACAGCCTGCTCACTCAGGCCGGGGCACTCACGCTGGCCCGCAGTGCCGAGAACGGGCTGCTTACGGGCTCCAGCCTCGACAAAGTGGGCGACAGCTACACCTACAACAGCTTTGGCGAGATCACCCGCTACACCGCCACCTACGATGTCGCCACTCCCCGGTTAGCGGTGCAATACACCTACGACCAGGGCGGACGGATCACCCAAAAGGTGGAAACCGTCGCCGGCAGCGCCGCAACGACCTACGACTATGGCTATGACCCCCTCGGCCAGTTGATTGAAGTCAAGCGCGACCATGCCGTCATCGCCCGCTACAGCTACGACGCCAACGGCAACCGCCTCAGCACCACCAGTGGCGGCACGGTCAACGCCACCTACGACGCCCAGGATCGGCTGCTGACCTATGGCAACGCCAACTATGCCTACACCGCCAACGGCGAATTGCAGCGCAAAACGGTGGGTGCCCTCGTCACCACCTACAGCTACGACGCCCTCGGCAACCTGCGCAACGTCACTCTGCCCGGCGGTACCGCGATTGAGTACCTAATTCTACTTTGTCAGATTGAAACACAACCTATTGATTTCGCTAAAATTCACATAAAGTGAGTAAAATTGATAAAACTTTATAAATCAAATGGTTGCTCGTAATCTGACAAAGTAGAACTAATCGACGGCCAAAACCGGCGAGTGGGCAAGAAGATCGGCGGCGCGCTGGTGCAAGGCTTCCTGTACCAAGGCCAACTCCAGCCCATCGCCGAACTCGACACCACCGGCGCGGTGGTCAGCCGCTTCGTCTATGCCGGTCGCGCCAATGTCCCGCATTACCTGATCAGGGGCGGCCAGACCTACCGGATTCTGACTGACCATCTCGGCAGTCCGCGTTTGGTGGTGAATACCGCTACCGGCACGATTGAACAACAGATGGAGTATGACGAGTTCGGGCGGGTGCTTACCGACAGCAATCCCGGTTTCCAACCGTTCGGTTTTGCCGGCGGGTTGTATGACCGGGATACTGGACTGGTGCGGTTTGGAGCCAGGGATTATGACGCGGAGATCGGGAGGTGGACCGAGAAGGATCCGATTCGTTTCAGTGGCGGAGCTGCCAATTTTTACCAATATGCCATCAATAATCCTGTTAGTTTTTCAGATCCTGATGGGCGCTTTGCTCTGAATATTGCAGGCGCAGCCATCGGTGCGGTGTTTGGTGGAGTATCCGCATACTTGAGTAATGGAGATCCGGTAGACATAGCACGGGCTGCACTACTCGCAGGTCTTGCAAGTTCTATTAATGCCGGTCCTTTGTTAACTGGGTTGATAGCAGGTGTGGAAGATGCGGCAAACGCGGCGGGAAAAGGGTGTTCGTGGTCTGATGTCGCCAAGTCTGGATTGAAAGGTGCAGTATTTGGAGGGATTAGCTCTGGGATTGGAGGCATGATTGGGTCATGGGCGGGGCGTAAGCTGGATATTCTTCCGGGTGTCGGACGTACAGTGATTGGAAAGCCACTGGGGGAAACAGCTAAGTTGGACAAACTGAAAAGACAAATAACCGACGCCATATTTTCAGAGAGTAGTTCGGCTGGAATCGGGGTCGGAATTGGTTACTTCCAATAACCGGTCAGCCGGGTAGGTCGGGCAACGGCCTTATCGTTGCCCGACATCTCCCCATCCATCCCCTGAACCTGTCGGGCAACGCTTCGCTTTTGCCCGACCTACGGTTTCTATCATCCGACATTGCTGAAATGGCGGGCCATGCCCGACACTGGCCGTTTCGG
>CAIRMO010000035.1 GCA_903879705.1 uncultured Candidatus Competibacteraceae bacterium | reverse complement strand
TTTTCCTGTCGGGTTTATGCTTGGACGATGGTCAATTATTGATCGTCGCTACCGATCAGGCGGGCGACCAGGCGATTGAGTACTATGGTGAAAGATGGCAAATCGAAACGATGTTTAGTTGCTTTAAGGAACGTGGATTCAATCTTGAAGATACTCATATTACTCATCGCTTGCGCATTAAACGCCTGTTAGCCGTCCTCGCGATCGCTTTTTGCTGGGCACATCGCACCGGTGAATGGCAGCATGAAAACGTCAAACCGATCAAGATCAAGAAGCGTCTTCGCCTTGCCAAAAGTATTTTCAGGGTTGGATTAGGTTTTATCCGCGAGGCGTTGTTGAGTATAACGCATTCGCTTGAGATTGCACTACGCACATTGATTCAATTCATTGATTTAAAAGAATATTACAAGATTGAGTAATTTTTGTCATGTACAGAGCAAATTTATGTAGAAATTGAAGATGGACGTAAAGGAATTTTTGACATGAAACCCTATCTTAAAAAAAGCGTCTCTTTTAATGAACTCAAAAATATTCATTACTTTAACCAAGTAAGTACTCTATTTGGCGCAGTTACTTGGCCAAACGAACAAGATATTGCACCAGAAACTTTAATTGCCGAAATAATCCCGATCGGCGACCATTAGCCTCACTAGGCGTTGCACTTGACCGTGCTACGCGGGCAAGCGAAGCAAATCGTTAAGCTTGTTTAATATTTCCCGATTTTTTCCAGCAATCCTTCCACCGCCATCGCCCGACTCTCAACGTCGGGTAATTCCCGGATAAACCGCAGTTTGTCTTTGCCATCCAGTTTATAAACCTTGGGCTGTTGCTGAATCAGCCGCACCAGTTTGACCGGGTCCAGATTCGGCTCCGGCCCAAAGCGAATCCGCCCGCCATTCGGGCCGGCTTCAATCTTTTTGATCCCCATCGGCATGGCCCGCAGTTTCAACCCGGTCGCCCGAAATAAAGTTTTCACCGGCGCGGGCAATAAGCCAAACCGGTCAATCATTTCCACCTGCAATTCCCGCAATTCACTTTCATCATTGGCGCTGGCGATCCGTTTGTAGAGAATCAGCCGGCTATGGACATCCGGTAAATAATCATCGGGAATCAGCGCCGGACTTTGCAAATCAATCTCCGGCCCATGATCCAGCGGTCGATCCAGTTGCGGAATGTTCCCGGCTTTAAGGGCGGTTACCGCCCGCTCCAGTAATTCCATGTACAGAGTAAAACCGACTTCGTGAATCTGGCCGCTTTGCTGTTCGCCCAGTAATTCCCCCGCACCGCGAATCTCCAAATCGTGACTGGCCAGCAGAAAACCAGCGCCTAAATCTTCGAGTGACTCAATGGCTTCAATCCGTTTGATCGCATCAGTGGTCATCACGGTTTTGGGCGGGACGATTAGATACGCATAGGCGCGATGATGTGAACGCCCGACTCGTCCACGCAGTTGATGTAATTGCGCCAGTCCCAGCTTATCAGCGCGATTGATCAGAATCGTATTAGCGCTGGGCACGTCAATTCCGGATTCAATAATCGTGGTGCAGACCAGCAGATTGCAGCGCTGATGGTAAAAATCCAGCATCACCTGCTCCAAATCCCGTTCGCGCATTTGGCCGTGGGCCACTGCAATCCGGGCCTGCGGAGCGAGCGTCGCCACCTGCGCCGCCATTTGTTGAATGGTGTCCACTTCATTGTGCAGGAAATAAATTTGCCCGCCACGTTTTAATTCCCGCTGACAGGCTTCCCGAATCGTGGCCGGATTCCATTGGCCGACGAAGGTTTTTACTGCCAGCCGGCCCGCTGGCGGAGTCGCGATGATCGATAAATCACGCATTCCGGCCATCGCCAGATTCAGGGTGCGCGGAATCGGAGTCGCGGTCAAAGTCAGGATGTCCACTTCGGTTCGCAAGGCTTTCAGCCGTTCTTTGTGCCGGACGCCGAAACGATGCTCTTCATCGATCACTACCAGTCCCAACTGCTTGAATTGCACCCCGTCCTGCAACAGCTTGTGCGTGCCGATTAAAATATCCACTTTGCCCTCGACCAGCGCCTTAAGCGTCTCGGTTTGTTGCTTGATCGAGCGGAATCGGGACAGCAATTCAGTCCGCACCGGCCAGTCGGCGAAGCGGTCAAGAAAGTTCTGGTAGTGCTGCTGGGCCAGCAGGGTGGTCGGGGTCAGCACCGCGACCTGTCGCCCGCCATGCACCGCCACGAACGCCGCCCGCATCGCCACCTCGGTTTTGCCAAACCCGACATCGCCGCACACCACCCGATCCATCGGTTTGCTGGAACGCAGATCGGCAATGACGGCGGCAATCGTAGTCTGCTGATCGGCGGTTTCCTCGAAGGGAAAGGCCGCGGCAAAGGCGGCGTAATCGGCCTCGTCGAAGGTAAAGGCATAACCCGGCTGGGCCTCGCGGCGGGCGTACAGGTCGAGCAGTTCCGCTGCCGCATCGCTCGCCTGTTCCGCGGCCTTGCGCCGGACTTTCTCCCATTGTCCGCTGCCGAGCTTGTGCAACGGCGCGTGTTCGGGCGATGCGCCGGTGTAGCGGCTGAGCAGGTGCAAAGAGGCCACCGGGACATAAAGCCGGCCCTCATCGGCGTATTCCACCACCACAAACTCGCCGTCAATCCCCGCCATCTCCAGCCGCTCCAGCCCGGCGTAGCGGCCAATGCCGTGTTGCTCATGGACGATGGGCGCGCCGAGGCTGAGATCGGTCAAGTTGCGGAGGATGGTTTCGGGATCGCGGCTTGGCGTCCGCCGCCGGGTTTGCCGCACCCGGTCGCCGTACAACTGCGGCTCGGCGATGATCGCCAGCGGCGGATCAGTCAGCAGCAGGCCCTGCTCCAGCGGCGCGACCGTCAACGCCAGTTTCAGCTCCTCCCGCGCCAGAAACCCGGTCCAGGTTTCGCACACGGTCGGCTGCAACCCGTAGCCATGTAGCAGCTCCAGCAACGCCTCCCGCCGCCCGGCGGATTCAACCGCAAACAGCACCCGGCCCGGAAATTCCGCCAGAAATTGCTCCAGCGCGGCGGCGGGCCGTTCCTGGCGCGGTTGCAGCGACAAGGCCGGCGGTGGGGCGGTGGGGTAATTTACCCCGCCATCGCCCGCCTCCTGCAACTCAACCCGTGGATAACGCGCCAGCGCCTGTTCGACCTGATCCGCTTGCAGAAACAGCAGCGGTGGCGGCAACAATGGCCGCTCGGCGTCATGGCGACGCTGTTCGTAGCGATCCATGATCTGGTCCTGGAACGCTGCCATCGCCGCGTCCACCCCGTCCAGCCGAATCGCCAAGGTGCTTTCCGGCAGATGATCGAACAGGGTCGCGGCCTGCTCAAAGAACAGCGGCAGGTAATACTCAATCCCGCCGGGGGCATGACCGGCGCTGACCTCGCGGTACACCGGACTCCGTTGTGGATCGCCCTCGAACTGCCGCCGCCAGCCCTGCCGGAAGTGCGCGATGCTGTCTTTGTCCAGCGCAAACTCCCGCGCCGGCAAAAGTTTGATTTGCTGGACTTTATCCACCGACAACTGGGTATCGGGATCAAAGGCGCGGATGCTCTCCACGTCATCATCGAACAACTCGATCCGGTACGGTTGGGCTGCGCCCATCGGGAACAGATCGAGGATCGATCCGCGCACTGCGAATTCGCCGCGTTCAGCCACCTGCGACACACAGAGATAACTCGCCGCTTCCAGCCGCTGGCGGAAACTGGCCAAATCCAGCCGCTCGCCAATCTGGAGCAACAAGGCATACCGATCCAGATAATCGCGGGGAGCTAAGCGCTGCATCAGGGTCGCCACTGGCGCGACCAGCACCCCTCGCCGCCGCTGCGGCAAGCGATACAGGGTTGCCAGCCGCTGCGAGAGAATGTCCTGATGCGGCGAAAAGCCGTCGTAGGCTAAGGTCTCCCAGTCGGGAAACGCCAGAAGCTCTAGTTCCGGCCCACCGAAGATCCGCAGTTCGGTATTCAATCGCGCCGCGGTCTGGCTGTCAGGCGTGATGACCAGCACCAGCCCACGAAACCGATGGGCAGCGGCAGCAATCGCCAAGGCGGGCGCAGCGCCGTACAGTTGACCCCAGCGCAGCGGCTGGCGGTTATCGGGCGGCAGAATGGGATGCAGGGGTGGGGCAATGCTGGATTGAGCGCGGTGGGTAGACATCAAGGCGGGCAACATGATCAGGAAGCGGAGGCGTCATTTTAGCACCCGTGTCTACTTCTACTTTGCCAGAAGATCGGTCACTACAGGAATCCGATTTAAATGGTGGGATTTATCGTAGCGTGGGCAGGATGTCCGTGCTACCTCTACAACCGGTTCAGTTGCCAGGCGGTGCCCAGGGGTCTGACCCGCAGGGCCGGGATTTGGGCCTGAAGGTTTGGAGGAGAAATGAAATCAACGCAGATCTTCCAGCGCCACCGCCTCTATTGGCCAATCCAGTTCCTGGCCGGTATCCAGACGACGCACCACTGGAATGCGGACGCCATAGCGTTCCAGCAAGACCGCATCATCGGCGATCTCCACCCGGCTGAACGTCAGTCCCACCTGCCCAAGCAACGCCTCGGCCTGTTCGCACAAATGGCAGCCGCTGGTGGTGTATAACGCCAGCGGCGGGCCAGATTTCTGATTGTTCATGGTTTCCCCTCTATGCTGGTACTTTCAACCCTTGATCCGCCGCTATCCAACCCCGGAACCGCACATGGCCAGACTGCTGCATGAACTCATTCTCGAACAAGCGGAACGTCGTCCTGGGGCTGCCGCCATCGTCCACCGGCAGACGACCCTGGATTACGCCGAACTGACCAGCCTGATTCAGGGCGTTGCGCGGGGGCTACTGGCGCTGGGCCTGAACCGGGCCGAACGGGTCGCTGTTTACCTGCCCAAGCGGCTGGAAACCGTCGCCGCCATGTTTGGGACCGCGCTGGCTGGCGGAGTGTTCGTTCCCATCAATCCGCTGCTAAAACCGGAGCAGGTTGCCTACATTTTGCGTGATTGCACTGTACGGGTCCTGGTGACCGCTGGCGACCGGGTGGAGTGGTTGCAACCCCTGCTGGCCGATTGCCCTGACCTGCACAGTCTGGTTCTGGTCGACGGCCCGGTTGCGGCTCCCCGCCCGACTCGACCGGTGCAAATCATGAACTGGCCGGCGTTATTGACTGCGGATACGGGCCGGTCGCAGGCGCGAATGATTGATTCCGATGTGGCGGCGATTCTGTACACCTCGGGCAGCACCGGCAAACCCAAAGGCGTGGTGCTGTCTCATCGCAACCTGCTGGCCGGCGCCTACAGTGTTGCCGAGTATCTGGACAATCGGGCGGAAGACCGGATTTTGGCCGTCCTGCCGTTCAGTTTCGACTACGGCCTCAGTCAGCTCACCACCGCTTTTGTCGCTGGAGCGCGGACGGTGCTGATGGATTATCTGTTGCCCCGCGACGTGATCGCGACTGTTGCCCGCGAAGGCATCACCGGGCTGGCGGCGGTACCGCCGCTGTGGGTGCAACTGGCACCGCTGCCTTGGCCGGAGGCGGCGGCGGACTGTTTGCGCTATATCACCAATTCCGGGGGCGCTATGTCTCGCGCCACCTTGAGCGCGCTGCGCCAGTCACTGCCAAAAACCCAGCCATTCCTGATGTACGGCCTGACCGAGGCGTTCCGCTCCACCTGTTTGCCGCCGGCAGAACTGGATCGTCGCCCGAATTCTATCGGCAAGGCCGTTCCTAATGCTGAAGTGCTGGTGGTGCGCGAAGACGGAACGCCGTGCGCGCCCGGCGAACCGGGGGAACTGGTGCATCGCGGCCCGCTGGTAGCGCTCGGCTACTGGAACGATCCGGCCAAGACGGCTGAACGGTTCCGCCCGGTTCCCGGCCAAAATCCGGGCCTGCCGATTCCCGAACTGGCGGTATGGTCCGGGGATACGGTGCGGATTGACGAGGACGGCTTTCTATATTTCCTGGGCCGCAAGGATGATCTAATCAAGACTTCCGGCTACCGGGTCAGTCCCACCGAAGTCGAGGAAGTGTTGTACAGCAGCGGCCAGATCGCCGAAGCGGCAGCGCTGGGCATTCCCCATAATGCGCTGGGTCAGGCGATTGTGGCGGTGGTGAAGCCGCTACGGGAGGCGAATTTCAGCACCGGCAGGTTAATCGCCCATTGCAAGCAGCATTTGCCCAATTTCATGGTCCCGCTGCAAGTAGTTCCCCGGAACCGTGATTTGCCGCGCAATCCTAACGGCAAGATCGACCGCAAAGCCTTGGTCGAAGAACTGCGTGGGCTGTTTCAGGAAGGTTAAAGGTTGAAGGTTCAAGAAAGCTGGCTTTTCAGTTTTTCCATTAATTTCCGTGTGTTCCGTGTCTTCCGTGGCAAAGGTTTAAGAGTTGATGAATACCCCCCGCCCTATCCATTGGCCAATGAGCCAGTTTCCGGTGGTAGACGACTGCTTGCAGATTGGTGGGCTGGCGCTGCTGCAACTGGCGGCGCGGGTCGGACAAACGCCGTTTTATGCCTATGACCGCCGCCTGATTGATGAACGAGTCGCCGGGTTGCGGCGGATCTTGCCGTCATCCATAAAGCTGCATTACGCGATCAAGGCCAATCCGATGCCGGCGCTGGTCCAGCATCTCGCCCGCCAGGTCGATGGGCTGGATGTCGCCTCGCTGGGCGAAATGCAAACCGCGCTGGATGCGGGGATGAATCCAGCGCATATCAGTTTCGCCGGTCCCGGCAAGCGTCCCCCGGAACTGGCCGCCGCTATTGCCGCCGGGATCACCCTGTATCTGGAATCGGCCCGCGAACTGGAGATCGTGGCCCGACTCGGCACAGAACAAGGTCGGCAACCCCGGGTCGCGGTGCGGGTCAACCCGGATTTCGCGCTGAAAACCTCCGGGATGAAGATGGGCGGCGGTTCCCAACCGTTTGGCGTGGATGCCGAGCAGATTCCGGCGCTGTTGCGGCGGATTGACGAGCTTGACCTGGATTTTCAGGGTTTTCACCTGTTCACCGGTTCCCAAAATCTGCGGGCCGAAGCGCTGATCGAGGCCCACGACCGTATTTTTGAACTGGCGTTGCGGCTGGCGGATGACGCACCGGGGCGCGTGTGGTTGCTGAATATCGGCGGCGGTTTCGGCATTCCCTACTTTCCCGGCGACCGGCCGCTGGAGGTGCAACCGATTGCCGCCAATCTGGGCCGCTGGCTGTCCATCGTCGCGGAACGATTACCGGAAGCGGAGGTGGTACTGGAACTGGGCCGGTATCTGGTCGGAGAAGCCGGGATTTACGTTGCAGAAGTGGTGGATCGCAAGGTGTCCCGCGGCCACACTTTTCTCATTATTAACGGCGGGTTGCATCAGCACCTGGCCGCTTCCGGCAATTTCGGCCAAGTCCTCCGCAAGAACTATCCAGTGGTGGTCGGCAACCGGGTGTTTGGAACAGAGCGGGAAGTGGTCACGGTGGTAGGGCCACTCTGCACCCCGCTGGATGTGTTGGCCGACCGGATGGAACTGGCGAAAACCGAAATCGGCGATTTGATCGTGGTGTTCCAGTCTGGCGCTTATGGCCTGACGGCCAGCCCGACCGCGTTTCTCAGTCACCCCCCATGCCGGGAAGTGCTGGTGTGAGGAACGCTCAATCCTCCAACAACTGACCCGCCTGCCGGTAACTGAGCGGTTCCCGCCCGGCAATCTTGCAGAACTTCTGGCCGGGCCGCGCCAGCCGCTCGATCATCCGGGTCAACAGCAGACCCTCAGTTGCGGTGCGAATCGAGATCCGGGCCGCCCCCGGCGATTCCCCCAGCGGGTCAACCAGCTCCGCCACCACCTCGCCGGCCATCACCCACGCGCCCAGCCCCTTGCGGTAAACCAGCACCCCGGCGGCAGGTGCCGTTAGCACATCCACGCCATCCAGTGGCGTCGGTTCGCAACCCGGCACCGGCAATGGCCCCGGATCGCCGGCCAGCACCCCGCGCCGTTGCAGAAAGCGCAACAACGCCGCCGCATCTGCTGCCGCGTAGTCATCATTCACATCGGCTTGGCCACGCAATTCCACCGTCGTCGCAAAGCAGGCCAGCGGCACCGGTCCTTCCCCGGCCAATGCCTCCCGCAAGCGTCGCCACGGGCCAGCGCAAGCCTGATCAAACGGACTGCCGCCCGGCGCATCTTCCAGCAGAATCGCCGCCGCGCCCAGCTCCGCGCCCAGTGCGACCGCTACATCACGCTGTCCTTGCCCGGCGTAGAGATGCAGCAGCGCCTCGCTGTCGCAATGCAGGTCAAACACGAAATCGGCGTCCAGCGCCAGACCGAGCAAGATTTGCTTGAGCGCCGGGGTTTCCCGCACCGCGTTCTGCTCCGCCAGCGCTGTTTTCAGCGTCGCCCGGATCAGCGCCACATTCGCTGCTGGATCGGCGCTTAACCGGCCCCGTACCCGGTCCAGCACGAACGCGGTCAGATCCGGAAACCCCCGGTTAAAGTTGCCGGTGCTTTCCCAATCAAAGCGCCCCAGCAACCGACCGTTGAGATGCTGGCTCAGGCCAATCGGGTTAGCGACCGGGACCACCACGATTTCGCCGATGATTCGTCCTTCACGCTGCGCCTGCTCCAGACCGAGCAGCAGATGTTGCGCGACCAGCAGCCCCGGAATCTCGTCGGCGTGAAGAGCCGCCTGAACATAGGCTTTAGGCCGGGTGCCAGGCTGGCCGTAACGGTGAACCGTCAGCGTTCGTTGGGTGCCGGGGGCCGGGGTGGGCAAGTCAATCCGGGTGGTGCAGGCAGGCATGGCAGAAACCATCAATCCGCGACGTGCAGCACGATCTTGCCGCGCACATGGCCGCCCTGACTGATCACCTGCGCCTGCCGGGCTTCATGGAGCGGCAATACTGTATGCAGGATTGGTTTCATCCGCCCTTCATCGATCAGCCGGGTGATGGCGTCGAGTTGCGAACCGCTGGGCTGGACAAAGACAAAGGCGCTGCGGACGCCCTGCTCGGCAGCGATGGTTTCCGGCGGCGGACTGACTACCGAAACCAGTATTCCGCCCGGTTTCAACACCGACCAGGACCGCTCCTGGGTTTCGCCGCCGATGGTGTCGAACACCACGTCCACCTCTTTCGCCACGTCTTCAAACCGGGTGCGGGTGTAGTCAACGAATTCATCAGCACCCAGCGCCATAACCAGGCCGACATTGACTGCCGAAGCGGTCGCGATCACTTTCGCCCCCCGCACTTTGGCCAGTTGCACCGCAAAGCTGCCGACCCCACCCGCGGCAGCGTGAATCAGCACGGTTTGCCCGCTCTGCAGTTGCGCCACGTCTATCAGCGCCTGCCAGGCCGTCAGTGCCGCCAGCGGCACGGCGGCGGCATGATCATGATCCAGCTTGGCCGGCTTGAGTGCCGCCTCGCTGGCCTTGACTGCGATGTATTCGGCATAGCCGCCGTCCCGTTCGATGTTGGGCCGGGTATAAACCGCATCGCCGGGTTTGAACCGGGTGACTTCCGGGCCAGCTTCTATCACCTCGCCGGACACATCCCAGCCCAGCGTCAACGGCAATGGATGGTTCAGAAAGCCTTGCAGATAACCCGCACGGATTTTCCAGTCCACCGGATTGATCGCTGCCGCCCGCACCCGAATCAGCAGATCATCGGGGTTAAGTTGCGGCAGCGGCGCATCTTCATAGCGCAGCATTTCGGGGCCGCCATAGGCGTGAATTCGCACGGCTTTCATGGTCGTCAAGAGGGCATTCTCCAAAGAATGAATGGGCAATTCAGGCTGGACGACGTGTTCAAAGGCAAAGAAAAAGGAGTTAGGTATCTACCTAACTCCTTGTTTTATTGGTGGGCCGTGTGCGATTCGAACGCACGACCAACAGATTAAAAGTCTGCTGCTCTACCGGCTGAGCTAACGGCCCAAAAGGGCTGCCAATGGTACAACAATCCGCTGGAATCACAAGTTCCGCTTGCTTTCAGCGCAACGACTGCAAGCGCCGTTCGGCCAGACCGGCTGCCTGACTGTTCGGATAGACCTGGATCAACTTGTGGAGTACCTCCCGCGTCCGGGTCGCATCGCCCTGTTCCCCATAGATATAGCCGAGCTTCAGCAACGCATCCGGCAATCGGGCGCTGTGCGGGTAGTGCAGACCCAGGTTGATGAACGCTTCCTTGGCCCCATCGTAGTTTCGACTCAGGTAACAGGATTCACCCAGCCAATATTGGGCATCCCCTGCCAGACTGCTGTTCGGCCAAGCGCTCACAAACCGCTGTAAATCTACGATCGCCTGCGGATAGCGCCCTTCCCGCAACTCGCCCAAGGCGGCGTCAAAGTCCGCTTGTTCGGTTCCATCCTGGGCAGAACGCGGCGCGGGAACCGGCGGCGGGGTAGAAACAACCGGCGCGGGTGGGGCATAACGCCCCGCTGACGCTTGATCGACGCCGACTGGCGTGGGCCGGGTTGCCGCCCGGCCCGACTCCGGTTGAAGCAGCTCAAGCTGATGACGCTGAATTTCCAGCTCGCCGCGAATCTGCCGGACTTCCGCCTCCAGTTGCGTCATGCGCTGGAGTATCTCCAACGTCAATTCGCTATCCAGGGGGCGCTGGGCGAAACTGGCGCCGGGCAATGCCAGACTACCGATCGCCAGCAGGATCAGCCCCAAGAACCGAGGGCAAAACATGATGATGGTTTCCATCAGTACACGATTTCCACGCGCCGATTCAGCGCATAGGTTTGCTCATCCGGGCCGGCTGCCGCTGGCCGTTCCTCGCCATAGCTCACTACGCGAATCTGCTGTGGCGTAACGCCCATTGCGATCATGGCTTGCCGCACCGCATTAGCGCGGCGCTCGCCCAATGCAATGTTGTATTCACGGCTGCCGCGCTCATCGGTATGCCCCTCAAGCTGAGTAATGGTCCGCTGATTCTTGGTCAACTTGCGGGCGTTCGCTTCAATGATCGTTCGGCTTTCGGGCAGAACGTCGGCGCTATCAAAGCTGAAGTAGACGATGCGGTCGGCGGGAACCGCATTGCCGCCGCCAGCAACCGCCTGGCCGGGACGCCCACCCGCCGCATTGCCGCTGGCATCATAGGCATCAACGCCACCCGGAGCTTGACCGTAGCCGTAGCTATACGCCTCCTGACCCGGCTGCGCGGTAATGCCCGGCTGGGCCGCGGCATCCTGGGTGGTCTGCTGCTCCTCAGTGGTAGTTTGGTCGGTCGTGGCGCAACTGGCTAACAGCGCAAGCGCGGCAGCGGCAATCAGGGGGCGGAGCCGATGGTTCATGGTGATTTTCTCCTCAGTTTCAGGTTGTAACATCGAAATCAGCGGGCGAACGGCGCCCAGACCGGGTCGCGGCCATTGCCGCGCAAGGCAAATTCCTGCTTGACGTCGCCATCCACCGATACCGCCGCCAGCCGTTGGCCGTTGGAGTAGATGATCATCTTGCCGTTCGGGGCAAAGCTGGGCGATTCATCCAGACCGCCGGCGGTCAGGACCCGAAACTGGCGGGTTTGCAGGTCCAGCACGGCGATATGAAACCGGCCGCCGCGCCGATGCGTCATGGCAATAGTGCGGCCATCCGGCGACACCGCCGGGCGGGCATTGTAGTCGCCCTCAAAGGTCAGCCGCTGCGCTGCACCGCCGCCGGGGCCGATCCGGTACAACTGCGGCGAGCCGCCCCGATCGGAGGTGAAGACGATGCTACCGTCCGGCAGCCAGACCGGTTCGGTGTCAATCGCGCCGCCGTTGGTCAGGCGCACCGGAGTTTGTGACCCCAGGTTGAGGGTATAGATTTCCGGGTTACCGTCCTTGGACAGAGTGAAGGCCAGTCGCTGGCCGTCGGGTGACCATGAGGGAGCGCCATTGATACCCGGTGCGGCGGATACTGTACGGCGGGTGCCGTTAACGACATCCTGGACCACGATCTGCGGATGACGGCCCTCGAACGACACATAGGCCAGTCTTGATCCGTCTGGCGCCCAGGCCGGCGACATGATCGGCTGGCCGGAGCGCAGGATGGTTTGGGGATTCTGGCCGTCGGCATCGGCGACCACCAGATACCAGGTTCCGCCGCCGCCGGCGACGTAGGCGATGCGAGTGCCGGCCAGCCCCTTGTCGCTCGTGAGTTTCTCGTAAATCAGGTCGCTAATGCGATGAGCGACTGCGCGCAACTGGTTGGCGGGAGCGTCGAACGACAGGTTCAGCAACTGGCCACCCTGAGCGCCGCTCAACTGGAACTGCACGACGTAGCCGCGCGAACCGCCGGAACCTGCTTGACCGGTCACCGAATAGTCAGCCCGCGATCCAGCCGGTTGCGGCGCGAATTTGCCAGTGCGCTGGAGGTCGGCGGTGATAATGCCGGCGATATCCTCAGGTGCGCCACCGTTGAACGGGGCAATGGCGATGGGAATGCCACTGCCTTCGATGCCCTTGGTAATGTCAATCGTCAATTGAGCATGAGCCAAGCCGCTGCCCAGCAACAACATCAGCAAACCTAATAATCTGGTTATCGGGTTCAATGTTTAACCTCCTGGTTTGAAACGGAAATTGAAAATGCGGAATTTGGCGAGTACCTCGAGATCCGGCGGAACCGGTAACGGCGAGGCCTTTTGCACCGCCGCGACAGCGGAATTATCGAACGCCGTGTCACCACTGCTTTGCACGATCTGCACATCGGTCACCGCGCCGGACCCGGTCATAGCGATGTGCAAGGTGCAGGACTGGTTAGCGCTACTGCCCGGCGGCAACGTCCAGTTACGCTCTACGCGCTGCTTGATCAGGTTGGCATGGCGAAGTACGGCCTCCTTGATAAACTGTTCCCGCACCTCGTGGGCCGCTAGTTCCTGAGTCAGCTTTCGCGCTTCCTCGGCCTTGCGCCTGGCTTCTTCCTCAGCCTTACGTTTAGCCTCTTCCGCCGCCTTACGCCGGGTCTCGGCTTCCGCCGCTTTACGTTTGGCCTCAGCTTCAGCAACCTCGGCCTCGGCTTTACGTTTGGCCTCAACCTCGGTTTTGTGCCTTGTCTCTTCGGCGGCGGCCTGACGTTTGGCGTCTTCCGCCACTTTTCGTTTCGCTTCCTCGGCGGCAGCCTGACGTTTGGCGTCTTCTGCCACTTTTCGTTTCGCTTCCTCGGCGGCAGCCTGACGTTTGGCGTCTTCTGCCACTTTTCGTTTCGCTTCCTCGGCGGCAGCCTGACGTTTGGCGTCTTCTG
>CAIRMO010000034.1 GCA_903879705.1 uncultured Candidatus Competibacteraceae bacterium | reverse complement strand
GGGGCCACCCCTCCTTACTCAAGGAGGGGAAAAAGCGATGTACCGTGCTGGTTTTATCCCCTCCTTGGATAAGGAGGGGTGGCGCGAAGCGCCGGGGTGGTTCGAAGCGGCAATTCCACAACTCAGGTCGGATTCCTATAAGTGTGGGTGACCATCCGATCCAGTTCAATCTGGTCGCTGCTCGATTTTAACCCTGTCGCTGGCGCTTCAAATCACCCGCTTCTTTTTTAACCCGCTGATTTCTTCCGGACTCATGCCCAGCAGGTTTTCCAGAACTTCTTCGGTGTGCTGGCCCAGTTTCGGTCCCAAATGACGAATCTTTCCCGGCGTTTCCGACAAGCGGGGAATCACCCCAGGCACCACAATGGTTTCACCCAAATCGGCATCGTCAATGGCCACCAGATTACGCCGGGCATGGAATTGGCGATCCCCGAAAATGTCGGCGATATTATTCAACGGCCCCGCTGGCGCTCCCGTCGCAAAACACTTTTGAAGGATTTCTTCACGGGTTAGCGAACCGCACCAGTCCCGGACAATTTCATTGACATCGTGCCGGTGTTCCAGTCGAGTTTTCTGCTCGCCGTATAAGCCGGATGACGCCAGTTCAGTCCGCCCCATCGCTTCGGTCAGGCGCACAAACAGCTTGTCGGTAGCGCAGGCAATGGCGATCCATTTGCCATCCCGGGTCGGAAAATGCCCATAAGGACAGGCAAAATCATTATGGGTGGGGCCATGCCGCTCGCGCACCGTGCCATACATGGCATAAGCCGGAGCCAGTTCATCGGTGCAGCGAAACACCGATTCATACAGCGCGGCGTCAATATACTGGCCAATGCCGGTTTGCTCCCGATAACGCAAGGCCATCAACACGCCCAGGCAACCATATAAACCGGTCAGGTAATCGCCTAGCGTGGTTGAACCGGGCGTGACGGGCGTTCCCTTGGGCATTCCCGACAGATAGGCAATCCCACCGACCGCATGGGCAATCCGGGCAAAGCCGGGCCGATCTTTATAGGGGCCGGTTTGACCATAACCGGTGACCCGCAGCATGATTAAACCCGGATTGATTTCATGCAGGGTTTCCCAGGACAGCCCCCACTTTTCCAGTGTACCGGGCCGGAAGTTTTCACACAGCACATCAGCCTTTTCGATTAATTGCTTGAAGACGGCCACTCCATCAGGGCGGTGCAAATCAATCGTGACCGATTTCTTGTTGCGGGCCTCGCTCAGCCAGGCCAGGGTATCGCCCCGGGCGGTCGGAGTGCCATAGCGCCGGCAAATATCACCGCCCACCGGATGTTCAACTTTCAGCACCTCAGCGCCAAATTCGCCCAGAATCCCGGCGCAATAGGGCGCGGCGATCACCGTAGCGACATCGATCACCCGAATGCTGGTCAACGGCAGTTCGGTTTCATCAGCATTGCTCATTGCGTTACTCCCGGAAGGCTTGGCTTAGATAATTTTGCGCTGGCGCAGCCGCTTGATGTCGTCGGCGGAAATCCCCAGCAATTCACGCATCACTTCATAGGTGGCATTGCCCAAAGTCGGCCCCAGGCTGTGAACCCGACCAGGCGTCGCCGACAGGGTGGGCGTCACGCCGGGAACCACCACCGCACCCAAACCCGGCTCTTCCAGCGTGACCAGATTGCCCCGCGCCTGAAAATGCTCATCCTCGAAAATATCGGCGATGCTGTTGAGCTTACCGATCGGCACTTCCTTGTCCAGACAGCGGTTCAACACCTCGGTGCGGGGCAGCGATCCCACCCATTCGATCACGATTTGGTTGACTTCATTGCGGGCAGCCAGTCGCTTGCGCTGTTCCCCGTACAACGCCGAGGACGCCAGCTCCGGGCGCGCCATTGCCGCGGCCAGCCGCTCGAACATCTTGTCGGTGGTGCAGGCAATCGCGATCCACTTGTCATCCTGAGTGCGGAAATGGCCGTGCGGCACCGCCACGAAACTGCCCGCGCCTTCCCGCTCCCGCACCTTGCCGAACAAGCCGTAGGAAGCGGCGATTTCGTCCAGTTGCCGGAACACCGCTTCATAAATGCCGACATCGATGATTTGGCCGCGTCCGGTTTTCTCGCAGTGGCGCAGCGCCATCATGATTCCGATAGCCCCGTATAGGCTGGAGAAGTAATCACCCAGCGGCACGGTGCCGGGCAACACCGGGGTTTCACCGGGAAACCCGGCCAGATAGGACAGGCCACCGAAGGCATGGGCGATATGGGCGAACCCGGAGCGGTGACGATATGGCCCGGTTTGCCCGTAGCCCGATACTCGCAAGTAAACCAGCCGGGGATTGGCGGCGCTCAGTTCCGGCCAGCCCAGCCCCCATTCCTCCATCGTGCCGGGCCGGAAGTTCTCAATCAGCACGTCTGATTTTTCCACCAGCCGTAGAAACAATTGCACCCCTTCAGCCTGATGCAGGTCGAGCGTGACCGATTTGCGGTTGCGAGCCTCGCTGAGCCAGACCAGGGTCGCGTCATGGCGCTTCGTGGGCGTTCCAAACCGCCGCATGGGATCGCCAGCGATGGGATGCTCGACTTTCAGCACTTCGGCCCCGAACTCGCCCAGCGTTGAGGCGGCATGAGGGCCGGCCAGGAAGGTGCCCAGATCAATAACCCGGATGCCACTCAAAGGCAGCTTCGCCGGTTCGGGGTCGGTCTCGTGCTGAGCGGCTAATTCAGGATCGCCCGGACGAGGCGTATCATCTTGCGCCGTTGGGTCGGACATGCTGGTTCTCCTTGCTGTGGTTGCGGGAAACAGGGAATGGAAAGAGGAAAGACTGGGCTTTTTTGACCTTCAGGACTTTCGCCTTGATTTCAAAACCGCGGGCGTAGCATGGGCTTCCAGCCCGTGCTGAGACGGGCAAGAAGCCTGTTCCACACCACAGCACGCGAAGGGCCTGAATCTTTATAGCCTTAACCCTCAAAAGGTAGTCGTAGTTTCGTGAAAAACAACGGGTTCATTGCCATTGCTGGCCGGGCGGCGATTATTTTTCGGGGCGGGATGCTGTTGCTGACCGCGCTGTTGCTGATCGCTTGCGAAAAGCCGGCACCCGATCCGACCGTTCGCCTCTCCGGATCAACCATGGGCACCCGCTACGATCTCAAGCTGGTTCCGACGCCGGGCCAGGCGCTTCCCGCCGATCTCAAAACACGGGTCGAGACGTTACTGGCCGGTATCAACAAGGTGATGTCCACTTACGACCCGGACTCGGAACTGTCGCATTTTAACCGTCAGGCCAGCACTGACTGGATCGCGGTATCGCCAGAATTACAGCAGGTGGTGGCTGAGAGCTTGCAAATCAGCGAACTCAGCGGTGGCGCATTCGATATTACGGTGGGGCCGCTGGTCAATTTGTGGGGCTTCGGGCCGGAGCCACGCCGCGATCAAGCGCCATCCGAGGCCGCTATCGCCCAAGCTCGCGAGCGGGTTGGCTATTGGCGACTGCATGTCCGTGCGGAGCCGCCGGCCTTGAAGAAGGATCGGCCTGATCTCTATGTTGATCTATCGGCTATTGCGAAGGGCTATGGCGTCGATCAACTGGCGGCGCGGGTCAACTCAGTCGGCATCAACGACTACCTGATTTCGATCGGTGGCGAAGTTCGGGCCAAGGGCCGCAACGGCAAGGGGCAGCCCTGGACTATCGCGATTGAGCAGCCGGTCCCCGACCAGCGTGCTGTAGAACGGCTGATCCGGCTGGGCGATCACAGCATTTCCACTTCAGGCGACTACCGCAATTTTTTCGAGCAGGACGGTCGGCGCTATTCCCATCTCATCAATCCGCACACTGGCCGGCCCGTTCTGCAAACCCTGGCTTCAGTGACGATGATCGGCGATCTTTCCAGTCAGGCAGATGCGACGGCGACCGCGTTGATGGCCGCTGGACCGGAATTTGGCTTTCGCTTGGCGACTGCGCATCATCTGGCCGCGTTTTTTATCCTGGTTGGCCCCGGTGGCGTTTTGCAGGAACGCTATACGCCTGAATTTGAACCTTATCTTTTGCCTCAACAACCGTGACTGCCTGATTCCACTATGACCCTTCCGGCTCTGACGATCCATAATCTGCGTAAAATCTACGCCAATGGTTTTGAAGCCTTGCGCGGCATTGATCTGGAGGTCACCGATGGTGAGTTTTTTGCCCTGCTTGGCCCGAATGGCGCGGGCAAATCGACGACCATCGGCATCGCCAGTTCGCTGGTGCGTAAAACCAGCGGTGTCGTTGAAGTCTTCGGTCATAACCTGGATCGGGAATTGTCCGCCGCTAAACGCTGCATTGGCTTGGTGCCGCAGGAATTCAATTTCAATCAGTTCGAGCCGACTGCTGAAATCGTCATCAATCAGGCCGGTTATTATGGCATTCCCCGTGATCGTGCTTATGAACGGGCTGAAATCTGTCTCAAACAACTGGGTCTTTGGGATAAGCGTCGGCAAATGGCGCGGGAACTGTCTGGCGGGATGAAGCGGCGACTCATGATCGCCCGCGCTTTGGTGCATGAGCCCAAGCTGCTCATTCTCGATGAGCCTACTGCCGGGGTGGACATCGAAATTCGCCGCTCGATGTGGGATTTTCTGCGCGAGATTAACGGGCACGGCGTGACCATTATTCTCACTACCCATTATTTGGAAGAGGCGGAAAGCCTGTGTCGGCATATTGCCATTATTGACCAAGGCCAGATCATCGAAAATACCGGAATGCAGACCTTGTTAAGCCGGCTGCATGTCGAGACTTTTATCTTGAACTTGCGTGAACCCTTGCCAAAGACTCCCGAAATTCCCGGTTATCCATTATGGCAACTGGATCCATTAACGCTGGAGGTCGAGGTGGCGAAGGCCCTGGGAATTAACACCCTGTTTCGACAGTTGTCGGAACGCGGGATTGAGGTCGCTAGTCTCCGTAATAAGGCGAACCGACTGGAGGAACTGTTTCTGCACTTGGTGGAAAAGACGGGTTAAAGATTAAAGCCGACATTCCACCCCACGCAGTAGTCCACTAAGTGATAACCGCAAATACTTCGGACCGTGTTTAAAGAATACAAACACCAGGCTTTTGATTAAAAATAAATTTATTAGCAAAAGTCCTGTTCAGTAATTAACGGGCTGTGTCCGAAGTATCACGGTTTTTTTGGATGGGCAATAATAAATATTCTTGGTAGACCACAACGCGAGTGCGTTAATGCTGATCGGTGAATTCCCCCATCAGCCATGCCGCCGCCAAGCTGCAACCCACCATGGCGCCAACGCCGTAGAGCGTCAACAGTTCGCTAATAAGCGCACCATATTGATCAAAGATCTGGGTCAGCAGTGATATGGAGATCATCAAAAGGACTAGGGATGCGACAAAAACAACAAGGTGTCTGAGATTCATGGTATTGCTCCTCATTATTGTGACTACTACTGGATAAACAACATAGTTGAGTAGTGAAACTTTGATGGGTTAATTCCACTTCGTAGACTATAAGGCTTATTTTGCCGCGTTGCAACATAAATTTTTCGGCACATTTTAAAATTAGAACTGTCACTTAATGAATATCATTAAATCGAAATCGCGCCAGATTTGGGCAGTGCGACAACGGCGGACCAGAGGCGCATTTATCGGTCAAAAATCATCATTTCGGGGTCGCTTGCTTTAACTGGTGGACTATACTTTTTCAATGCTTGCGGTAGGAGCGGCAGTGCTGAATCCGTTTTGCCATCCGCACCCGTCGAGTCAAGGCGGGTGGCCATTCAGCCATTCAGCCATTCATCAGCGAATTCAAGCCGCTGCTTTCCGGTTTTGATAAAAAACAAATAAGTTGCGATAAAAAACCAACAAAGTCGCAACAAAACCACCAAAGGGCCGTGGTTCCCCACAATCAGGGAACGCGGCTAAAAGAGGTAGTTATGAAAAATGAGACGATGCTAACGCGCATCAAGATCGCGACGCGCATTTGGGTGATTCTGGGCATGGCCTTCGCCGCGATTGGCTTTGGAACCGTGATTTATCTTTACGAGTTCAAAAATCAGTTGCTCGATGATCGCAAAGTTCAGTTGGAATTTTTGATTGAGACCGCGACGAGTATCTTGACCCGGTTTCATGATTTGGCTGCCAGCGGTGCCATGACTGAGGTAGAGGCGCAGAAAGAAGCGTTAGCCAACATCAAGGCATTACGCTACGACAAGGACAATTATTTCTGGATCAATGATCTGTTTCCCCGGACGGTTATGCATCCCATTAAACCGGCACTGGACGGCCAGGACATGCGAAACTTCAAGGATCCGGGTGGGAAGCTGCTCTTTATGGAATTCGTGGAGGTCGTCAAGCGGAGCGGGGCCGGATTCGTGCCTTATGTGTGGACCAGGCCGGGGGCTACGGAACCGGTGAACAAAATTTCCTACGTTAAGGAATTCAAGCCTTGGGGCTGGATTATTGGCACGGGGGTTTACATCGATGATATCGAAGCGCAATTCCAGCACGGTGCTATAAGAATGGGCGAGAGTACTTTGGCGCTGATGCTTGTGCTGGGCGTGGCCGGGCTGTGGCTGGCCGGCAGCATTGTGCATCCGTTGAACCGGGTCGTGATCACCGCAGAAAAAGTCGCCCATGGCGACCTGAACGAGGATGTGACCGTCACCGGGCGCGATGAGGTCGCCCGGGTGCAGGCGGCAATGCAAACCATGATTCTGGAACTGCGCAACATCGTCAGCAATGTGATGGACACCATCGATGAGGTCAGCACAGCGGCAAAAGAGATCGCGCAGGAAAGCGCCGATCTGAGCCAGCGCACCGAGGAGCAAGCCGCGGCGCTGGAGGAAACCGCCGCCAGCATGGAACAGCTCACCGCAACGGTTAAGAACAGCGCCGACAACGCGGTTCAGGCTAATGATCTGGCCGGTGCCGCACGAACCCAGGCTGAGGAGGGCGGTCGGGTGGTCGAACGGACGGTCACGGCGATGGCGGCGATTCACCAGAGCAGCCACAAAATTGCCGACATTATCGGCGTGATTAACGAAATCGCCTTTCAGACCAATCTGCTGGCGCTCAATGCCGCCGTGGAAGCGGCCCGAGCTGGCGAACAGGGCCGGGGCTTTGCGGTAGTGGCCGGCGAGGTGCGAAAATTGGCCCAACGCAGCGCTGATGCCGCCAAAGAGATCAAGGCGTTAATTACGGACAGCGTGACCAAGGTTGGCGAGGGTGGCAAACTGGTAGAACAATCGGGACAAACCTTGCAGGCCATTCTGGTCTCAGTCAAAAAAGTCAGCGACATTGTGGCTGAGATTGCCCTTGCCACCCGCGAGCAGGCCAGCGGGATTGATCAGGTTAACAAGGCGATCATCCAGATGGATCAGGTCACGCAGAAAAACGCCGGGCTGGTGGCCCAGACGGCGGCGGCCAGTCAGGCTATTAATGACCAAACTTCCAGACTCCAGCAGTTGATGGCCTTTTTCCGGCAATGAGATCGCAATGAAAATAGGCGCGGCGGTGACTCCGATGGTCGGCACGGTGCCGGTAGTAGAGGACAGCCGGACCTTGTGAGGACTGCTCACTTCCTGTCCCCATGATTTACCTCCTCTAAATTTTCCTGTGATTCGATCCCCAGATCGCGCAGGCACCCAAGGTGTGAATCAATTATATCTGTGAATCAATTATATCAATGGGTTGGCAGATCCCCGACGGTTCAGTCCACCCGCAACTCACCATGATCACGGGAAAATTTACCAAGGTAATAATGTGCAGAATTTTCGTTTCATCCGTTAACGAAAATTTGGGTACTTCTAAACCATTGCATCTAACCCATTGCTTTGGCATACATCGAGGCATTCAACCATGATCCCGCGAAACATAGTCCCCATTCTGGCTTTCACCCTGACGTTGACCGTCAGCCCGACGGGTGCGCAAAACCGCCCGCCACCTCCGCAACCCACCCCTGGCGCTACGGCGACCGATCTGCTGCTGGCGCGCCCCGGTGGCTTGGCCGCAACGGCGTTGGGATCGGTCATCTTTGTGATCGGACTGCCCTTTACCCTAATCAATGGCAGCACCAACCAATCCGCGCAAACCCTCATGGGTAGACCTGCCCAATATACGTTTAGCCGGCCATTGGGAGAGAACATCGGGGGTATGGGAGACCCAGGCAACTAGGGGTTTCGTCAACATTCCGCAGATGTTCTACCTTTCCAGATTTTTCCGGTGATTGCGTGAAAACCGCCTGAAAATCGAAATAAGAGGTTTGACCTCTTTTTGGTAAGCCGTTATCACTTCGATAAGGAATTTAAATCATGTGCAGTAAAAATTTTAGCCCTTTCAGGTTAATTTTTACTCTGATACTCCCATTACAACTGGCTGCCTGTGGCAGTGACGATAACTCGGCCCCGCAGATTAACGAATGGCCGATCGCCAAGGATGTTTTTACGACTGCCGAACAGCAGATTCTTCCCGTGGCGCTATCTCCGAACACGCTGCATATTCGCCCTGGAGACGTATCGCTATACGAGCAATACGGTTATAGCGCTTGGCAGAAAGGCGTCCCGCTGCCTCACGAAAAGCGGACTAAACTTGCACCCGGTTACACCAACGCCCCTAATGCAGCGCGGTTGCTATCATTTTTTGCCATCACCGATATTCATATCGCCGATAAGGAATCTCCGGCCCAGCCGATCTACATTGGTTTGAGCGCAGCCGGATATGGGTCAGGTTCTTCGATGTTGACATCGGCCTATTCGCCCATCATCCTCTCGACAATCCAGGTTCTCGATGCGGCCGTCCAGACGATTAACGCACTACATAAAAAATCGCCATTTGATTTTGGCATTTCGCTCGGGGATACCATCAACAACACTCAGTATAATGAGATTAGATGGTATCTCGATGTCCTTGACGGCAAGGTGATTACGCCCAGTTCAGGTGCTCATGCTGGAGCGGACGCCATTGATTATCAACAACCGTTCAAGGCGGTCGGGCTTAACAAGACGATCCCCTGGTTTCAGGTCATTGGTAACCACGATCAGTTCTGGATGGGTTCTACCTATGAGAACACTAAAACCAGGCAGGCCCATGTGGCGGACACCATCATTAACATGCGAAATGATCCTGATCCGGCCTCGAATGCCGTCAATGGAACCGGAGCTTATATGGGCGTGGTGGACGGCTCGACTCCTTACGGAGAGATCATCGGGGCGGGGCCGGAAGAGCTTTTTCCCAGCCCCCCGAAAGTCATTGCTGACGAAAATCGCCACTCGCTCGCGACTCCTGATTCCTCAAGCTTGAAGTGGATGAATGAATTTTTTAACACGACGTCCAGCCCGGACGGTCACGGCTTTACCCAGGCCAACCTTGAGAAAAACTTTACCTGCTATAGCTTCGAGCCAACACCGGGTGTTCCGATCAAGGTCATCGTACTTGACGACACCTGCAAGGGACCTGACCAGCTCAATTATGCCGCCGGTTGTCTCGACCAGACCCGGATCGACTGGCTGAAAGGCGAACTCCAGAAGGGTCAGAACGAAGACAAGCTCATGATCATCGCGGCGCATATCCCGATCCTGCCGCAAACGAGCCTTACCGATACCAGAATCACCAGTCTTTCTTTTCAGAATGACAAAAAGATGCTCGCTGATCTTCACACCTATCCGAACCTCCTGTTATGGATTTCGGGGCATCGCCACATGAACGTGGTCACTCCCCAACCGAATAATGCCGCTGACTTTACTGACCATCCAGAACAAAGTTTTTGGGAAGTCGAGACGGCATCGCTCCGGGATTTTCCACAGCAATTCAGGACGTTCGATATTCGCCGCAACAGCGACAATACCGTTTCAATCATGATCACTAATGTCGATCCCGCAGTAGTTGAAGGATCGCCTGCGGCAAAATCGAGAGGCTATGCTATCGGTGCTGCACGGATATTTGGTGCGACCACTTTCAAGGATACTACCTCCCATGCTTATAATGCCGAGCTGGTAAAACAATTAAGTCCCACTATGCAGGCAAAAATCGCCAATTACGGGTTACCAATTCAGTAAGTTTTAACAGCAATATGGACCTTGTGACACGACCTTTGCTTTCCGTCATTCCCGCATAAGCGGGAATCCAGTGACCCTCTGAAAAGACTCGATACCTGCATTCGCGGGTATGACGAAAACGATAGTATGGATACCGTTTCCGCTCCGACTTCCGACCCGCTTGATGTCTTTCTGGCCGACTGGCTGTACGCCGACGGGTCGGAACGTGCCAATTACCAACTGTTCCTGACCCAGCTTTGCGCTCTGCTCGACGTGCCATTGCCAGAACCGGCCACCGGTCAGCCGGAGCAGGACAGCTATGTGTTCGAGCGACGGGTCAATTTCCGGCATGGCGACGGTTCAGAATCGGTGGGCTTTATCGATCTGTACCGGCGGGGCGCGTTCGTGCTGGAGGCCAAGAAGCTCAAGCCAGGGCTGGCCGCCAAGGGCTTTGATGCGGCGCTGTTGCGGGCGAGGAGTCAGGGTGAAGGCTACGCCCGCGCTCTACCGGTCAGCGAGGGTCGCCCGCCGTTCGTGATCGTGGTTGAGGTCGGGCAGGTGATTGAACTCTATGCCGATTTCACCCGCAGCGGTGCGACTTATATTCCGTTTCCCGATCCGCGCAGTCACCGGATTCGCCTGGAAGACTTGCGCGATCCGGCGGTGCGGGCGCGGCTGCGGGCGGTGTGGCTGGACCCGCTGAATCTCGATCCGACCCGGCGCTCGGCGCGAGTGACCTTTGCCATCGCCCAGCATTTGGCCGAACTCGCACGGACGCTGGAAGAAGCCGGCCACGATCCGGCAACGGTGGCCGGCTTTCTGACCCGCTGCCTATTCACCTGCTTTGCCGAGGACGTGGGCTTGTTACCGGCCCGCGCCTTCACCGATCTGCTCGACAGTCTGATTCAAGCCCCGGAACCGTTCGCGCAGATGGTCAGTGAATTGTGGCAGGCGATGGATGCCGGGCGATTTTCGGTGGCGATCCGGGCGGCGCTGCCGCGCTTCAACGGTAAGCTGTTCAAACACCCGGAGGCGTTGCCGCTGAATCGCGCCCAAATTGAGTTGTTGCGGGAAGCGGCACGCGCCGACTGGCGGGAAGTGGAACCGGCAATCTTCGGGACGTTGCTGGAGCGGGCTTTGAGTCCCGGCGAACGCAGCCGGCTGGGGGCGCATTACACGCCCCGTGCCTATGTGGAACGGCTGGTGTTGCCGACCGTGATCGAGCCGTTGCGGGCCGATTGGGAGGATGCCCAGGCGGCGGCGCTGACCTTGGCGACTGAGGGCAAACTGAAAGCGGCCTGCGCCGAAATTCGCCAGTTTCACCGGCGGTTATGTGCGGTGCGGGTGCTGGACCCGGCCTGCGGATCGGGCAATTTTCTCTATGTCACCCTGGAGCATCTCAAACGGCTGGAGGGCGAAATCCTCAACCAGTTGGAGGAACTGGGCGACCGGCAGGGCGTGCTGGAACTGGCCGGAGTGGCGGTCGATCCGCATCAGTTGCTCGGACTGGAGATCAATCCCCGTGCGGCGGCCATTGCCGAACTGGTGCTGTGGATCGGCTATCTGCAATGGCATTTCCGCACTCGGGGTCAGGCGTTCCCGCCGGAACCGGTGCTGCGGAATTTTGGGAATATCGAATGTCGGGATGCGGTGCTGACCCATGATGGCGCGGAGCCGGTATTGGACGATCACGGCCAAGCGCTGACCCGCTGGGACGGGCGGACCTGTCGGACTCATCCCGTGACCGGCGAAGCGGTGCCGGATGAAACGGCGCGGGTGGCAGTGGAACGCTATCGCAATCCACGCCCGACCACCTGGCCTGAAGCCGATTTTATCGTTGGCAATCCGCCGTTCATCGGCGCGGGCTGGATGCGGACGGCGTTGGGCGAGGGTTACGCCGAGGCCGTGCGGGCGGCGTGGCCGGAGGTGCCGGAGTCGGCGGATTTCGTGATGTACTGGTGGCATCAGGCGGCGCTGTTGACCCGGCAGGGTGCGGTGCGACGGTTCGGCTTCATCACCACCAATAGCTTGCGCCAGACCTTCAATCGGCGGGTGGTGGCCGGGCATTTGGGGGGACACGCGCAAAATCCTCGAACCACCCCGGCCCCTGGCGGGGCCACCCCTCCTTATCGAAGGAGGGGAAAAAAACCAGTGGAATCAGCAGGTGTGGCGGATGAACGCGCCCTGAATTCCCCTCCTTTTCAAGGAGGGGTGGCGCGAAACGCCGGGGTGGTTAGCCTCACCTTTGCCATTCCCGACCATCCCTGGGTCGCGGCCAGCGACGGTGCCGCGGTGCGGATCGCGATGACTGTCGGAACCGCCGGGGCAGCGCCGGGCTGGTTATGGACGGTCGCCGGCGAAGGCGGCGCGGACGGCGATGCGATCAAGGTCGTTTTAACGTCACGTTACGGGCGGATTAACGCCGATTTAACCATCGGCGCGGATGTGGCGAGCGCGGTTTCATTGCAGGCGAATCTGGAGTTGAGCAATCGCGGCGTACAACTGTTTGGCAGCGGTTTCATCGTCACCCCGGAACAGGCTGTCGCGCTCGGTTTAGGGCGAATCCCCGGTCTGGATCGGCACATCCGCCCGTATCGCCACGGCAAGGATTTAGCCGCAATCCCGCGCAACGTGCTGGTTATTGACCTGTTTGGCCTGAGCATCGACCAGGTGCGCGACCGATTCCCGGAGGTTTATCAGTGGATCGTCGAGCGGGTGAAGCCGGAACGGGATCAGAATAAGCGCGACAGCCGACGCTTGAACTGGTGGCTATTTGGCGAACCGAATCCCAAATTACGCCGACAACTGAATGGCCTAACCCGCTACATCGCCACCGTCGAAACCGCCAAGCATCAGGTTTTTCAATTTCTGGAGGCGGCGATTCTGCCCGACAACAAGCTGGTATCTATTGCCAGTGAGGATGCCTGGCACTTGGCGATGCTGTCGTCGCGGGTGCATGTCGCTTGGGCGAGGGGAACAGGCAGTTGGCTTGGGATGGGTTCTGTCTACGTCAAAACCGCCTGTTTCGAGAAATTCCCCTTTCCCGCCGCCAGCCCCGTTCAACAGGCCCAACTTCGCGCTTTGGGCGAGCGGCTGGACGCGCATCGCAAACAGCGGCAAATCCTGCATCCCGATCTGACCTTGACCGGGCTGTACAACGTGCTGGCCAAGCTTCGCACCGGGGAACCGCTGACCTCGGCAGAGCTAAAGATTCACGAACAGGGTTTGGTGACCCTGCTGCGCGAGTTGCACGATCAGATCGACCGGGCGACGCTAGCGACTTACGGCTGGAACGACTTAATCCCGCTGCTGGATGTGGGCGATACCTTCGCCGCTGTGGTGTTGGAGCGGCTGGTGGCGTTGAACGCTGAACGGGCCGCTGAGGAACGACAGGGCGTGATTCGCTGGCTGCGTCCGGCCTTTCAAGCGCCTGATCAACCGACTTCGGCCACCCAAACCGAGATCGATGCCGACGTAGTCGAAACCAGCCCGTTACCCACCTTGCGACCTTGGCCGAAAACCCTGCCGGAACAGGCGCGGGCCGTGACTGAAGTGCTGACCGAAGCCGGCGCACCGCAAACCCCGGTTGAACTGGCCGCTCGCTTTGAAGGTGCAAAACTCAAACCGCTGACCGCGCTGCTGGAAACGCTGGCGGCGCTAGGTCGGGCGCGGGTGGTGGAGGGTGCGCGGTTTAGGGCCTGATTCCGGCTCGCGGCGAAGTAGTGACCGCTGACGGGACCGCGTGAGATCGCGATAGAAATTTTCCTCCCCTAGATTTTCCCGTGATCGTCAGAGTCAGCAGCACAGATCTGATTGTCGATTTCATCCGCAAGGTTCTGAATCATGGATGCCACGGATTAACGGAGGGCAGGGATTTTTTTAAATCCGTGATCAGTGTAATCCTTTAACTTCGTGATTCAGATGTGAGTGTCGAACATCGCGCTATCGAGTGCGGATGATCACCGCCGCGATGCTTTTAGTTGTGATCACCGCGTCGTAAAATTCCCTGCCATTCAGCTCGCTCAATTGCACCAGCGAACCATTTACTTCCTTGACCGTTCCGCTGAGATCTTCGCCCGATCCCAGCCGGATCGTGACTTTTTTGCCTTTCTGGGCGATTAGAACTTTCTCAATCGTATCGCCTTGGCTGAGGGCCAACGATTCAGCCGTAGTTGCGATGTTCATCATGATTTCTCCCAACAGGACAACATTGACATCCTCCCCGCTTTAAAGGGCCTGCCCTCGCGAATGCGGGGGACGGGGATCCCTGACATCACTATCATGGTTTCCTGCTTCACCGGGTCCTACCCGTGTCCGCTTTCGCAGAAACAGGATCTACCCGAATTGCGCGGAAAGCCTCGGCCTTCAGGCCGGTGATGGATAGTGCGGTGAACGAAGTTCGCCTTCTTTTCAGCTATACTTTTCATGTCGGCCATCGCGATGACGCCACCGACGGTAGTTCGCTCTTTGGCAATTTAAGGTATGTGGTTCTGTTCAAAAGATGGGCAGATAAAATCTTAATCGTGTTCAAAAGCATTGGTTTCGGCTGACCTGTCGCCGGTCGGTTGTGCCACCTTTGTGGCTTGCTGCAAAGGGGAATCAGAGAATATTCGGTGTTCCCGGTATGGGGCATTATACCCTCTACAGAGGAAGACCTGTCCCCCGCATTCGCGAGGGCAGACCCTTCGGGGCAAGGAGGATGTCAACGAACGGAAGCCATGGATCAGCCTGGCGCTGATGAGGTTGACAGTAGTTGAAATGGATATAGTCATACATTACCATTCATAGCGTTATGAAACTTAATGGATGGGCTGTTGATGGTGATAAAGTTGGTTGACTTTCGTGGGTTTTCGTCATACAATCTCTATTGTTCTCAGTAACCTACCGCCAGCTTGGCGGGAAGTAACGCCTGTGGAGAGGAAGGCACTGACCAGGATTTAACAACCCTGGTGAAACCGGCCTCGCTGAAGCAGGAAGTCAACCGTGGAATGAAATGTCATGGTTGATGCAACGGTGAGTCGTCTCTCTTGCAGCACCAACTGACCTCGAAATTTGGACCACTGGATAAGGCGATGCTGGCGCGGCGGATGGCTGATGAGGCGCTTTCAAGGATTCAAATCAAATAGCCCTGGTAAGCCGCTATGACTGATCAAAATGGGACGCCAATGGTTCCTGTACTCATACCCGCTGCGACATCTTCGTCCCACCATGCGCTTAAATGGGCCGGCCTGACGGTGTTGGCATTGAGTATTGGTGGCAATGCGTATCTGTGGCATTTATGGCGACAGGATCAGGCTGTCACCCAAGCTATGGCGCAGTCCAGCCAGGAACTACAGGCAGTGCAGGCTCAGATTCAGGAGTTGCAGCGGTTAAAAACGACGGTTGATCAATGGACCGGCGCTCTGGAGTCGTTGCAGAAAGCAACCGGGAATGGCCAGATTGCGATAGAGGCGCTGAAGGCAGAGATTAAGCGGTTGCAGGACAGTCGCGTGACTTATGAAGCGTTCGTGCAAAAGCAGTTGCAGACTTATCAGGAGCAGTGGGTGAAACAGAGCCAGAGCCAAAGCCAGAAACGGGATGAAGTGAATTGGTGAGGGTTGGCGATGAATAAGAGCCGAAGGGGTGAACCCATGATTCAGCAACCCGCCGTTGAACCGTCGATGACGTCATCGCGGCGCGCATTTCTGCGCAGTTTAGGGAAATGGTCACAGGTCGTAATTAGCGGAGTTATTGGCGGCGGACTGCTTGCGCCTTGGCCGGCGGCGCGGGCGGTCAACTGGAATGATTGTCCAACGAATAACCACTGGCTCAACAGTAGTGGCAGCGGCGGCCACTGGGTGAACAGCAACGATGGGGACACTCGGTTACAGGGCGGAGATAGCGGGGATGCTCGTAACGGCAACCGGCCTGACCGGAATTGGGTCAATGGTAATCGTGATGGCTGGACCAATCGGCAAGGGTGTCGAGGTGGAACGTGGGTCAATTATTGAAACGCCTGGCTATTGATTTTTTTAACCGACAACCGTTCGATTGATCATCGGATGATTGTCGTCGCGGGGGCTAAAATCACGGTTCGGGTGCTAGGCCACCCATATCCGGCGTCTCTCGTCGCGGGTAAAAAAACCAATGCAGATACCCGGTCTGGATATACCAGGCCATCTGAACACCGATCACCGGTTGATCGCCGGATTTCTGTGCAGTTATCAGAACGATCTGGCGTTGATCCATGAAAATGCCCACGACAAACTGACCGGCTTGCTCAATCGCAAAACATCCGATGATCGCTTTATCAGCATTTTTCTCAAGAGCCGCAACTCCGATCCGGTCCTGAATCGGCTGCGAGCGCGGGAACCCTTATCCTTGACTGCACTTTCTTCTACCGCGTGAGATGCCATGCCCATTTCTTTCTCCCGTACTGCATGGTCGTCCGCTTTGGTGGCCGGGCTAATCCTGGCTGCCTTGGTGACGGGTTGCGCCACTGCGCCGCCACCCGTCAATGCGGGGTCTTCGGGCGGCAAGCTTAGTGATAAAGCCAAACAGGAACAGCAACAGGCGATTCTCAAGATCCGCAATCAGACTATAAAACAGATCTACCAACTCAAGCCGTCGGTTCAGAAGGAAATTGACGCCTCAATGGGCTATGGCGTGTTCGAAGTCAACGGCTTGAACGCAGTGCTGGCGGAAAGTCATGGGCGTGGTGTCGTGGTGGACAAACGTGGCCGGGCGACCTATATGCAACTGGCCCGCACCGACATCAGCCCCAAAGCTACCGTCAAGCCCTACCGGCAGGTGCTGGTGTTCCGCGATCTAAAGCGGATGCAGCACTTTGTCGCTTCCGGATCGCCGTCCGATGCTTCCCGGGATATCAGCATCAAAGTTTATAAGCTCAATGAAAAGGGCGTGTCGGTTCAAGCTGACTGGGGTGCGCGCTATTTCCGGGACCCCGATCTGAATTAATCAACTTGATCGCCGATGTTATCCGGCTCCGGCGGCGTAAATCCAGACTGTGGGTGTGTGGCGGGTCGCTCGCCGTCCATTCCGTCATTCCCGGCGTATGCGGGCATGACGAATTAAAATGTTCAGCGCAAGTCCTGCCCTAGTTTCCCGCTGCTGCGGAGATCCGGAACGTGTTCCAGCACTTTCAACGTTCAACCTGGCGCCTGCTGGCGCTGCTGATCAGCCTGCCTACCGCAGTGCTGCTGTTTGGCAGCATTTACATGTTCGGCTCGACTTATCTGGAAGGTAAACCCGCCAACATCTGGTCCAGTCTGGAGTGGGCTTCCGAAACCCTGACTACTACCGGCTATGGCGCTTACGCTCCCTGGCATCATCCGGTGATGATCCTGTTCGTAATCCTCACCCAGTTTGTCGGAATGTTTTTTGTGGTGCTGGTCTTTCCCATCTACGTCCTGCCCTACATCGAAGAACGGTTCGAGATGCGACTACCGCGCAGCTTGCCGCCGATGGTCGGGCAGGTGCTGTTCTATCGCTATGGTCCGGCGATTGACTCGTTGCTGGAAGAATTGCAGCGAATCGGCTCCCCGTTCGTGATTTTCGAGGAAGATGCGCTGCTGGCCCGCAATCTGCGGGATCGCGGCTATCCCGTGGTACTCGGCCAGATCGATGAAGATCGCGAGGGATTAGTGGGGGTAGAGCAGGCGCGGGCGGTGGTTACCAATGCTGATGATCATGCCAATGCCACCTGCATTTTGCTGGCCCGTGAGCGGGGTTTTACCGGGCCAATTTATGCGCTGGCCAACAATCCCTTGTACCGGCCGCCGATGATCAAGGTCGGCGCAACTGCGGTGTACACGCCGACCCACGTTCTCGGTGCGGCGCTGGCCGCTCGTGCCAGCACCCGGATCAATCCTGCGGCGGAAGGCTTGCAGTTGCTCGGCACGCACGTCGCCCTGGCCGAATTCCGGGTCCGGCCCGACAGTCCGCTGGCCGGGCGGTCGCTGGCTGAATTGCAATTGCGCCAACGGCATGGCGTTACGGTCATCGGCCAGTGGCACGGCGGGCAATTCATCGCGGTGACGGAATCCGCCATGCGGATCGAATCTGGCGCAATTCTGGTGGTGGTGGGCGCACGGGCTAATCTGGTGGAGGTGGAACGGCTGGCTGCACCGATTCGCCGCACGGGTCCGATCATCGTGGCCGGTTATGGCACGGTGGGCAGCAAGGTGGTGGAAATGCTGCGCGATGCCCACGAACTGACCACGGTGATCGATGAACGGCTCGCGCCCGGGGTTGACATCGTCGGTAATGTGCTGGAACACGCGACGCTGGACAAAGCGAATGTGCGTCAGGCCAGTGCGGTGGTGTTAGCCTTGAGCAACGACAGTGAAGGTGTGTTCGCTACAGCGGTGGTGCGCGACTATGCGCCCGAAGTCCCGCTGATCGTCCGGGTGAACCGCGCTCCGAATGTCGCCCGCTTGTACCAGGTCGGTGCGGATTTTGCGCTGTCGGTAGGACAGGTCGCGGGACAAATTCTCACCTATCATTTGCTGGGCGAACAGGCGGTTGCGGTTGAACAGCGCCTCAAATTTATTCGGGTGCGAGCCGGAACGCTGGCGGGATCACATCCGTGGCATGCCGCGGTGCGCGAACGCACCGGGACGGCGGTCGTGGCGGTAGAACGGGAACAAACCGTGTTTGTCAACTTCGATCCCGCCTTTCGGGTGCGTCCCGATGACTTGGTGTTTGTCTGCGGAACGCTCGATAGCCTGAACCGCTATGCTCGCGAATTTCAGACCGCGCCTAATGACAGCCGCTCGATTTGAGCGCTGTTTTGCTTTGCCGCTGCACTTCTGGAGTGCGGTGTTGACACACGATATGTGGTTCGTCAAGCCCTTTGTCCACCACTCAATGGTTACTGAAGGAGATTCCATCATGGGGCAACCGCTGCTCAAATCGACCGGATTTACCTATGCGGATTACTTGGCCTGGCCGAAGGACGAACGCTGGGAGTTGATCGACGGCGAGGCTTATGCGATGGCCGGTCCCACGCTCGCCCACCAAACGGTGGTCGGCGAGCTTTTTATTGAGATTGGTTCATTTTTACGTGGCAAGCCCTGCCGCGTATTTGTCGCGCCTTTCGATGTTCGCCTGCCGCGCGGCAAGGAAGCCGATGATGACATCACCACGGTATTGCAGCCTGATATCTTGGTGGTTTGCGATCCGGACAAGCTCGATCAGCGTGGGGTTCGCGGCGCGCCGGATTGGGTGATCGAGGTGTTGTCGCCCAGCACCGCGGCCAAGGATCAGATTCAGAAACTGGCCGTCTACGAACGGGCCGGGGTGCGAGAAGTTTGGCTGGTTCATCCCACCGATCGGGTCGTGAGCGTCTACATGCTTAATGCGGATCGCCGTTATGGCAAACCCGCGATTCACGAAACGCGGGAAACCCTGACGCCCGGTTTGTTTCCTGATTTGTTGATTGACTGGGGAGTGGTTTTTGCCAACTTGCCGGTTTCGCCCATTCCGGTTTTAACTTTACCCAAGGATTTTCCGTGATTGCCCGAACATTCATGAACTCGCAACCGTGGTGACTGCCGTCGGTGCCTTGTCTGATGAAAGCAGAGGAATCAAATTTAATGTGCGCAATGAAAAACGGCAGGCAGGATCAAGGCTTCGCCAAGAGAACGCGGTTGGCGTGGCAGGCGGTGCTGGCGGGGAGTGGGTGGCTGACGAGTCTGGCTGTTGCCGGGGAGTCGCCGGACTTGGCGGGTTGTGGGGTCGGCGGGTTTGACCTGGGCCAGACCGACCTATTGGTCAGCGCCGGATTGGTGGCAATCGGGATTGCCGGCGGGATCGTGGTCATGCTGCTGGGCTGGCGGCGGCGGGCGCAGATCGAACGGGAGCAGTTGCAGAGCCGGATCGCCATGCTAAATGACCATCAGGCCGAACTGGAAACGGAGATCAAACGCCAGCAGGCGCTGGCGGAAACGCTGCGGGAGGGCGAGCAGCGTTTTCGGAGTCTGCTGGATCAGCTTCCCGCCGGCGTTTTTATGACCGACGCCCACGGTGACTGCCGTTACGTCAATAACCGCTGGCACTTGCTGACCGGGTTGACCGCCGACCAGGCGACCGATGTCGCCTGGACTCACGCGCTGCATCCCGATGATCGCGACCAAGTGCTGCAAATTTGGCGGCAGGCGATCGAGCAAGGCCTCGAATTCGCCGCTGATCACCGGTTCCAGACTTCGTCGGGCCGGGTGAAATGGCTCAATACCCGCGCTGTGCCGCTCGGTGATCGGGCCGGACGGCTGGCTGGCTACCTGGGGGTCAGCGCCGATATTGCCGCGCTGAAGAAGACCGAAGAGACGCTGCGCGCCAGCGAGGCCCGGTTCCGCAGTTATTTTGAGCTGCCGCTGATCGGCATCGCCCTGACCGGGGCTGACAAGCGCTGGTGGGAAGTCAACGACCGGCTCTGCGAGATTTTGGGTTACCGGCGGACGCAATTGCTCAGCATGACCTGGGCCGAGCTGACCCATGTTGATGACCTGGCCATGGATGTGACGCAGTTTGAGCGGGTTATCAACCGCCGCATCGAGGGCTATTCCATGGACAAACGGTTCATCCGCCAGGACGGCGCTTTGCTGTACGCCAGCGTTTCAACCCGCTGTGTGCGCCGGGCCAATGGCGCGGTGGATTACTTCGTGATGGTGATTCAGGACATCACCGAGCGCAAGCAGGCCGAAGAGCATATCGAGCGCCTTGCCCATCACGATACGCTTACCGGACTGCCCAATCGGGCCTTGCTGGGCGATCGTTTGCAGCAGGCAGTGGCGCGCGCTGGCCGCGAACATACCCTGGCCGGCATGATGCTGGTGGATCTGGACCGCTTTAAGTTGATTAACGATGGGCTGGGTCATGCGGTCGGCGATCGCCTGCTGCGGGAAGTCGCGGCGCGACTGCTAAAGTGCGTTCGCCAGGGTGACACCATTTCCCGGCAGGGGGGCGACGAGTTCGCTGTGCTATTGCCTGATCTGGAAAATGATGAAAGCGCGGTCCGGATTGCGCAACGGATGCTGGAATTAGTGGCTGAACCGTACCTGCTGGATAGTCACGAATTGATCGTGACCTGTAGCGTTGGCATCAGTATATATCCCCGCGATGGTCGCGCCGCCGATGTGTTGCTGAAAAATGCCGACATCGCTCTGTACCGGGCCAAGGATATGGGGCGCAATACTTACCAGTTTTACCTGTCAGGCGCCACGATGATGTCCCGCGAACGGTTGACCCTGGAAGCCAGCCTGCGCTACGCGGTTGAGCGGCAGGAACTGGAGGTGTACTACCAGCCTAAGTGGGATTTCCACGCGGGCGCTATTACCGGAGCCGAGGCACTGATCCGCTGGAATCATCCTGAACGGGGATTGTTGCCGCCGGCCCGGTTTATTGCCATCGCGGAGGATAGCGGGCTGGTGCTGCCGATGGGCGAATGGGTGCTGCGCGACGCCCTCCAGACGATCGGTGAATTGCATCAAAACGGCTTTCCCGGGTTGCGGATCGCCGTCAATCTGTCGGGTCGGCAATTTCGGCAGGCTAACCTGGCGGAAATGATCCAGGAGGCGCTGGTGAAGACCGGGTTTGATCCGGCTTGTCTCGAACTGGAACTGACTGAAAGCATTCTGATGCATAACAATGAGGAGAATATGGCGATGCTGCGGGCGCTCAAGACCATGGGCACCCGGATCGCCATCGATGATTTTGGCACCGGCTATTCGTCGCTGAGCTATTTGCAACAGTTTCCGGTGGATGTCCTCAAGATTGACCGCGCCTTCGTCATGGACCTGCCGACCAGCGCCAGCAGTGCCGCGATTGTGGACGCCATTGTTACGCTGGCGCACGGGCTGGGGTTGGAGGTGGTAGCGGAAGGGGTGGAAACCCCCGAGCAACTGGCGTTTTTGCACGCTCATGGCTGCGATGAGGGTCAAGGCTACTACTTCGGACGTCCGCTGCCGTTAGCAGGATTCCGGGCCTTGCTGGAACAGGATCGGGCGAGAAAGGCCGGGATTGCGGATTGAAGGCTATCCCTGATAAAGCCGCGCCTTGGGGGTCGGTGCGGCGTGTTGCAGGTCCGAGTAGTAGCGCCAGGCCGCAAGGCCGCCGCCGATCAGCGCCGCCGTCAGCAGGATGGCGAAGGCGATCTTCCAGGCGCTATAAGGCCGCTCACCCTGCACTTTGCCGGTGCGGCCATTGACCACAAACCGGTAGGTTTTGTCCCGAAACCGGAACGCGGAGAGCCACACCGGCAGCAGAATGTGCTTGAAGCGGATGTCGCCGTAGCGGGTGTCGGCGGTCTGAATCCGCTGGTGATCGCCGCCGATGTCGCGCTCGATGTCGTTCCGGATCACCGGGGCCATGATCTCCTTGGCCCGCTCGAAGCCGTCGTCCAGTTCGACCTGATACATCTCGCTGCGAAATCCGCTCAAATAGTCTTCCTGATACGGGGTCAGGTTCGCCAGATCCCAAGGCTCCAGCCGTTCAGTCACCTCACGCGGCAGCGACTGGCTGGCCAGCACCAGCACATCGTCGAAAAACCGGGCAACCTGGCCCGCAACGGGCGTCCAGCGGGTTTTCGTCACCATGCGGGTGCGCTCCACTTCCTGACCATTTTCAACCGCACGATAGCTTTCCTGCACCTGATAGTCATCGCCGCGCTCGCCCTGGTAACGGGTGGCAGTGTCGGCGTCATAAGTCCAGTAGGGAACGTACATCCCGGTCAGGCTGGCATCGTTGCGGGCATAATCCTTGAGGCCGCCTGGCGCGAACCAGAGTTTGCCCAGCCATTGCCGGAACGCGGTGCGGGCTTGATCGCGGGGAATCTGGAAGGGCAGCAGGGCTTGCGGTTGCAGTTGTCGGTGCTGGGCGGTTTTGGCCACTGCCGGCGCGCCGCAAAATGGACACAATCCAGCGTGAACCGCGACCGCGAAGGTGTAGGACGCACCGCAGGAATCGCAATGAATCGTGACGCTGTCGTTGGCTGGGGCCGCAGCAGCCAGGTCGCGCAATGCCTGCCGGAAATCCTGTTCTACGATGGGCGCGGCGGTGGCGGCGATGCGGTTTTCATGGCCGCAGTGGGTGCAACGCAATGTGTCGGCATCGGGCGCGTATTCGAGGGCAGCACCGCATTGGGCGCAGGGAAAACGGCGGGGTTGTGGGTGTTGGTTGGCGGGCGCTGCGGGTTGTGGCGACATGGCAATGGCTTCCTCCGAACGGTTTTAGTCCAGTTTAGCAGAAGGCTGTGATTTGAGAGCATCGACCTTTTGTCTGTTTTTATTTCTGTTGATACCAATTTCCAGTAGATTTTCGCATTTAGGTCTCCCGGGTTCGTCATACCCGCGAAAGTGGGTATGACGAACGGGGGCTGGTTCTATTGGCTCTGGTTAAACCACTCGGCATTTATATTGCGGAGGTCATGGAAAGTCGCTCACTGGCGCTGCGATTTGGTGGCCCTGTTGAAGCGGTGATCTACCGCCTCAGTGGCGTCCACAAAGAGAATGAAATGGGCTGGCTGAACTATGCACTGGCGATTCTGTTATTCAATAGTTTAGGCGTGATCGCAGTCTTTGCCCTGCAACGATTCCAATTCTGGCTGCCGCTCAATCCACAACAGATCATTAATGTCAGTCCCGATTCGGCATTTAATACTGCGGTCAGCTTTGTCACTAATACTAACTGGCAAGGCTATAGCGGCGAAACGACGATGAGCTATTTAACACAAATGCTGGCCTTAACGGTGCAGAATTTTTTGTCGGCAGCAACGGGAATTGTGGTTGCCATTGCGCTGATGCGCGGTTTTGCCCGCCATACCATGCAAACCATTGGCAATCCCTGGGTCGATCTGACCCGAATTACGCTCTATGTGCTGTTGCCGCTGGCGCTGATGTTTGCAGTATTTCTGGTGAGTCAGGGTGTGATTCAAAATTTCAGCGCCTACCAGGAGATGACGACACTGGAAAGGGCAACGCAAACTTTGGCAATGGGGCCAGTCGCTTCGCAGGAAGCGATTAAAATGATCGGGACGAACGGTGGCGGTTTTTTCAATGCCAATTCAGCGCATCCATTTGAAAATCCGACGCCGCTAACCAATTTTTTGCAAATGTTGGCAATTTTTCTAATTCCAGCGGCCCTTTGCTATACCTTTGGCCGGATCGTCGGGGATATTCGGCAAGGTTGGGCAGTATTTACCGCCATGATGGTGTTGTTTATCGTCATGGCGGTTGCCGTTATCTATTTTGAACAGCAGGGCAATCCGCTATTTTTTGCTATCGGAATTGATTCAGCAAGCAGGAATATGGAGGGTAAGGAAACCCGGTTCGGGATTGCCGATTCAGGATTGTTTGCCGCCATTACTACCGCCGCTTCTTGCGGCGCAGTCAATGCCATGCACGACTCATTTACGCCCCTCGGCGGGATGATTCCGCTGGTGTTGATGCAACTCGGTGAAGTGGTATTCGGCGGGGTCGGCTCCGGCCTCTACGGAATGCTGATCTTTGCGATTATGGCGGTGTTTATTGCCGGATTGATGATTGGCCGCACTCCTGAATATCTGGGCAAAAAGGTTGAACCCTACGAGATGAAAATGACCTCGATAGTAAAGTGGACCCCTCAGTCAAGACCACTGAACGGGTCATTTAAGATAGAAGCCACATAGGTTAGAAGCTGCTGCTGGCCCAGCTATTGTTATAGTGGACCCCGTACTCCGATGAGAGTTGAGCGATTGTCTTCTCACCCTTGAGGGTTTCCAAGGCCACCTTGGCTTTGAACTCGTTACTAAACTGCTTTCTTGCCACGTCGATCTCCTCGTTCGTTACATGGCATTCTATCTAAGCCCCTGGTCCATTTTCCGGGGTCCGCTATAAAATTCGCAAGGGATCGGCGGATGCCATTCGCCAGCATATCGAAATTTTGGGTGGCAGTTTTCCAGCGACAGTTGCGCGGACAGTGAATGAAACAGCCCGTCGGGGCAGTACGCCGCTAGTGGTCGCGGATAGCGCGAAAGTGTTAGGTGTCATTGAACTCAAGGACATCGTCAAGGGCGGTATCAAGGAACGATTTGCTGAATTGCGGCGGATGGGGATCAAAACGGTGATGATTACCGGCGACAACCGCTTGACCGCTGCCGCCATTGCTGCCGAAGCGGGCGTCGATGATTTTCTGGCCGAGGCGACTCCAGAAACTAAGCTGGCTTTAATTCGCCAGCATCAGGCTGAGGGTCGGTTGGTAGCAATGACGGGCGACGGCACTAACGATGCGCCCGCGTTGGCGCAGGCCGATGTGGCGGTGGCGATGAATACGGGTACACAAGCGGCCAAAGAGGCGGGCAATATGGTGGATTTGGACTCGAATCCGACCAAACTCATTGAAATTGTCGAAACCAGCAAACAGATGCTGATGACTCGCGGTTCACTAACGACTTTCAGCGTGGCCAATGACATCGCCAAGTATTTCGCGATAGTCCCGGCGGCCTTTGTGACCACCTATCCGCAATTGGCCGCGCTGAATGTGATGAGCCTTTCCAGTCCAAATTCGGCGATTTTATCAGCAGTGATTTTCAACGCACTGATTATCATTTTTCTGATCCCGCTGGCGCTGCAAGGCGTTAAATACCGGCCACTCGGCGCGGCGATGTTATTACGACGCAATCTCCTGATTTATGGCTTGGGCGGGGTCATCGTTCCGTTTATTGGCATCAAGCTGATTGATCTGCTGATTGTGGCTGTCGGTTTGGCATGATGAAAGGTTATACCGTTTGCCGATAGATTTTTTCTTTATTCGTCATACCCGCGAAAGCGGGTATCCTGAATACGAAAACTCACCGAAAATTGGTATTAAAACCATGAAAACTCTGATTCGCCCGGCTTTGACGTTGTTCGTTTTGCTGTCAATGATGACCGGTCTGATGTACCCACTCTTGGTGACGGGCATTAGTCAGGCGCTATTCCCTGTTCAGGCGGCGGGCAGCCTGATTCTCCGCGACGGTCAACCGATTGGCTCGAAGTTAATCGGGCAGAATTTCACCGATCCTAACTACTTCCGGGGACGGCCATCGGCGACTGCGCCACAACCCTATAATGCCGCAGCCTCTGGTGGTTCCAATCTTGGCCCGCTTAATCCCGCGCTGAAAGAAGCCGTGGAGTCCCGCGTCAAGATCTTGCGCGAGGCTGATCCGGACAATCCTGCGCCGATTCCGGTTGATCTGGTCACAACCTCGGCCAGTGGTCTTGATCCGCACATCAGCCCGGCGGCGGCTGAATATCAGACAGCACGAGTGGCGCGGGTGCGCGGATTGTCGCCCGATGCGGTGCGAACCTTGGTGATGCAACAGACCAAGGATCGGGAATGGGGCGTGTTTGGCGAACCCCGGGTCAATGTGCTGGAACTGAATCTGGCGCTGGATGCCTTGACCGCCAAGACCCGGCCATGACTGATCAGCGCCCCGATCCCGACCAATTGCTGAACCGCCTCAAGGAAGATGAAGCGCGGTCTCGGCGCGGCAAGCTGAAAATCTTTTTCGGCGCTTCGGCGGGCGTGGGCAAGACCTACGCTATGTTGCTGGCTGCTCGCCAGTTGCGCGAACAAGGCGAGGAAGTGGTGGTGGGTGTCGTCGAAACCCACGGTCGCCAGGAAACCTCGGTATTGCTGGAAGGTCTCGAAATCCTGCCGCTTAAAGAAATTCTGCACCGGGATCGTGTGCTACGCGAGTTCGATCTGGACGGGGCGCTGACGCGGTGGCCGGCGCTGATTCTGGTGGACGAACTGGCCCACAGCAACGCCCCCGGTGGCCGGCATCCGAAACGCTGGCAGGATGTTGAGGAGTTGCTCGATGCTGGCATCGATGTGTTCACCACCATCAACGTCCAGCATTTGGAAAGTCTGAATGACGTGGTCGGCGGCATCACCGGTATCCGGGTCTGGGAGACGGTAACCGACCGGGTGTTCGATCAGGCCGATGAGGTGGTACTGGTGGATCTGCCGCCTGACGAGTTGTTGCAGCGCCTCAAGGAAGGCAAGGTTTATCTGCCCGATCAGGCGGAACGCGCCATTCAGAATTTCTTTCGCAAGGGCAATTTACTGGCCTTGCGCGAACTGGCGTTGCGTCGCACTGCCGACCGGGTGGACGGCGAGATGCAAAGCTACCGGCGGCAGGATGGCAGCGCCCCGGCTCCGTTCGGGGAGGCGTTGCTGGTCGGCATTGGACCCGATCCGGCTGCCGATGCGCTGGTGCGAGCCGCCAGCCGGCTGGCGGCCAAGCTGGATTGCCGCTGGCACGCCCTCTATGTCGAAACCCCGGCCTTGCAACGGTTGCCGGAAAACCGCCGCCGGGCGATTCTGACGACGCTCAAACTGGCCCAGGACCTCGGCGCGCACACCGCCACCAAGGCCGCGAACGATATTGCGCCGGCGATGATTGAGTACGCCCGCCACCACGGTCTGAACCGGCTGGTGATCGGGCGCAGCCGGCCCAGTCGCTGGCGCTGGCCGCGCTCAACAGTGGCCGACCGGCTGGCGCGTTTGGCTCCTGATCTCGACCTGCTGGCGATTGCGCGGGATGACGCGCCGCGCCGTTCGCGCCGTCCGGTGGTTGAGGCTGGTGACGAAGATCGGGTGTACTGGTCGCGCCCGCCGCAACGCTACGGCGCGGCCTTGTTGATTTGTCTGGGAACCGCGCTGGCAGTGCTGCCACTGACGCCCTACCTCGATTTGATCAACATCATCATGCTGTTGCTGCTGGCAGTGGTCGGTACGGCAGTCTGGTACGGACGTGGCCCGGCGATGTTGGCAGCGCTGGTCAGTGTGGCGGCCTTCAACTTTTTTTTCGTGCCGCCGCGATTTTCGTTCGCGGTTGATGATTGGCATTACCTGCTGACTTTCGCGGTGATGCTGCTGGTCAGCCTGGTGGTCGGGCAACTGACCGCCCGGTTTCGCTACCAGGCCGGGGTGGCGAGCGCCCGCGAGGAACGCGCCCGCCATTTATACGAAATGGCCCGTGAACTGTCTGGCGCCCTCACCGATGAACAGGTCATCGAGATCAGCGAACGCTGTATTGAGGCCAGCTTTCGGGTCAGGGTCCGGCTACTCTTGCTGGATGAACACGACCGGTTGCAATTGCCGCCGGTGCAGCCCGGCAAGCCGAAAGTGGATTTGGCTATCGCGCAATGGTGTTTTGACCGGAATACCCCGGCGGGTTTCGGTACCGACACCCTGCCGGCGGCTTCGCAACTGTATCTGCCGTTGAAAGCGCCGCTGCGGACGCGCGGGGTGTTGGTGGTGGCTCCTGAACAGCGTCGCCTGTTGCTGATTCCCGAACAACGCCGAATGCTCGACACCTTTGCCGCGCTGATCGCCATTGCTTTGGAGCGGGTGCATTTTGCGGTGGTGGCCCGCGATACTCTGGTGAAAATGGAAGCCGAGCGGCAACGTAATTCGCTGCTGGCGGCGCTCTCCCATGATTTACGCACCCCGTTGACTGCGCTCATTGGCTTGGCGGAAACCCTGGCCTTGGCGCTGACGGCTGAGCAATCGCCCCATCAGGACTCATTGACCGCGATCCGCGAGCAGGCGGTGCGCATGGCCTTGCTGGCCGACAATCTGCTGGACATGGCCAAGCTGCAAACCGGCGGGGTGCGACTCCGCAAAGACTGGCAATCATTGGAAGAACTGGTCGGATCAGCGGTACGAATGCTGGAACAGCCGCTACACGATCATCCGTTGCGGTTACGGCTGGACCCCGAGTTGCCACTGATCAATTGCGATGCGGTGTTGATCGAGCGGGTGCTGGTCAACCTGCTGGAAAATGCCGCCAAATACACCTCGTCCGGCGTGGCGATCGGCATCACTGCCGTGACGGATAGCGACTGGCTCAAGGTTGAAGTCTGGGATCAAGGGCCGGGATTGCCGGCGGGGCAGGAGCAAACCGTGTTTGAAAAATTTACCCGTGGACATGCCGAATCGGCTGCGCCGGGCGTCGGTCTGGGGCTGGCGATCTGTCTGGCTATTATTCAAGCCCACAGTGGCCGGATTCAGGCGGCGAACCGGGCATCGGGCGGTGCGGTGTTCACCTTCACTCTGCCGCTGGAAACCCCGCCGCCGCTGGAAGTCGAAGGCGATGTCGGCGAGGAGTGGTAGCCATGATCAGCGCTCCGTTGGAAGCGCCGTTGACCGTTCTCATCATCGAAGATGAACAGGCCATTCGCCGCTTCGTGCGGGCTGCGCTGGAAGGAGCAGGCCATCGGGTGTATGAAACCGGAACCTTGCAACGCGGCCTGGTGGACGCGGGAACCCGCAAGCCGGACCTGGTCATTCTCGATCTCGGTCTGCCGGACGGCGACGGAGTAGATTTCATCCGCGATTTGCGGAACTGGAGTGGAATACCAGTGTTGGTGTTGTCGGCGCGGGTCGAGGAATACGACAAGGTCGAGGCGCTGGACGCCGGAGCCGACGATTATCTGGTTAAACCGTTCGGAGTCGAGGAATTGCTGGCGCGGGTGCGAGCGGTCTGTCGGCGGCGGGGACGGGAACCGGATGGCGTCACGGTGATTAGCTTCGGCGCTGTCAATGTTGATCTGGAGCATCGACAAGTGACCTGCAACGGTCAGCCGGTTCACCTGACGCCGCTTGAATTCCGGCTGCTGGCGACACTGATCGCCCGGCCTGGCAAGGTGTTAACCCACCGCCAATTGCTGCGGGATGTCTGGGGGCCGGCCTCGGTCGAACGCAGTCACTATCTGCGGATTTACATGGGCCATTTACGCCAGAAGCTGGAAGCTGATCCGGCCCGCCCCCGACATTTGCAAACCGAAACCGGGATTGGCTACCGGTTTTGCCCAAATTAGTTGACGACCAGACAGACGGTCGATTTCCGCTCACCGACTGAAAACCGGCCCTGTATTCGCTATTCCCCGCTGCAATTTTTACGCAATTTTTACATCCCTTCCCGCTATTTTTATCCTTTCTTTACGGCGCTTCAGGTAGAAAACGCAAGGTTCAAAAACCTACCGTGAACATCGTGAGGAACCGGCTATGCCCCGCCCCCCGCAAGACCACTCGATTGAGAATCTCATCTATCGCGCCGAAGCCGCTGAGGATACCGCGACGCTCAAGGACGTATTGGCCGAAACCCTGACCCTGCTGGCCATCGTTCGGGACGATATTCGGACACTGGCTCATCGCGTCAGGGGCTTGGAGGAATCCGCGCCCGATCAGGCCGTACTCGAAGAGACGCGAACCGATATCGACCAGTTATTGAACCTCGCCGCGGGAACGGCTTATGAGCGGTTCGCCATGGCCGCCCGACGCTACATCTACGATGAAAATTGGCAAGAGGCCGATACCGCTTTGGCGGCATTCCGCGAACCGGGGGAATTGCGCGATCTGGCATTGCGGATCCGTGGCCGATTGATCGATCTCTATTCCTGATTCTTGAATGGAGTCACCGGTTTTATGGGCAGTCCCCAATTCTGCTGTATCCATCCCATTGAAGGTAAATGAGTCATATGATTCCAGATACGGTTTATGGCGCCATCCTGTTAAGCATCATCGATTTCTTTCTGAGTTTTGTCGTGATCTCCAGCATTGGCTTTGTGCTTTCGCTTTTCCCGTACCTGAACCGGTTGGGGGAGATTGACGAAAAAAAGCTGAAGGAAGGCGGCCATTAGGCTTCTGCGTCATTCCGGGTAATCACTGGATAAACCACTAATCAAGACTGGAGGGTTGGGAGTTGTTCGATCAAGTTCTGTTCTTTTTCAACGCACTGCTGCAACAAACTGGAGCGGCGAACTTCACCTGGGGCAACCTGGTGATGATGATCATTGGCGGGACCATGATTTATCTGGCCATTGCCAAACATTACGAACCGTTGCTGCTGATCGGGATTGGGTTTTCCTGCATCGTCGCCAACGTGCCGGGACCGCCTGACGTACCCGGTGGCCCGCCGGTTTCCGCGCTGCTCTATGTAGTGAAGGAAGGTGGCTTGTTCCACTATGCCTATGAAGGCGTCGCCAAGCTGATTATTCCGCCGCTGATCTTTTTAGGCGTAGGGGCGATGACCGACTTCGGCCCGATGATCGCCAATCCCAAGCTGGTCATTCTGGGGGCGGGGGCGCATCTGGGGATTTTCGTGGCGCTGATTCTCGCCAAGCTGGTCGGTTTCAGCATCAGCGAAGCCGGCGCAATTGGCATTATCGGCGGGGCTGACGGCCCGATGGCGATCTTCGTGACCGTGAAGCTGGCACCGCATCTACTCGGCCCGGTCTCGGTCGCTGCCTACTCCTACATGGCCTTGATGCCGATGATTCAGCCGCCGGTGATGAAGCTGCTGACTACGCCCGAGGAGCGCCGGATTGAAATGGCGCAGATCCGCAAAGTCAGCAAGCTGGAAAAAATCGTCTTTCCTGCCGTGATCGCCGTCATCGTCAACCTGTTTTTCCCGCCGGTTGCCCCGCTGATCACCATGCTGATGCTGGGTAACCTGCTGAAGGAAGTGGGCGTCACCGAACGGCTGGCCAAGACGGCGGCCGGCCCGCTGATGAACATCATCATCATGATTTTGACCGTAGCGATTGGATCGACTATGGCGGCGGACAAGTTCCTGACCTGGGACACGATCCTGATCGTCGGTCTTGGCCTGCTGGCTTTCCTGTTCGGCACCGCGTCCGGCGTGGTCACTGCAAAGATTATGAATCTGTTCCTGAAAGATAAAATCAACCCATTGATCGGTTCAGCCGGCATTGCCTCGGTGCCTATCGCCGCCCGGGTTTCCCACATCGTCGCCAACCAGGCAAACCCGCACAACCATCTGATTTTTCACGCGATGGGGCCGAATCTGGCCGGGGTATTCGGCACGGCCATTTCGGGTGGGATCATGCTGGCGCTGCTCGGTGTCCAATAGATCACGCTACTCGCAATAAGTAGTGATAATCTTCGCCTTTCCCCCATTCAATCATCCATCGTTTCCAGCCTGCCCGGTCGCCTGTTGCGGTCGGGCGGGCTGACGGTGTTTTACGGCCCAAATCATGAAAGCGTTTAATACCGAGCATGTGCTGAGCGTCCATCACTGGAACGACACGCTGTTTAGCTTCAAAACCACCCGCGATCCCGGGCTTCGTTTTCGTAATGGCCATTTCGTCATGATCGGCCTGGAGGTGGAAGGTCGCCCGCTGATGCGGGCTTACAGCATCGCCAGCGCCAACTACGAGGAGTGCCTGGAATTTTTTAGCATCAAGGTGCAGCAGGGTCCGCTCACCTCGCGGCTACAGCACTTGAAGGAAGGCGACCCGGTTTTGGTCAGTCGCAAGCCCGTCGGTACCTTGGTGATCGATGATTTGTTGCCCGGCCGGCGGCTCTATCTGTTCAGTTCGGGAACCGGTCTCGCGCCGTTCCTGAGCATCATCAAGGACCCCGACACTTACGACCGCTTTGATCAGATCGTGCTGGTGCATGGCGTCCGCTATGTGAACGAATTGGCCTACGCCGATTTCATTATCCGCGAACTGCCCAACAACGAATTTTTAGGCGAAACTGTCCGCGAGAAGCTGATCTACTACCCCACCGTGACGCGCCAACCCTTTCGCAATCAAGGGCGGCTGACCGATCTGATCGAAAACGGTAAGCTGTTTGCGGACATCGGGCTGCCTCCGCTGAGTCCCGAACAGGATCGGGCGATGATTTGCGGCAGCCCCTGGCTGTTAAAAGATACCTGCGCTTTGCTGAACGCCCGGGGTCTTACCCCCTCGCCGCATATCGGTAAACCCGGCCATTATGTGATTGAGCGGGCTTTCGTTGAACGCTAACGTGCGCTTTTTATCTCTTGAATAACAACAAAACTGGAGCACCTTGCAATGTCCGCAACTCAAAGCAAGAGCCGCCCGTCAACCCTGATTATCGGAGCGATTGGTGTGGTTTTTGGCGACATCGGCACCAGTCCGCTTTATGCGCTTAAGGAAACCTTTGCCGGGCATCACCCGATGGGGGTGGAATCGGCCAGCATCCTCGGGGTGTTGTCGCTGATTTTCTGGACCATCATGGCGCTGGTCACCCTGAAATATGTCGCCATCATCATGCGCGCCGACAATCGCGGTGAAGGCGGCAGTCTGGCGCTGCTGGCCCGCGTGACCGAATTGACCAAAAACTCGCACGCGACCTGGTTCGTGACCATGCTCGGCATCTTTGCCGCCGCGCTGTTCTACGGCGACAGCATGATCACCCCGGCCATTTCGGTGCTGAGTGCGGTCGAGGGGCTGGACGTGGTCGCACCGCAGCTCAAGGGATACGTCCTGCCGATCACCGCGGTGGTCCTGACCGGCCTGTTCTGGATTCAGCGCCACGGCACGGGCGTGGTCGGTCGCTTCTTTGGCCCGGTCATGTGCGTCTGGTTTTGCATCCTCGCGGTGCTGGGCATCATTAGCATCTGGCAAGCGCCGGCAGTACTCGTGGCGCTCAATCCAGCCTATGCGCTGGAGTTTCTGGTCCACGATCCGTGGCATAGCTTCCTCTCACTCGGCGCGGTGGTGCTGGCGGTCACTGGAGGCGAGGCGCTGTACACCGACATGGGGCATTTTGGCAAATTCCCGATCCGTGCCGCCTGGTTTACGTTCGTGCTACCGGCGTTGGTGCTGAATTACTACGGTCAGGGCGCACTCCTGCTCAAAGACCCCGGCGCGATCCAGAACCCGTTCTACCTGCTGGCACCGAGTTGGGCGTTGATTCCAATGGTAGTGCTGGCTACGGCAGCGACGGTGATCGCTTCGCAGGCGGTGATCTCCGGTGCGTTTTCGGTCGCCCGGCAGGCGGTGCAACTCGGTTACCTGCCACGGATGAAAATTGTCCACACCTCGCACATGGAAGCGGGCCAGGTCTATGTGCCATTCACCAACTGGACGCTTTATGTCGCGGTCATGGCGCTGGTGTTCGGCTTCCAGTCTTCCAGCAACTTGGCAGCGGCGTATGGAATCGCCGTAACCGGCACCATGATGATCGACACGATTCTGGTCGCGTTCGTGGTGTTCCTGGCCTGGCGCTGGAATCCGTGGCTGGCCGCGCCCCTGCTCGGCGCGCTCCTGCTGATCGATCTCGCCTTCTTCTCCGCCAATGCGATCAAGTTGCTGCAAGGCGGCTGGTTCCCCATCGTCATCGCGCTGGCGTCGTTTACCACGCTGACCACCTGGCGACGGGGCCGACATCTCCTGTTTCAGGAGATGGGCAACCTGACCATGCCCCTCGATCAGTTCATTCAATCGATCGAAAAGACCCCGCTCAAGCAGGTCAGCAACACCGCCGTCTACCTCACCAGCCGGCCCGAGGGCGCGCCCTCGGCATTGCTGCACAACATCAAACACAACGAGGTGCTGCATGCGCGCAATGTGCTGATCACCGTCCTCACCGCGGAAATCCCGTCGGTGGCGGATGCGGATCGGATCGAGATCACCGACCTCGGCAAGACGTTTTACCGGGTGTTCGTGCGGTATGGCTTCATGGAGCAGCCGGATATTCCCAAGGCGCTGGAGGCCTGCGGGGCGAAGGGCCTCGAATTTAACCTCGATAAAACCTCGTTCTTCCTCAGCCGGGAAGTGGTGGTGCCCAAGCTGGCCCCGCCGATGATGTTGTGGCGCGAACTGTTTTTCATCTGGATGCTGCGCAACGCCCAGAGCGCCACCGACTTCTTCCGGATTCCCACCAACCGCGTCGTTGAACTGGGGACGCTGGTCGAGATCTGACCACGGCCTTAGCGATGGGCAGCGGCGTACCGGTCACCACCGGCTTTCATCCGCATGATCTGCTGATGGGCGCTGCGAACGGACGGACAGGATGATTTGAAACGGAACGGGAGCTACAAGATCATGCTGATGTTGCCGGATGATTTTCAGCCCGCCATTTTGCCGCCCACCGATCTCGAACCGCCGGCCCGCTGGCTGGTGTTCTCGGCCAATGGTGAATTACTGGTTCGATCCGCTGAAACGGACCTGGAACTGCCGCTGGCCTCGGTTTGGCCGTTCGCCAAATGGCCGACCGTTCGCCGCCTGTATCTGGGAACGCTGCACGGCCAGCCCTGTTACGCTGCCGAGGCCGAGCAACCCAAACCGCCACCTGGCTGGACCTTCGAGGGCTTGCGGGCGCTGTGGACCCGGCTGGACGAGGCCTGGCTGGGCGTGGCGGGCCAGGCGTTGCAATTGCTGGAATGGGATCGAACCCATCAATGGTGCGGGCGCTGTGGAACGCCCACCGAACGGCGCGGCAAGGAACGTACCCGCTGCTGCCCGGCTTGCGAGTTGATCGTCTATCCGCGCCTGTCGCCGGTGATCATGGTGCGCGTGGTCTACGACGGCCGGATTCTGCTGGCGCGTGCGCCCCGATTCGCGCCCGGCGTCTATAGTGTATTGGCGGGCTTTGTGGAAGCCGGCGAAACGCTGGAGCAGGCGTTGCATCGTGAAGTCGCTGAGGAAGTCGGGCTTCAGGTCAACAACCTGCGCTACTTCGCCAGCCAGTCCTGGCCCTTTCCACATTCGCTGATGATCGCCTTTACTGCCGATTACGCTGGGGGCCAAGTGCGGGTAGATGGGCGGGAAATTGCCGAGGCTGACTGGTTTACGCCCGACGATCTGCCGGATTTGCCCAGTCCGATGAGCATGGCCTGGCGGTTGATTCAGGATTTTGTGACGCCGGAAACGGAGTAACCTGTTGATGGGTGCAAATACCGGGAAACAAGAACGGGAGCGATTTGTCGCGCTGTGGCAGCGCACTCTGGACCATGATCCGAGGCGGGCTGAAGTCGCTTATGCCGAGCTGGTTCAGCGCTACCGCGAGCCGCATCGCCATTACCACACGCTGACGCATATCCGCCATTGTCTACGCCAATTCGACCAGGCAGTGGACTTGATGGATCATCCCGACGCCGTTGAAATAGCGCTCTGGTTCCACGACGCGATCTATGTTCCCGGCGCGGTGGATAATGAGCGGCGCAGTGCTGACCTGTTTCAGGAATGGTCGGCGGCGACCGATGCAGCGGCAGATTTTCAGGAATCGGTCAGCGATCTGGTCGTGGCGACCACCCATCGGACACCGCCGCTATGGCGGGATGGTCAATTCATGGTCGATATTGACCTGTCCAGCTTTGGCCTGCCTTGGGAAGACTGCAAGCAGGATGGGCGGCGGATTCGCGCCGAATGCGCCCATCTGACTGACGATCAATACTATCCGGGGCATTTGCGATTTTTGCTGACCCTGCAAAACCGGCCAGCATTTTTTTTTACTGATTTCTTTCAACAGCGTTATGGACCGGCGGCGCATGACAATATCAACCGAATCGTTGCAAACCTGGCGACGCTTGGCTATTGCGACTGCCCGTAAGCGGGTGGGGATGTGGACATGAAATTCAAGCTGGGCAACTTGAAATCCATCCTGGGCAACTGGTCGTCCCCCCAGGAACAGGTGGCGGCTACCATTCTGTTTGCCGATATTTGCGGCAGCACCCGCCTGTTTGAGCAGTATGGCGATGTGCAGGCGCGTCTGATTGAGACCCGGGTACTGGATGCGCTGAGCGACAAGACCGGCGTTCATGGCGGGGTGGTGATCAAGACCATCGGCGATGAACTGATGTGCCGATTTCCAGACGCTGAACAGGCGGTGCAGGCAGCTTGTGATATGCACCTGGCCATCAAGGATGACCCGGAGCTGGCCAAGCTCAATATCGCCATCAAGATCGGTCTGCATCACGGACCCGTGCTGGTCGAGAATAACGATGTGTTCGGTGACGCGGTTAATGTCGCCGCCCGGATGGTCTCCCTGGCCAAGGCTGATCAGATCATCACCACCGGGGAAACGGTCAGATTCCTGCCGAGTGCGTTCAATTATGCGACCCGTAATCTGGGTCAATCGTCGGTGCGGGGCAAACAGGACGAAATGGAAATCGCCGAGGTGATCTGGAACGACACCACCAGCCTGACTCAAATGGCGGGCATCGGCATCAATCAGGATTTGCGTAACCTGCTGGCAGCACGACTGGTGCTGGAATATCGCGGCAAACCCATTGAACTGCTCCCCGAACAGCTCCGCAGCCAGACGTTTAAAATGGGCCGCTGGGACCGAAACAGCCTGGTGGTGGATCGAGAGCTGGTATCCCGTATTCACGCCGCCATCGAGTTTCGCCAAGGCAAGTTTATTCTCAAGGATGAAAGCACCAACGGCACCTATGTGTTAATGGAGAATGGTGCCCGCTTTTTTGTCCGGCGCGAAGAATTTACCCTGCATGACCGGGGTCTGCTTTGCCTGGGGCAGGCCGTCAAGGAGGACAATCCCGACCTGATTCGTTATTCGTGCAGCTCTGCCTGACCGGCCGCCTGATCTCCGGCGTCGACAGAAAATGCCGTCAGACGCCCACTGTCCGTTGCCGGCAATGGCTCAGGAACCACCCGCGCGAGGTTTGGCTGTTGAATCAAGGTCCTGAGCGGGTTTTTGTGGTTGCTGTTCGCTGTCTACGCCGCTGGGCGTAGTCACCGATTCTCCGGCAAAGGAACGATTGATGTTCAAATTCATTTCGCCGCCATGCGCATCGGTAGGGCATGGCCCGTTCTGGTAACTGACCCGGTCATTGGCATCAACGCATTTGTTGACCGCCAGGGCGGGCGTGGCGAGTAACCAAGGCAGCGTGGCTAAAAGCAGATTTTGGCAGTTCATGGTCACAATTTGATCACAACACCTGCTTGAGAAAAGTTTGCGCCCGGGGTTCTTTGGGCGCGGTGAAAAATTCCGCCGGCGGCGCATCTTCGAGAATCCGCCCAAAATCCATGAACAGCACCCGGTTCGCCACTTCGCGGGCAAAGCCCATTTCATGGGTGACCACCACCATCGTCATCCCTTCCCTGGCCAACTGCTTCATCACGTCCAGCACCTCACCAACCATTTCCGGGTCGAGAGCGCTGGTCGGTTCGTCAAACAGCATCACTTTGGGGTCCATCGCCAAAGCGCGAGCAATCGCCACCCGTTGTTGCTGACCGCCGGACAGCCGCGATGGATATTCCTGAGCCTTCTCAGCGATGCCCACCTTGGTCAGCAATTTCATCGCCTTATCCTTGGCTTCGGCGGGCTTGCGTTTCCGCACTACCTGCTGCGCCAGCGTCAGGTTTTCCAGCACGGTCTTGTGCGGAAACAGGTTGAAATGCTGGAACACCATCCCGACTTCCCGGCGGATCGCGTTCAGGTTGGTTTTGCTGGCGGTCAAGTCAATCCCGTCAATGATGACCTGGCCGTCGTCAAACTCCTCCAGGCCGTTGAGACAGCGCAGAAAAGTGGACTTGCCGGAGCCGGATGGGCCGATGATCACCACCACTTCGCCCTTGGCGACCTGGGTGGAGATATCGTCTACCGCCCGCACCGCCTGTCCGCTGCGGCCCTCGAAAATCTTGAACAGCCTGTTGACCTTAATCACTGCGGGCAAACCTCCGTTCCAGCCAGAACAACAGTTGTGACAGCACCGAAGTCACCACCAGATACAGCAGCGCCACCGTGAACCAGATTTCAAAGGTGGCGAAACTGGAGGTGATGATCTCCCGGCCACTCTTGGTCAGATCAGTAATGGCGATGACCGATACCAGCGACGAATCCTTGATCAGCGAAATGAACTGCCCGGCCAGCGGCGGCAATACCCGTTTAAAGGCTTGCGGCAGCACGATATAAATCATCGTTTCGGTCGCGCTCATCCCCAGCGACCGGGCGGCTTCGCTCTGACCCCGGGGAATGGACTGAATGCCGGCACGGATGATTTCGGCGACGTAAGCTCCGACAAACAGCGCCAGCGCCCCAATCCCGGCCACGGTCCGATCCAGATTTAGCACGGTGCCAATGAAGAAATAGAAGATGAAAATCTGCACCAGCAGCGGCGTGCCGCGAATCAGCTCGATATAGAGGATCGCCAGCCCGCGCAGGGTCGGATTGGGCGACAACCGGCATAGCCCGGTGATCAGGCCGATCACCATGCCAATCAAGCCGGAAATAAAGGAAATCCAGATGGTGACCCACAGCCCCCAGGTGAGCGGGCCGATCTTCCACGAGCGCACCATGCCCAGATCCGCATCCTCGGCCACTGGATCGCCGGTCTTCACCTTGAGGGTGTCGGTCTCGACCGTGACCGTGACGGGCTGACCGCCGCCGTCGGGCTGAATCTCGATCCGGCTGTCAGCGCCGGAGGGGCTGATAGCGAGAACCACCCCGGCGACCGGCGCGGTTTGCAGCGCTTCATCGTGGTAGGCGAAGTATTGCGGGACCCGCGCCCAGTGCCATTCGTAGTGAATGCGCTGGGTAGCGAACCACAGGCCAGCCGCCAGCCCGGCCAGAATCAGTACCAGCAGCCCCTGCCAAGGCCACTGGGGAGAACGTCGTTTGGCGGGCACGGCTACTGCACGTCTTTCAGCCAATCGGTATTTTTGAACCACTTTTGCCGGAGCTTTTCATGGCTGCCGTCCTTCTTAATCTTGGCTAAAAAACCGTTGATTGCCTTGAGAAATGCCGGATCGCCTTGAGCCATTGCCCAGCCAATCGGTTCGTCGGTGAACGGCTTATCCAGAAACACCAGTTTGCCTTCGCCGCGCTGAACATTCGCGATCAGGTTATAGGGCGAGTCATAAACAAAGGCGTCAACCTTGCCGTTGACCACTTCCATGACGCCTTCCGCTTCGGTTTCGTAGGAGAAGTAGTTGGCCTTGGGGATGTATTTCTTGGCAGCGATTTCACCGGTGGTGCCGAGCTTGGAAGCAACCTTGTACTCCGGCTTGTTCAAATCCTTGTAGGACTTGACCTTACCGGCCAAATCCTTACGCAGCAGGATGGTCTGGCCGACCAGCATGTACGGGTCGGAAAAATCCACCTTCTGCTTGCGCTCGTCGGTAATGGTCATCCCGCTCATGATGATGTCGCACTTATTCGTGATCAGCGCCGGAATGATGCCATCCCAGCCAGTGCTGACCAGCTCCAGTTTGGCCGCGCCCAAATCCTTGGCCATCAGCGCGGCCAAATCAGGATCAAAGCCGATAATCGCGCCGCGTTTGTCGGTGATCTCGAACGGCATATAGGCCGGCTCCAGACAGACCCGCAGGCCGTCGGTCTTGATTTGCTCCAGTTTGCCGGCCCAGGCGGGCGACAGGCCGAGACTGCTAAATACAGCGAGGGCGGCAAGCGCAACCAGACGGTTTTTCATGCGGGAATGCTCCAATGGGGAAATGGGGAGAGGTTGACCGTTAAAAGGATGCTTCGGCCATCCACCGACAGCCGGAGCGCATGGAAAAAGGATATTACAAATCGGTGGAATTGCGCGACAAGCACCCGACTTCAGCTCGATTTGCCCTCATCCAGCAGTTCCCGGATGATCATTTCCGCCCCGCATTCAGGACAGCGCGGCATATCCTCAATAGGAATGTAGATAATCTCGGTATGGCGGCAGCGCGGGCATTGGACCTGCACCGGTTCGGCTTTATCGCGTTGCATAACAGTTCCTCGCCTACGCGGCGGTGGACAGCAAACGGGCAATGGCTTGTTCCAGGCGGTTCAGACCGGCTTCGATCACGTCATCGGGAATAATCAGTGAAGGGGCCAGCCGGATCACGTCCGGCCCGGCCACCAGAATCAGCAGTCCCTCGTCGAGCGCCGCCTTGATGAACTCGCGGCTGCGACCCCGCCAGGCATCGACCAGTTCGCAGCCTAACAGCAACCCCATCCCGCGCACTTCCCGGAAGATGCCAAACCGCTGGTTGATCCGGCTTAATCCAGCCATGAACACCTCATGCTTGTGACGCACTCCAGCCAGCACTTCGGGATCGCTGAAAATCGCCAGCGCCGCGCTCGCCACCGCACAGCCCAGCGGATTGCCGCCGTAAGTCGTGCCGTGGGTGCCGACATTCAGACTGGCAGCAATCGCGGCAGTGGTCAGCATCGCGCTGATGGGGAAGCCGCCGCCGAGACCCTTGGCGGTAGTGAGAATATCGGGAACCACGCCATAAGCCATGTAAGCGTAGAGCTGGCCGCTGCGGCCATTGCCGCATTGCACCTCGTCGAAAATCAGCAGCGCCTGATGCCGGTCGCACCACTCGCGCACACCCTGCAAAAACGCCGGGGTCGCACAGGTCACGCCACCCTCACCCTGCGCCGGCTCCAGCATCACCGCACAGGTCCGGTCGGAAACAGCGGCGGCAAATGCGGCCAGATCGTTGAACGGGACGTGGGTAATCCCCGGCGGCAGCGGCTCGAAACCCTCGGTGTATTTGGGCTGGCCGCCGACCGTGACGGTGAACAGGGTGCGGCCATGAAACGACTGGGTGAAGGCGATGATCTCGCGCTTGTCAGGGGCAAAGTGATCGGCGGAATACTTGCGGGCCAGCTTGAGCGCCGCTTCATTGGCCTCAGCCCCGGAATTGGCAAAGAACACCCGTTCGGCAAAGGTCAGTTCACACAGCCGACGGGCCAGTTTCAACGCCGGTTCATTGGTCAGCACGTTGCTGACATGCCAGAGTTTTTGTGCCTGTTCGATCAATGCCGCCACCAGCTTGGGATGGGCGTGGCCCAGTCCGGTCACGGCGATGCCGCCGGCGAAATCGAGGTATTCGCGCCCGTCCTGATCCCACAGCCGGGAGCCTTCGCCGCGCACCGGAATCATGGCTGCCGGGGCGTAATTGGGAACCATGAAGGCATCAAACAGATCGCGGGTAACCGGAAGAGAGTTCATCGAAATGATCCTGAAGCGGGGTTGGGTTGAAGGCTAATCGCGGAGAATCGAAAACTCCGGTTAAATCAGAAAAAGTCATCAGACTTTTTTCCGATAAAACCGGATTGTTATGAACTGATTGATCAAATTATTCGCATTCAGAGACGGCGATTTCACAATTGTCGTTACCACATTTTTCCATCGCCATGATTTCAGCAGCCTCCTTGGTTTTTCCCCATCCCGCGCCATAAAATTTCTTCGATGAAGCATAGGCTCCGCAATTTTCAAACCAGGCGACCACTTCACAACCGTCATTGCCTGATTTTGCACACAGTTTCATCGCGTCATGTTTAGCTTGTTCCTTCGAGTCTCGGCCGGTGACCAGTCCATAACCGGGCTCAGTCAGTCCTTCCTCATCATCAACGGCAATGGCTCCAACCGCAAAAGCACTGATCGGCAATACCAGACCAATCACTAAACTGAACAATTGGACTTTCCGAATCATCACTACCCTCCCCCGTATGTTTATTCAGGGATTGCTTTTGATCCTGGCAGTGGAAAAATTATCGCTCAAGATTCCAGTCCGTTTTGTCTTTATCGCCTTCGTCGCGATATCAACCGGTGAGTGTTTTGCCGTCATCAGCCATTTTCCATTCCAGATCGCCTCGACTTTCTTCTCCTTTACCGACCTTTGGACGCTCCCACCATTTGGCTTTGATGGTCTTTCCTTCGATAACGCCTTCAAGCTTTCCATCTTGAGTAACGTTATCATCATCAGTGTGATGGTAGGTACCCATAATCTTGTTGCCCGTCTGTTCAATGGTCACGTCGCCAACCAGATTCGATGACCATTTTCCGCTGAGGCTGGCCGTCGTTACTACGGGAGCGGCAGCGGCAGTTACAGGAGCGGTGACCGCCGGAGTTGTTGCCGTGGGAGTTGTTGCTGGCGTTTCCGGGCTTCCCGCCGCATAGACAGTACCGCAAGCGACCAACAGACTAATCGTACTTAATAACATCTTACGCATAGTTCTTTCCTCGTGGGTTAACCGTAGTTCGGAATCCACCGTGGGTACAGATTTGGACTTCTGTTTTATCTGTACCCACGGGGGTTATCAGCGCCAAGCCGAAACAATGCGGTTACTTCCAGCCCGCCTTGGCATCACACTCTTTTTCTTCGTTCGGGTGGGCTTTTTCCCACTGAGTGACGGATTGGGTTTCGTTCGAACCCATCTTTTCATTCATACATTCACAATATTTTTGGACTACTTCAGGCGGTTTGCCGGCGTCCTTGTTATCCTTCACGCACTGAGCGATCCACTTGGTATCATCCGCATCCGCAAAGGCTAGACCGCTGACCGTAACAGAGGCAATCAGAAAGAGAGTACTGAGTTTTACGTTCATACAAATCTCCTGCTGTGGGTTAAAAAAGGTTGTTGGTTAAAAAAGATGGAGTGATTTGGCTTCAGTCTGGACAATGGAGATACTCCGATTGGAGATTTTTCCAAGCATTTGAAGCGTCGAAGTGTTTAATTAATGCCTCCTCATGTGGGTTGCCGGTGAAAGTTTTTGTGCCGTGGAGAATCATGTAGCTTGGATAATAGTTCGGCGCACCGACTTTTTGCACCTCATTGCATAATTTTTCAATCAGCGCCGGATCAGGATTTTTTGTTAAGCGCTCAAGCGCCTTGCTGAATTTGGACTTTTTGCCTTGTGACATCGTCGCAAAGGTATCGGTGATCAGGATGGTTCTGGCTTGCGCTGCGGTCTTGTCGGTGATTCGATCCGCATCAAACCATGAATACATACCGGCCAGAATGAACAATCTGACCGCAAGGTCATAGTTATTTTGAGAAACACACGCTTCAACGCCTTTATACAGATCGGGCGGGGTAAAGGTGTTTTTTGCTTCCGCCAAAGGAATGCAACCGACGGCTTGGGTCGATGCGAGACTCCCTTCCGCCCAGTGTTTCGTAATATTGCCGCTCTGTTGCGTGATGATCTTTGGTGGCTCAGGGGTCTGGGCTAAAACCATAGTCGAAAACAAGGACAGGGTAAAAAGAAGTGATTTCATGGTTCACAGTAGTTCATTGAGAAATTGGCGGATTGGCACTGACAACAACCAGTTCTGGGATCGGATTCGGTTGCCGTTTCACAGCGCCTTCAGCAGTGGCGTCAGCTTGTATTTACGCTGATGCTTGTCGCGCAGGGCATCGAGATAATCGCGCCATTGCGCCTGCTGACCGAGCGCCGCGTAAGCCAGCTTGGCTTTGCGCAACCACTGGGCGGCCTCTTCGTAATGGGCCGCCTTGGCTTCGTCCATGATCGGTTCGGCCAGCTTGCGAGCCTGGGCAATCACCCATTCAGGCCGATGTTTGATGGCGCCATCCATAACCCGCGCCAAGGTTTCAGGTGAGGCGTAATGGCGTTCGAGGGTCGCAATCGCATCATCGATCAGGTTCTCGCGCAGGAAAATGTCAATCTTGACGTCCGATCTGACCCGGGTTTCCTGACGCAAAACGTCCAGTAATGGCTGCCGCGCCTCGGGCCAGTTCACCCCGGCCAACGCTTCCACCCGCAGATAAGCAGCCACGCTGGGTGCGATGCGAAACGCGATCAGACCCGCCGCCAGCGCCCGCTCAATCTGGCCGTGTTCAGCCGCCCGGTCGCGCAGCCAGCCCGCCAGTTCGCTTTGAAACCGTGCGCCATACAAACCAAATTCCCCGCTTTCCCGCGCTCGGTCCGTGAGCATGGCGCCTTTTGGCCCCAGGTTACCCGGCCGCTGTGCGCCATGCTCCGCGACCCGGAACGCCGCTTCGATTTCGCCACGTTGGTAAAGCGCCTTAGCGAGTTCCAGCATTCCCCCATCGGAAAGCGGCAGTTCCAGCCCGGCGGTTATGGCATCCGGCACTCGATCCAGTTGCAGCAGTTTGAGGGCGTAATCACCGTACTGCTGTTCGGCCTTGGCCAGATTCAGATAGGCTTCCGGCTGACCGGTCTGTTCCAGAATTCGCAATCGCGCCTGGGCGATCCGCACCCGCTGGTCGTAGGGTGGCGTCGCATCGCCCCACAAGCCCTCTGAGGTCTCCTCGCCGCGCAGAATGGCGCACAGCGTGGGATCGTCCCAGCCTTGCCGGACTGCGGTTTGCAACAGTTGTAGGCGCGGAGTCACGGTTTCGTCGAAATCCACCTCCCAGTCTTCCAGTCGCTCCACCCAGTGCTGGCGTTCCTCGGCGCTCAGGTCGGGATCGAGCAGCGCCTCGCTCCACAGCGCCTGAGTTTTGTCGAAGAAATCGCCGGGATCCTCGCCCCGTTCGTCCAGGATTTGCCAGTGGTTGCTGAACTCATCGGTCACGGTTTCCAGAACCGCCAGCGCCATCCGGCCAGCGCCAGCGTCCAGCGCGGGCTGGGCTTGTTTTGCCAGTTCGACGATGTCATGGATGGTACCGTAGTCGTCATTCCCGCTGTCGTTATCCCAATCGCCATGTGCGCTGATGGCGTTCCGGACGCCTTGTCGTAGCGCCTGGGCATTCACCAGCTCCGGCGGGATGGGCGGAACAGGCAATGTGGTCGATGCGGTGGATACCGTCGATACCGTCGATACCGTCGAAGCGGCTGACTCGACGGGCGCGATCCGGGTGATGTCAGGCAAAATCGCGTCGATGGTTTCGTTCAGGCGGGCCGTCTGGTCGGCCAGTTCCAGCACCAGCGCCAGTAATTGCTCCCGATCCAGGGTCGCGAGCTGGGTAGCCAATGGCGGGCGGATCACCACCTGATTCGGATGTTGGTCATAGGCCAGTAGCACCGCGACGATGTGCTTGCACCAGCCCCCGTAATCGTAGGGGCAGGTACAGCCGGTATCGCTCACCTCGTCATCTTCAAACTGCACCCAGACCCGATAGGGATCGGATTCAGTGCCTTCTACATCGGCTTCCAGTTCATCACCGCGCCGAACCAGTCGGCCAACCGCGCCATCCCGAAAATAGCTCTGGCCGCGCTGAATCGATTTGCGCGTTGCATTTTGGCTGAGCAGGACAGACATGGCGTTCATGGCAATAACCTCAATCTTTGAACATTCTCGGAATCAGCGCTGCAAAGCGTAGCAAACCCCGCAGACGACGGCCAAACCCACGGCCATGCAGCAGATACAGCGCCCCTTTCAGACCTTCATACAGTTTAGCGTCATAGGGATGCCAAAACAGGTTGCGTTTAGCAAAATGCAGCAATTCGGTGGTCACGACCTGCGGTTGGGTCATCTCGTCAAAGCCGAGTTCGCCGTGACTGCGGCCAATCCCGGATTCCTTGACTCCGCCCCACGGCGTTTCCGCCATGCCGTGGGTCAGCAGATGATCGTTAATCGTGATCACCCCGGCATGAATCCGCCGGCCCAGCGCCACCGCCGTGCGAGTATTGCTGGACCACACCGAACCCGTCAGGCCGAGGCTGGAATCGTTAGCCAGCACAATGGCCTGCTCCATATCGGCCACTTTCATCACCCCCAGCACCGGCCCGAACGTCTCCTCACGCATCAGTTCCATCGTGTGATCAACGCCGGTCAGCACCGTTACCGGGTAAAAGTTGGCGTGAGTGTGGGCCGGGTCAATCTTGACTTGAGCCAGCACGGTCGCGCCCTTGGCCAAGGCGTCATCCACTTGGCACTGAATCGTCTTGATCTGGCGTTCGGTACACATCGCGCCGATATCGACGTTGTGATCCGTGTTCGGCCCCTGCCGCAAGGCTTCCACTTTCTGTTTCAGCAGGGCGATAAACCGCGCATAGACCGCCTCGTGAACGTAGATGCGCTCAACCCCGCCGCAGGACTGGCCGCTGTTCTGCAAGCCGGCCCACATCGCACCATTGACCGCCCGCTCCAGAGGGGCGTCCGGGCAGACCAGCATCGGATCATTGCCGCCCAGTTCCAGCGATACGGGCACCAGACTTTCAGCGGCCTTGGCCATCAGAATCTTGCCGACCGGCACCGAACCGGTGAAAAACAGCTTGTCGACATGATTCTCCGGCTCCAGCAGAATTTGCCCAATGATCGTGCCGGGAATGTTGAGATGAATGAACACGTCAGCCGGCAATCCGGCAGCCTGAATCATCTCCTCGATCTTGCGCCCGACCATCTGGGTTTCCGGCGCGGTTTTGAAGATGACGGTATTGCCCGCCAGCAGCGCCGGAATAATCTCGTGCATCGGAATCCCGAGCGGATAATTCCACGGCGCGATAATGCCGATTACGCCAAACGGCAGGCGGAAAATCCGGCTGCGCTTGTTGAGGAACAGCAACGAACCGCTGCGCACCTTGCGCGGCTGGAGAAAGCGCCGGGCATTTTTGGCGTAGTAATCGGTGGCCATGGCGCTGGGCAGCACTTCGGTGGCCAGCGCCTCAACCCGGGTTTTGCCGACATCGTTGGCCACGATGGTGCTGACCGCGTCGACATGATCGACCAGATAATCACGAATCAGCCGAATGTGGCGCACCCGCTCCGCCAGGGGCAACGCGGCCCAAGCGGGTTGCGCAGCGCGGGCCTTTAGCACCGCCTCACGGGCTTCCTCTGCGGTATTCATTTGCGAATAGCCGACGATATCGCCGGTGGCGGGATTGACGCAGACGGTTTGTTGGAGGTCGAAGGTTTGGGGAGTATTCATGGCAACGGTCCTCGGCGAATGGCACGGTGGGGGATCATCTGCCGATATAGCCAGTTTCAGGCCGGCTTTGGCTTGTAAGAGTTGGCTTTGTTGACATAAACGATCGGTTTTTGCCGGATGATCCTTTATATGGCGGCAACCGGAACGAGGCTTGACCGGTCAGACCGATAACCATTTGGCGAGCGGAGGCAATGATGGAAACTGCGGCATGGTGGGAAATTTTGCTGGGCGGGCTAGCGGCGCTGCTGGTGATTTTGTGGTTTCGGCCCGGGATCAAGGCGGCAATGGCGCGGAGTCAAACGGCTAAAAAAGACTGGCCGGCGGCGCTGATTCCCATCGGGTTGGTCGTGCTGTTTATACTGTTGCTGATTCAGATGGTGCATCGTTAGCCCTTGGCCGGAACGGCGGTGTCGGCCGGTTAGAGCCGGCTTAAGCGATCAGCACTCCCCTCTGAATCACGGATAGCCACGGATTAACCGATTGCCCGGAAGGGTTTCATCGGTGAAATCCGGGGTATCCGGTGAATCCGTGATTCAGACCGGAACTATAGGAATCTGATTTAAGTTGTGGAATTTATCGTAGCACGGGCATCCTGCCCGTGGACTAAACACGGGCAGGATGCCCGTGCTACCTCTTCGTCCGCACTCAACAACGTCCGGATCACTCCAACCACCCGCGCCGTCGTCGCATCTACCGGGATTTCCCGCCCAACCATGTAGCTCATCAGCAGCGGATCCTGCACCTCCAGCAACTCGGCAAACGCCTGTTGCTCTTCCGCCGACGCCGTTGGGTAATGCCGCTCCAGATAGCCGAGCGTCAACAAATCCAGTTCTTTCATGCCACGCCGGCAGCGCCAACGCAATTTACCCAGATGTTCAGCCACGATTCGCGTCTCCGATAAAGAAAACCCCTCGCCCGCCGAGCGGGAAAGGGGTTGGGATCAAAACCCTCCCCTCACCCGCTTGCGGGAGAAGGGCCGGGGGTGAGGGTGAGATGTTTACCGCCGCTCGACCATCAGCTTCTTGATTTCCGCAATCGCCTTGGCGGGATTGAGGCTCTTGGGGCAGGTTTTGGTGCAGTTCATGATGGTGTGGCAGCGATAGAGCCGGAACGGGTCTTCCAGATCATCGAGCCGCTCACCGGTGAACTCGTCGCGACTGTCCACGATCCAGCGATAAGCCTGCAACAACACCGACGGGCCAAGATAGCGTTCACTGTTCCACCAATAGCTCGGGCAACTGGTCGAGCAGCAGGCGCAGAGGATGCACTCGTACAACCCGTCCAGCTTGGCGCGATCTTCCTTGGATTGCAGCCGTTCCCGCTCCGGCGGTGGCGTGGCCGATTGCAGCCACGGCTTGATCGAGGCGTATTGAGCGTAGAAATGGGTTAGGTCTGGCACCAGGTCCTTGACCACCGCCTGGTGCGGCAACGGATAAATCGTGACCTCGCCGGCCACATCGTCAATCGCCTTGGTGCAAGCCAGCGTGTTGGTGCCGTCGATGTTCATCGCACAGGACCCGCACACGCCTTCACGGCAGGAGCGCCGGAAGGCCAGGCCCGGATCGACCTCATTTTTGATCTTGAGCAGCGCGTCCAGAATCATCGGCCCGCAGGCAGCCAGATCGACCTCGTAGGCGTCCATCCGCGGGTTTTCGCCGGTGTCCGGGTCCCAGCGGTAAATCTGGAAGCGCCGGACATTCTTGGTGCCGGCCCCGGCATAGTAGGTTTTGCCCGTGCCGATGATGGAATTGGGCGGAAGATTGAATTGAGCCATTAGCGTCTTCCTTCTCTCAGTAAGTGCGCTTCTTGGGCGGAATGTAGTCCACCTCATTGGTCAGCGTGTAGGTATGGACCGGGCGATAGTCAATCGTGACTGCGCTGTTCGGTCCCAGCCACGCCAGGGTGTGCTTCATCCAGCCTTCATCATTGCGATCCGGATAATCCTCGCGAGCATGGGCACCGCGACTTTCGGGCCGGTTGATCGCCGACTTGATTGAGACCATCGCGCAGCCGAGCAGATTATCCAGTTCCAGGGTTTCGACCAGATCGGAATTCCAGATCAGACTGCGGTCGCTGACCGCGATATGTTCAAAACCGTCATGGACGTCTTCGAGCAACTTGATACCTTCGGCCATCGAGTCGCCAGTGCGGAATACCGCGGCGTGGTTCTGCATGGTGCGCTGCATCCGCATCCGCAAACCGGCGGTCGGATTCTCACCCTTGGCGTTACGCAGACCGTCGAAGCGGGCCAGGATTTTATCTACCGCCGGTTGCGGGGTGGCTGAATGGGCGCTGTTGGGCTTGATCGACGCGGCGCAGCGGTTGGCAGCGGCCCGGCCAAATACCACGATGTCGAGCAGCGAGTTGGAGCCGAGCCGGTTGGCGCCATGCACCGAGACGCAGGCCGCTTCGCCAATCGCCATCAGGCCGGGAATGACGTAATCGGGATTGCCGTCCTTGAGGATCACCACTTCGCCATGATAATTGGTGGGAATGCCGCCCATGTTGTAATGCACGGTCGGCAGCACCGGGGCCGGTTCCTTGGTCACGTCGACCCCGGCGAAAATCCGGGCGGTTTCGGCAATGCCGGGCAACCGCTCGTTGATCACGTCCGCGCCCAGATGCTCCAGATGCAGATAAATATGATCCTTGTGTTCGCCGACCCCGCGTCCTTCGCGGATTTCGATGGTCATCGACCGGCTGACCACGTCGCGGGAGGCCAGATCTTTGGCGTTCGGCGCGTAGCGCTCCATGAACCGGTCGCCGTTGGAATTGGTCAGGTAACCGCCTTCACCGCGACAGCCTTCGGTCATCAGACAGCCGGAGCCGTAAATGCCGGTGGGGTGGAACTGGGTGAATTCCATATCCTGCAACGGCAGGCCGGCCCGCAGCACCATGCCATTGCCGTCGCCGGTGCAGGTATGGGCCGAGGTCGCCGAGAAGTAGGCGCGGCCATAGCCACCCGTCGCCAGCACGGTTTGATGAGCGCGGAACAGGTGCAGCGTACCTTCGGCCAAGTTCCAGGCGATGACGCCGCGACAAGCACCGCTGTCATCCATGATCAAATCCAGCGCGAAGTATTCGATGAAGAACTCCGCGTTGTGCCGCAGCGCCTGCTGATACAGGGTGTGCAGGATGGCGTGACCGGTGCGGTCGGCGGCGGCGCAAGTGCGCTGGGCGGTGCCTTCCCCGTAATTGGTGGTCATTCCGCCGAACGGGCGCTGATAAATCTTGCCTTCCTCGGTGCGCGAGAACGGGACGCCGTAATGCTCCAGTTCGATGACCGCCGGCATGGCCTCGCGGCACATGTATTCAATGGCGTCCTGATCGCCAAGCCAGTCCGAGCCTTTGACGGTGTCGTACATATGCCATTGCCACAGGTCCTGGCCCATGTTGCCGAGCGCCGCCGACATCCCGCCCTGGGCGGCGACGGTGTGGCTGCGGGTCGGAAACACCTTGGTCAGGCAGGCGGTCTTCAGACCTTTTTGCGCCATGCCAAAGGTGGCGCGTAACCCGGCTCCGCCGGCCCCGACCACCACGACATCGTAATTATGTTCAATGAGTTGGTATGCGTTGGACATGAAACCTCAGCCTCCGGTGGTGGGCGTCAGGCCAGTGCGACTTTCAGCACGGCGATGACGGAAATGGCGCCCAGCAGGAATAACACGAATTGCGTCGCCAGCAGCGCGGCAACCTTGGCCCCTTCGGGACGGACATAGTCTTCGTAGATGACCTGCATGCCCAGACTGGCGTGATAAAACGCGGTGACCAGCAGAGTGGCCATCAGCCCGGCCCGGATTGGGTTGCTCAGCCAGAGCTGGAAGGTGGCGTAATCGGCGCGGGAGACGGACAGCAGGGAAATGACGAACCACAGAATCAACGGGACCATGATGACGGAGGTTACGCGCTGCAACCACCAGTGATGAGTGCCGTCTTTGGCGGCGCCCAGGCCGCGAACGCGGGCGAGCGGGGTGCGAATGCTCATGAAATTATGCTCCTCAGGGCGCGGCAATCAGCCAGCACAGGAAGGTCAGAATGATGGATGACCACACCACCCACCAGCCGGTTTTGGTCGTCGTTTCCAGTTCAAAGCCATAGCCGGCGTCCCAGAACAGGTGGCGGATGCCATTGGCAAGGTGATAGAACAACGCCCAGGTCCACAGGAACAACACGAGTTGTCCCAGCATCGAACCCAGCATCACTTGGGCTTGGTCGTAGAAGCCGGGACCGCGAGCGGCGGAGACCAGCCAGTACACCAGAAACAGGGTTCCGACCACCAGCGCAGCGCCGGTGGCGCGGTGAGTGATGGACAGAATCGATGTCATTTGCGGTTTGTAGTAGGGGCCGATCATGAACGGCGATAGCGGCCGCTTGTTGGCTGCTGACATACGTTTCTCCTCTTTAAAACACGGTGGTAAGACTTGGGAACTGCTCTTTAGGATTGTGCGCTGCAAAAACGCGGGCTGCAAAAAAACCGCCGGATCGATTCGATGAGAGCAGATAGCGGGAAAAACAGCCGGCGGGCTGATTAGAAATCAATGCAGCGCCCGGCTTTTTCCCAGTCGCCGTAGCGGGTAGGTTCGGGACCTTTAGGGCCACCGTATTCCTTGGGGCGCTGGGGAAGCGGGTCGGCTTCGGGCGGTGGATCGGGGGGCGTAGCGGGCAGCGGCAACGGCTGCGGATCGTTCTGGTTCATCAATGATTCTCGTGGCTTGGATGCCGGGGAGTGGCGGAAAACAGGCCATTGCGGCGGTGCGTCCCCGGTGGGTTATGGCGCGGTATTATGCCGTTCATGCCCCTTGATCGCAATGAATCCGTAGCTCGCCAAGGGTTTTAGCCGGGGGTGGATACAGGAAGCGCTGTTGCCAAAAAACAGATGGAGTTCAAGATGATCGATCAACAGTCGGGCGATTTTCCCAACACGGTCGAGCCGGAACCGGAACAGTTGGCGGTGACAAAGGACGCGGTATCCAGTGCGTTATGCGATGCCGGCCTGATTGCGGTGCGTGGCCCAGATGCCGATTCGTTCCTGCAAGGACAACTGACCTGTGATATTCGGGAAGTAACGCTGGAGCGCAGTCTGATCGGCGCGTATTGCTCGCACAAGGGTCGGGTGCTGGCCTGTCTCCGGCTGTTCCGGCGCGGGGATGCGGTGTATCTGGGATTGCCCCGCGATCTAGTGCAGCCAACCCTGGAGCGGCTCAGCAACTATGTATTGCGGGCCAAGGTGACGCTGGAAGACGCTGGGAGCCGATTGGCGAGCTTCGGCGTCGCGGGGTCGAATGCGGCGGCTTTAGTGATGAAACAACTGGACCTGGGCGCGATCCCGGAGGCGGAAAATGGGGTGATTCATACCGCCGGAGATGAATCCGCGATCACGGTGATTCGCCTGCCCGGTCTGATACCGCGGTTTGAATTGCATGGCCCGGCGCTGGCAATGCAGGAGATCGATAAAGCGCTTGGCGGCGATCCAGCAATTGATTCTGAACGGTGGGTGGCGCTGGAGATTCTGGCCGGGACGCCGGTGGTTTATCCCCAAACCGTCGAAGCCTTCCTGCCGCAGATGCTGAATCTGGATTGGCTGGGCGGGATCAGTTTTCAGAAAGGTTGTTACGTTGGCCAGGAAGTGGTGGCGCGTACTCACTATCTGGGCAAGCTCAAGCGGCGGATGGTCTTGGCGAAGGTGGATAGCGCCCGTGCGCCCTGGCCTGGCGATCCGGTGTTTTCAGCGCAAGCCGGCGATGAGCCGATCGCTGGACAAGTGGTTGACGCCGCCCGCGAACGCCATGAGGTGTTGACTCGTTATGTGGTGGTGGCGGTGACCCGGATCGATTGCACCGAGTCGGGAACACTGCATTTATTCAGCCCCGACGGGCCGACGCTGTGGCTGGAGCCGTTGCCGTATGGTTCTTAGCGAACCGACTAGCGCTCCACCAAGGGTTCCAAGGTGATCTTGGCGCGAGTTCCAGTTGCCGCAGCCAGGCGCAACCACGTTTTCATGGACGGTAAAACCCGGCCGCTTTCCAAGCGAGCGATATAGGACTGCGATGTTTCCATGCGGGCGGCGAGTTCCGCCTGGGTCAATCCTTGGGCGGCGCGGGCGGTAATGATGGTTTTCGCCAGTTCAAATTCCGGGCGTAACCGTTCGTATTCCGCCTGGACCTCGGGATTTTGCAGCAATTCAGCCTTCAATTCGTTAAACGTCTTCATTGCGTTCAACCTCGGTGATACGGCGTAAGGCCAGTTCAATCTCATGGCGGGGCGTTTGTTCGGTTTTCTTCACGAATACCCGAACCACACACAGACGGCGACCGACGCGGGCAAAGTACAGAGCGCGAGCGATACCGGCCCGACCGTGTAGGCGCATCTCCCAAAGCTTCCCTTCTACCGGCTTGACGTAAGGTTCCCGTAGTTGGTGCGGCCCTTTCGCTTGCAGCAAGTCGATCACGCGCAACCCGCACGCCTGCATATCAGCCGGTAGCGCCTTGAATTCTTGTTCCGCCTCTGGGGTGAAAATGACAGCCCATGTGGTCATGTCAGAAAGTATATCCGATTAAGCATAAAAGAAATCTGCGGTAGGGTGAACATTCGGATTCCGTTCCCACGAAAAAGCCCCGCCGAAACGGGGCTTTTTTCATCGCGCCGGGACTGTGCATCCCGGCGGAACGGCGACTCAGGGACGGTTCATTCAAAGACAGCAGTGGCGGTCTTGGACTGGTTCATCGTCACGGTGCATTGCTGACGGTTAGCCAGAGGCGTACAGCCGCGCCAACTGCCGAACCCGAAGCCGGGAGCGCGCGTCGCGGTGAGAATGACAGTGGCGTTGAGGTCGAAGGGCGCGGCACAAACCAGACCGCAGGCGATGCCGCTCGGTGCGCTGGTCACCAGACCGCTACCGATCTTGGTGACGGTGAGGACTGGGCGGTTGAACCGAACCGTCACGATCCGGGCGGTATTCATTATTACCATGCATTGCCGGGGATTAGCGGCCAGAGGGGTACAGTTGGTACTCCAGCCGACAAAGGTGGAGCCGATCGTGGGAGTGGCAGTGAGGAGAATGGCGCTGCCGCTGGTGAAATTGGCGGATTGGCCGAGGCAAGTGGAACCGCAATTAATACCCGCCGGAGCGCTAACCACCGTCCCAAGGCCGGGGCTGGCTTTGTAGACTGTCAGCGCATTCTTGCCGGGCGTGGTGGTGGTGAAGCGGGCATAGACGATCCGGGCCTGGTTCATCGTTACGGCGCATTGCCGAGGATTAGCCACCAAGGGGGTGCAACCGGTCCAGCCGATGAAATCGGAGCCAAGGGCGGGAGTGGCGGTGAGGACAACGGCAGTGATGGGGTTGGGATAAGTTTCAGTGCAGTCCACGCCGCAGTTGATGCCGGGGCCAACAACCAGACCCGCGCCGTTGCCGGTTTTGCTGACCGTCAGCACCGGGGGCCGGATGAACTGGGCGATGACGGTGCGGTTGGAGGTGACCGTCAAGGTGCATTGCCGGGGATTGGCTGGATTGATGACGCAACCGCTCCAGCCGACAAACAAGGAGCCAGCTCCGGGAATGGCCGTGAGGGTAATACTTTGACCGCTGATGAACCCTGCGGCGCAAGTGAAACCGCAGTTAATTCCCGCCGGGTTGCTGATGACCGTCCCGGTTCCCGTGCCAGGCTTGATGATGGTCAGGGTGTAAACCGGAATGACATTGAAGGTGGCAATGGCGTTTTTGGCAGCGTCCATAGTCACGGTGCAAGTCTTTCCACTACAGGCTCCGCTCCAACCGGCAAAGGTGGAACCGCTGGTCGGGGTGGCAGTGAGGATCACGCTCTGACCACTGGTGAACCCTGCGGCGCAAGTGATACCGCAGTTAATCCCCGCCGGGTTGCTGATGACCGTCCCGGTTCCCGTGCCGAGCTTGGTGATAGTCAGAGTGTAAACCGGAATAAGATTGAAGGTGGCAATGGCGTTTTTGGCCGCATCCACGGTCACGGTGCAAGTTGCCCCATTACAGGCTCCGCTCCAACCGGCAAAGATGGAACCACTGTTAGGCGTGGCCGTGAGAGTGACGCTGGTGCCGCTCATGAATCCCGCGCCGCAGGTTGCGCCGCAATTAATCCCCGCCGGGTTGCTGGTGACGGTGCCGGTTCCGGTGCCGGTTTTCGTGGCGGTCAGGATATAGGTCGGGATATTAGCAAACTGGGCGGTGACCGTTTTAGCCGCATCCATCGTTATGGCGCAGGTCATTCCGGTGCAGTCGCCAAACCAGCCGGTAAAGGTGTAGCCGGCAACTGGCGTGGCGACGAGAGTAACGCTGGTTCCTTCGAGAAATTCAGTAGTCATCTCGGGACAAGCGGAATCACAGTTTATTCCCGCTGGATCGCTGATCACAGTGCCGTTCCCGCCGATTTTATTTACGGCCAGCGGGTAATTGGGTGGAGTCGCGCCGACTTCGACTGCACCGATATCCACCTTGTTATTAAAGATACGTGGTTTATAGCCGCGCTGGTCACTGGCGACACCAACCGGAATGAGCGCATTGCCGCCGGCATCAATTGCCGGACTACCCGTAGCCGGGAGATGGGTTTTAGTCCGACCGCCGTTATTGTTCAGTGGATAAATGGCAGTGCCGATGGCTCCCGCTAACAGGAGGTCGGCTCCCGCTACTGGCGTGACATTATCCAGCCCGGCATCCCCGTTTTCACCAAACAGGTTGTAGCCTTGGGAAAGATAGCTGCTGGCTGAGTAGTTGGAAACGCTGGCTCCGGTCGCCGCCCGATTGCCCGCCACCAGACTGTTGTTGAGCCGCAAAGTGCCACCGTAAACGCGAATGCCGCCGCCATCGTAGAGGGCGGAATTGCCAGTCAAGGTGCTGTTGGTGACGGTTAAAGCGCCGAAGCTGTTGAAAATGCCGCCACCGCTCCTGCTATTTGCCAGATTGGCAGATAGAGTGCTGTTGGTGACGGTTAAATCGCCGGAGTCGTTGTAAATGCCGCCGCCATTCTCGCTATTCGCCGAATTGCCAGACAAGGTACTGTTGGTGACCGTTAAAGCGCCGGAGTTGTAAATACCGCCACCACCCCTATAGGCTGAATTATCGGACAAGGTACTCTTGATAACAGTTAAAGCGTTGGAGTTGTTGTAAACACCGCCGCCATTACCGCTGTTCGCTTTGTTACCGGACAGGGTGCTATTAGCAATAGTTACTGTGCCATAGGAGATGTAAATACCACCACCACCATTATCGCTATCAGCTTCATTGTCAGAAAAAATGCTATTGGTAATGGTTGTGGTGCCTCCGTAGATATAAATAGCACCGCCTTCTCCCTTAGCTTTATTAGCGGACAGCGTGCTATTAGTAATAGTCAGAATGCCATTACTGTAAATGGCACCACCATCATCGCTATTGCTCGAATTGCCTGACAAAGTGCTATTAATGATGGTCAGACTGCCTTGGTTATAAATACTACCGCCGCTTCCGTTAATAGAATTTTCGGACAGAACACTATGGCTTAATGTTAAAGTTCCTTGGTTATAAACAGCACCGCCATGATCACTGTAACCATTCTTGAGGGCTAACCGATTGATAGCGACTGTAGCACCGCTGTCGATTGATAAAATCCGTGAAAAAATATTACCACTAACCGCCAGCACATTGGCACCTGGCCCCTCGATGGAGAGAGTGCCGGTGATTTCTATTTCACCACTGATGAGAATAATTGTCCCGGACAAACCGGTTTGGAAAACAACTGTGTCGCCACCGGGAGCGTTGTTGGAATTAATAATCGCTTGGCGCAGTGAACCCAAGCCGCTGTCGTTGCGATTGATGACCGTAAAGGTTGCGGCCTGTGCGACGGGAAAGCCAAAAATAATCAGCAAAATCAATAGAAAAAATGGAATTCGGGTGGGGAATGACCGGCGAAACATGAAGATGACTCCTGAAGCGATGGGGGTGGAATGTGGTTCCGTTGAGGAACCGAATGTCAGTGTAGAGGACATTGGTGCAAATTTCGAGGGTCATCGGCTATAAATTTCAGTTTTTCAACATTAATTTTTTATAGGCGTTTCTGATGCCGTCCTCGATGGCAATTTCACCTCGGGCGGCCCGCCTCATTTCGCGTCAATTTGATTGAATGGAATACTGATTTTGCTCTCATGCCCGCACCTTTCACCTGTTGTAAACTGCCCATTAGTGTCCCACTCATCTGAATCAAAAGCGCAAACCCGGCCTCTAACCCAGTCCGATCACCCCAAACAAAGGTCAGTATTCATGGCTGCTTCCATTCCATCCACCCCCGCCAAGCCGCTGGAACTGGTCTGTCCCGCGGGCAACCTGCCTTCGCTGAAAACCGCGGTCGATCATGGCGCTGACGCCGTTTACATCGGCTTTCGCGACGACACCAACGCCCGCCACTTTCCCGGCCTGAATTTCGACGCCAAGACCGCCGCGCAAGGCATTCAATACGCCCACGCCAAGGGCCGGCGAGTCTTCGTCGCCCTCAACACCTTCCCGCAACCAGCCGGTTGGGAACGCTGGCAACGAGCGGTGGATCAAGCCGCCGATCTCGGCGTAGACGCGGTGATCGCTGCCGACATCAGCGTCCTGGATTACGCCTGCCGCCAGCATCCTGACCTGCCGCTGCATCTATCGGTGCAAGGCTCCGCTACTAACTACGAAGCGATCCGCTTCTACCACGAGCAATTCGGCATCCGCCGAGTGGTGTTGCCCCGGGTGCTGTCGTTGCCACAAGTCCGCCACACCCTCGAACACAGTCCGGTTCCCATCGAAGTGTTCGGGTTCGGCGGACTGTGCATCATGGTCGAGGGTCGCTGCCTGCTGTCGTCCTACGTCACCGGCGAATCCCCGAACATGTGCGGCGTCTGTTCGCCGGCCAAGGCGGTGCGCTGGGAGGAAACCGCGAACGGACTGGAAACCCGGCTGGGCGGGTTGCTGATCGACCGCTACGCGCCCGGCGAGCCGGCTGGCTATCCGACCTTGTGCAAAGGCCGGTTCACCGTCGCCGATCAGACCTACTACGCCATTGAGGAACCCACCAGCCTCAATACTCTGGAATTGCTGCCGGAATTGCACAACATGGGGATCGCCGCGATCAAGATTGAAGGCCGCCAGCGCAGTCCGGCCTATGTCACCCAGGTCACCAAAGTCTGGCGGGCAGCGATTGACGCCTGCCGACGCAATCCCGCCGCCTACACGCCGAAACCGGAATGGCTGCGCGAGCTGGGCAAGGTTTCCGAAGGCCAGCAGACCACGCTGGGCGCGTACCACCGGACCTGGCAGTGAGGGCGACCACCGTGACTGAACATCAGCCGAAACTGGCGTTGGGGCCAGTGCTGTATTACTGGCCCAAGGATAAGCTGCTGGATTTTTATGAGCGCATGAGCGCCGCGCCAGTGGACATTATTTATCTGGGCGAAACGGTCTGCTCCAAGCGCCATACGCTGAATACCGGCGACTGGCTGGATCTGGCGGAACGACTGAGCCGCGCCGGTAAAGAGGTGGTGCTATCGACGATGGCCTTGCTGGAGGCGGAGTCGGAATTGCTGACCTTGCGCCGGCTGTGCGAGAACGACCGCTTTACCGTGGAAGCCAATGATCTGGGCGCAGTGCGATTGCTGGCCGAGCGGAAAACCCCCTTCGTGCTGGGCACCGGGATCAACGTCTACAACGGCCATACCCTGCGCTTTCTGACCGGGCTGGGCGCGAAACGCTGGGTGATGCCGGTGGAACTCTCGCGGGAGACGCTGAGGTCGATTCAGACCGAGCGGCCAGAGGGCGTCGAAACCGAGGTGTTTGTCTATGGCCGGCTGCCGCTGGCGTACTCCGCCCGCTGTTTCACCGCCCGCTATCACAATCTGCCCAAAGATGATTGCCAATACCGCTGTCTGGATGACCCGGAGGGCTTGACGCTTAGCACCCGCGAAGGCCAAACCTTCCTAACGCTCAACGGCATCCAGACTCAATCCGCCCAGACCTGCAACCTGCTAGGAGAATTAGCGGCGTTGCAGGAACTGAAAGTCGATGTTTTACGCATCAGCCCGCAACCGGAAGGGCTGGAAACCGTGATCGGAGCGTTCGCCGCCGGGTTGCGCGGCGACCGCGATCCGGTTGAAGCAGCGCAGCAGATCAATGCCGCGTTGCCCTATGGCGCTTGCAATGGTTATTGGCAGGGGCAGCCGGGACTCATGCAACTAACGAATTGAGCGGGGGGTTTTTCCCCTCCTTGGACAAGGAGGGGTGGCGCAAAGCGCCGGGGTGGTTCGATGCGGCGGGTGGCGCAAAGCGCCGGGGTGGTTCGACGCGGCGGGTGGCGCAAAGCGCCGGGGTGGTTCGACGCGGCGGGTGGCGCAAAGCGCCGGGGTGGTTCGATGCGGCGGGTGGCGCAAAGCACCGGGGTGGTTCGATGCGGCGGGTGGCGCGAAGCGCCGGGGTGGTTCGATGCGGCGGTTCCGTTTCATAAAACCGACCCACTCGCCGCGCATTCAATACAGCACTTCCGCCGCCGTAATGTCATTAGTACGCAGCGACAGCGTCGCATTGCCGCCGGATTTGCTGATTCTGATTCTGAGCAGACCTTCCGCAACCACTTCCAACTGGCCTTTGTAATTTGCGCCGGTGCTGGTTCGCAGCTTCGCCATCTTGCCAACATGCTGACCCAGTTCGCCCACCGGAATCGAGTGATACACCTTCTGAATCACCGCTGGCTTTTGCGGTTCTTCCACAACGGCGACGATTTCTTCCTGCGGCGTCTGCTTGGCTGAGGAGACCCCCAAGGCGCGGGCCACTTTGGCGGCGTCCCAGTCCACGCCGGGATCAGCGATGACCGTCTGGTTCACCTTCACTTTCAGACCCAGCAACATGATGGCATTCGCCGCCGTATAAGCGGGGATTTCAGCAGGATTAATCGGCGCGGGCGGTGTAGCGGTGATGGTGATTTCGCCACTCTCCGTCAGATAACGCCGGTAGGCATCGATCAATCCCGGCCCTGGGTCAATGCCATTGGCGCGGAGCCGTTCCACCACCAACCGCACATGATCGGCGATGTAATCGGGAATCGGCTTGCCGGCCTTGGCGGCGCAGTAGTTGTTACGGCGGGCATTGAAACCATCGTCGCGAATCACAAAATTGAGGTTAGCCAGCTTGGGCGTCAGCGCACCCTTCAATTCGATGATCGCTGTGGTCGGCGCGGTCAGAGCAAAACCGATCTCCAGATTCAGCGTGGCCCAGTCGCGGGTTTGGCTGTCCACTTGCAGGTTCAGCACCTGATGCGCAAGGTCGAGGCGGTAGCCGATTTCGATGTTGCTGATGAACTGTTCATAGCCCATTCCCTGCCATTCGGTACCGCCGAGATGGAGGATCGGGCCGCAACCGAGCGCTTCCAGATTGTCGAAAGGCCCGCCAGCGCCGGGCGTGGCCGGTTTGCCGCCCAAAATGCCGCCATGCAGCGGCAGTTCGAACTGGTGGAACGAAATCCCCAGCGCTTCGGGCAGGTTGCCTTGGCTGATTTGCCGACGAACATTGAGCAACGCCAGGATATTCTTGGTGTTGATTCGGATCGCCCCAATGGTTATTGAGTCACTGACGAAATTGGGCGCGATCCGCAACCGGTTGACCGCAATTGAGCCCGTCGGCAAGATATCAATGCCGCTGTAGCTGATCTCGGCGAACGGTTTCGCCATCGCCACCCACTGATCCACTTGCTGTTTAGTGCTGTACCACAAATAACCCCAGACGCCGCCCGCCATCAGGATTAATACCAAAAGGATGACAACCACGACCGTGATCAATTTGCGCATGGGGGGTTACTCGAAAAGGGTATGGAGCATGGGCCGGTAGAGTTGCTGAATGATACGCCTTGACCAGACACCCTGCTGAAAGGGACGGAATCATTTGCTAAGCTGGTACAGGATTTTGCGCGATCAGCGGGCGAGATGCCTGCTTCTCTTCACTGGAGAAACTGATGAATTTAATGAATTTTGCCACGATTGGCCTACAGGTTCCAAAATTGTTGTTGCCCGGCGTGGGCGTTGACCTGACGAAATGGGCGGTGATCGCCTGCGATCAATACACCTCGCAGCCCGAGTATTGGGCGCAGGTCGATGCCCTGGTTGGCGCTGCGCCTTCCACCTTGCGGCTGATGTTGCCGGAGGTGTTTCTGGGTGCTGCCGACGAGGCACCGCGTATTGCCGCCATTCATGACGCCATGCGCCGCTATCTGGCCGAAGGCATCCTGGCCGAGCAACCACCGGGATTGATGTTGATCGAGCGGGAAATGGCATCGGGTCGGATCCGCAAGGGACTGATCGCGGCGCTGGATTTGGAACATTACGACTTCACGCCCGGTGCGAAAACCCTAATTCGCCCGACCGAAGGCACCATCATGGAGCGGTTGCCGCCGCGAATCCGGGTGCGTGAGTTAGCACCGCTGGAGCTGCCGCACGTCATGGTGCTGATCGATGATCCGGAACACCTGGTGATCGATCCACTGTTCGCCGAACCCCTGCAGCCACTGTACAACACCCCGCTGATGTTGAATGGCGGGCGGGTGCGTGGCTGGATGGTTGATCATCCGCTGCTCATTCAGTGGGTGATCGAACAACTGGCCCGACTGGGTGACCCGGTGGAGTTCAACGCCCGCTATGGCGTGATTAACCAACCGGTTTTGCTGTATGCACTGGGCGATGGCAACCACGCCTTTGCCACGGCCAAGCTGTTCTGGGAGGACCTCAAACGCAGCGCGCTTGATCCCGTCGCGATCATGAATCATCCGGCCCGTCATGCGCTGGTGGAACTGGTCAATCTCCATGATGACGGTCTGGAGTTTGAGGCGATTCACCGGGCGGTGTTTAATGTTGATCCGGATTCGTTGCTGACGGCACTGGCCGCGTTCTGCGTGACGCAAGGCTCCACGTTGACCCTGCTGGATTGCCCGTCATGGCCGGCGGCCAAACAGACATGGGTGGAATGGCAACAGCAGCCCCGTGGACAGGCGATCGCCTTCGTCAGCCGAGATTATTGCGGAGTGTTGCACATCGGGCAGCCCCGCCTGCTTTTGCCGGTCACGACCTTGCAAGCGTTCCTGGATGATTACCTGCCGACTCTGCCTGCGGCCCGGCTCGATTATATTCACGGCGAGGCGGCGTTGGAGCAACTCGGCGGAATAGCCGGCAATATCGGTTTCTATTTACCGGCGCTGGACAAGAACGATTTCTTCCGCACCGTGATCCGCGATGGCGCATTACCGCGTAAAACCTTCTCGATGGGTGAGGCCGATGAGAAGCGGTTTTATCTGGAATGCCGGCGGATTGTGTGAAGGTCAAAGGTTAAAGGTTGAAGGCCAAATGGTTGACTTGGCGCGAACTCGTAATATCGGCATTGCTGCCCATGTCGATGCCGGCAAAACCACTCTGACTGAGCGGATGCTGTATTACGCCGGCGCGTCCCACAAAATCGGCGAAGTCCATGAGGGCGCGGCCCACATGGATTACATGGTCGAGGAGCAGCAACACGGCATCACCATCACTGCCGCCGTGACCCGCCTGCAGTGGCGCGATCATCTGATTCAGCTTATTGACACCCCCGGCCACGTCGATTTCACCATCGAAGTCGAACGGTCGATGCGGGTGCTGGATGGCTGCGTGATCGTGCTGGACGGGGTGCGCGGGGTGGAGCCGCAAACTGAAACCGTCTGGCGGCAACGCACCCGCTTCCAGTTGCCGGCGCTGTTCTTCATCAACAAGCTGGATCGGCCCGGCGCTGATTTTGGGCGGGCGCTGGCGACGATCCGTGACCGGTTGAACGCGGAGCCGGTCGCCGTAACCGTGCCGCCGCCCGAGGCCGATGGTTCGGTCATTCACCTGATCGACCAAACCCGGCTCCGGTTCGGGGGTGAACGCGGCGAGCAGGTACACGTTACGCCCTGCGATGCCGTGACCTGGGAACGGCTGCGACCGTGGCGGGAAAACCTGCTGCTGGCGGCGGCGGAAATGGATGACGCACTGGCGGAGTTGGTGCTAACCGAACAGGAACCGGACCCCGAAGCGGTCTGGGTGGCACTGCGTAAAGCCACTTTGGCCGGCAAAATTCATCCCGTGTTCGCCGGCAGCGCCCTGCGCAATCAAGGGGTGCAACCGGTGCTGGATGGGGTAGTGCGGTTGTTGCCGGCCCCCACTGAACGCCCGCCGAGTCTGGCGCACCGGCCTGATGGCAGCGAGGAATGGGTGACGATGGACGCCAGTGGACCGCTGGCAGCGCTGGCGTTCAAGGTGCAATTGTGGGAAGGCCGCCGCCATGTCTTCGCCCGGATCTATCGCGGCAGGCTCAGACCTGGCGACGAAGTGGCGATCCCTGGCCCGAACGGGACGGTGCGGCTGGAACGGGCAGCGCGGCTGTTCGAGGTGGACGCCAATCACAAGGCGCGAATTGACGAAGCGACCGCCGGCCAGATCGTGTTGCTGGCCGGGTTGCACTGGGCTACCACCGGCGACACCCTCGGCGCCCCAAGCCATCCGCTGTGGCTGGAGCGGATCGAAACCCGCGAACCGGTGTTAGGACTGGCAATTGAGCCGCAATCCAGCGCCGATGAGGAAAAATTGCTGGAGGCGCTGGACAAGTTGCAGCAGGAAGATCCGACGCTGCGGGTAGAGGAGGATCAGGAAACTGGGCAGCGGGTGTTGCGCGGCATGGGCGAACTGCATCTGCAAATTGCCAGCGAGCGGCTGAAACGCGAATTTGGCGTCAACCTCCGGGTGGGTAATCCTGATGTGGTCACCCGCGAGACGATTGGGCAAGCCGCCGAATCGCAGAACCAGTTCCACCGGACGATCGAGCAACCGGATGGCAAAAAACTGGAGATGAAAGCCGGCGCACGGGTAAGAGTGGAACCGTTTGGACGGGGAACCGGGGTCACCATCGAAGCCACGCCGCGAGTCCATCCAGATGGCGTCGAACTGCATCCCGCCCAACGGGACGCGGTGGCGGGTGGAGTCGATGATGCGCTGACCGGGGGTCCGACGACCGGAGCGCCGTTACAGGATGTGGCGGTGCGGGTGCTGGAGGTGGAACTGTTCGGCGCGTCGTCCAGCCCATCAGCGGTGCGGATAGCCGTGGCCGAGGCGACTCGCAAAGCGCTGGCGCGGGCTGGCGGCCTGGTGATGCGACCGATCATGGCGACCGAAGTGGTGGTTCCCGACAGTGAGGTTGGCACCGTCCTAGGCGATTTGCAGTCGCGCCATGCGGTCATCCGGGATACCACTGCGTTGGACGGGATGACGATCATTCACTGCGACTGCGCGCTGGATCGACTGCTCGGCTATATCACTGACCTGCGTGGCATGACCCGGGGCCGGGGTCAGTTCACCATGACCTTTGATCGGTTTGACGTGGTCTGAAACCTGACGCAGGGGATGATCACTGAACCGGGATGGGTGCTTTTACCTTGGCTTTCGCTGGATTTGGAGCTAAGTTTTTGAAAAATAATTGGCATCATCTCTTGATAATGGGTGCATGGCTGCCGTTTTCGGGCCTTGGCCGATTTTTGACTAGAATGTTGGCTATAGAATAACTACCGCACTGAGCAAACTCCGAGAAGCCATGAACGCTGTACTCCACAACGACCGACTGCTGCGCGCCTTGTTACGGCAACCGGTCGATGTCACCCCGATCTGGCTGATGCGCCAGGCCGGGCGCTATCTGCCGGAATACCGCGCCGCCCGCGCCCGCGCCGGCAGTTTCATGGCGCTGTGCCAGATCCCGGACTGGGCCTGCGAGATCACCCTGCAACCGCTAGCCCGCTTTCCGCTGGATGCCGCCATTCTGTTTTCCGACATTCTGACCGTGCCGGATGCGATGGGACTGGGCTTGTCGTTCAGCGATGGCGAAGGCCCGCGGTTCGCCCGCCCGTTGCGCTCGGCGGCGGACATCGCCCGGTTGGCGGTTCCCGATCCGGAAGTGGAGCTGCGCTATGTGCTGGACGCGGTGCGGCTGATTCGGCGGGAGCTGGATGGGTGCGTCCCGTTGATCGGCTTTTCCGGCAGTCCGTGGACCTTGGCGACCTATATGGTGGAAGGCAGCTCCAGCAAGGATTACGCCCGGATTAAGGCGCTGTTGTACGACCAGCCCAGCGTGCTGCATTGCCTGCTGGATACCGTTGCCCGGGCGGTCACGGTCTATCTGAATGGGCAAATCGCCGCCGGGGCGCAGGCGGTCATGGTATTTGACACCTGGGGCGGGATCCTCGCCCCCCGCGCCTATCGGGAATTTTCGCTGGCCTATCTGGCACAGATCGTGGCGGGCCTGACCCGCGAGGCGGAACAGCGGCGGGTGCCGATCATTCTGTTCACCAAGGGTGGCGGGGCCTGGCTGGAAGACCTTGCCGCGACCGGTTGCGACGCGGTGGGGGTGGATTGGACCGTTGATCTTGGCGAAGCCCGGCGGCGGATCGGATCGCGCGTGGCGTTGCAGGGCAATCTCGATCCCGCGGTACTTTATGCCGCCCCGGAACGGATTCGGGCGCAGGCGGCTCAGGTACTGGCGGATTTTGGCACCGGGCCTGGACATATCTTCAATCTCGGCCATGGCATCCAGCCCGGCGTTGATCCGGACCGGGTAGGGGCGCTCGTCGCGGCGGTGCATGAACTGAGCAGGTCCCGCCAGCCGGATCGTGGCACATGAACGGCCTGACTGTGCCCAAGCCGGCCCATCCCCGGATTCTGTCCGCCGGGGTAGTGGTCATCCACTGGAGCCTCGATCATTATGAGTATCTGCTGCTGCGCGCCTACAACTACTGGGATTTTCCCAAGGGCATAGTCGAGGCGGATGAAGTGCCGTTGCAAGCCGCTATTCGGGAGGTGGAAGAGGAAACCACGCTGACCCGCCTGCGGTTTCGCTGGGGCGATGTATATCGGGAGACTCATCCCTACAATCAGGGTTGCAAGGTGGCCCGTTACTACATCGCCGAAGCGGCCAGCACTGCGGTGTGGTTGCCGACCAACCCGGAACTGGGCCGGCCCGAACACAGCGAGTTCCGCTGGGTTGACCGCACCGCGGTGTGGAGCTTGCTGACCCCACGGGTGCGGGCGATTCTGGAATGGACCGACCGGATCATCGCCCGGCCCATGCGGCGGCGTTGAAGCGACTGCTCGCACTCCCGGCCCATCTTCCAGAGGACGAGAGGCGTGAACGAATCAGCCAAAGCTATCCGCCGCCAGCGTTGCCCGCAACTGCCGGGCATCCACCGACTCGGCAATGACCCCCTGCCCCAAGTCTCGTAGTAGTACCAGCCGCAGCCGCCCATCCTGAACCTTTTTGTCCACCGCCATCAGCCGCAAAAAATCGTCGGGCGTCAGTTCCGGTGGCGGGGTCAGCGGCAGGCCGGCGCGGGTCAGCAGCACTCTCACCCGCTCCACCTGAGCCGGATTCAGCCAGCCCAGCCGCGCCGACAGATCCGCCGCCAGCACCATTCCGGTCGCTACCGCCTCGCCGTGCAGCCAGACGCCGTAACCCATGCCGGTTTCAATGGCGTGACCGAAGGTGTGGCCCAGATTGAGCAGCGCCCGCTCGCCGGTTTCCCGTTCGTCGGCGGCGACGATGGTGGCCTTGATGCGGCAGGAGCGTTCAATCGCCTGACTCAGTGCGGCGGGGTCACGGTTGATCAGGTCCTCCAGGTGGGCGTCGAGCCAGTCCAGGAACGGCCGGTCGCGGATCAGACCGTACTTGATCACCTCGGCCAGCCCGGCGCTGAGTTCCCGATCGGGCAGGGTGTTGAGCGTTTCGGTGTCGGCTACGACGCAGAGCGGCTGGTAGAACGCGCCGATCATATTTTTGCCGAGCGGATGGTTAACGGCGGTTTTACCGCCGACCGAGGAATCCACCTGGGCCAGCAGGGTGGTCGGGATCTGGATGAAGGCAACGCCGCGCTGGTAGCAGGCGGCGGCAAAACCGGCCAGGTCGCCGATCACGCCGCCGCCGAGGGCGATAATCGCGCAATGGCGGTCGAAGCGGTGGTTGAGCAGGGTAGTAAAAACCTGATTCAGCGTGTCCAGGGTTTTGAACGATTCGCCATCGGGCAGAATCAGGGCATGGTGGCGCAAGCCGGTTAGCGTGGCGCGGACCCGATCCAGGTAGAGCGGGGCCACGGTGGTATTGGTGACCACCAGCACTTGCCGGCCAGGCAGATGCGATTGCAGCAGGTCGGGCTGGTCGAGCAGGCCGGGACCAATGTGGAGGGGATAGCGGCGGTCGCCGAGTTCAACGTGCAGGGTGGGCATGACGGAATTCCGGGGCAGAATCAGAATGGACGGGTTTCCCACTGCCGCAGCAGGTCTCGGACCACTTGGCCGGGGGTGTAACCTTCGGTGGCGATCACGCAGTCGGCGATGAGACGATAGAGCGGATCGCGTTGAGCAAATAATTGTGCCAGTTTCGCGCCCGGATCGGCGGTTTGCAGCAGTGGGCGCTGGTTATCCAGGCGCGTGCGGCGGAGTTGTTCATCCACCGAAGCGGACAGGTAGACGACAAAGCCGCGTCCGGCTAGACAACGGCGGTTGTCCGGGTTGAGTACGGTACCACCGCCGGTGGCCAAAACCGTATCCGGGCGCTGGGTGAGTTCGGCGATAGCGGCTTTTTCGCGGGCACGGAAGCCGGGTTCACCCTCCAGTTCAAAGATCAGCGGGATGCTGGCCCCGGCGCACTGTTCGATATGCTGGTCGCTGTCGATAAACCCCCAGCGCAGCGTTTGCGCTAACCGCCGGCCGATGGTGGTTTTGCCGGCGCCCATCGGGCCGATCAGGAAAATGCGGGGGATAGCGGTAGACATGAGGTGGCGGTGCTAAAACCTGATGCACGTCATCAAGAAAATCCCGGATACGTTGCTCAATTGTGGCGTCAGTTTAGCCAATACACGAACTGCGCAAGGCTTTAATTCCAGTTGCCACAGATCAAAGCCCTAACTCCATCTTTACCCGTGGCCACGGAATCGGCGTTTTTCCATCGTGCAGAGATTCCATCGCATCAGCGCCATTTTCTTCATCTTCACGATACTGATCGATTAATACTGCGACCCGTTGCGCAGTCGTGATTCCCGGATTCATCGCGAAAGTCGGTTCCAACCCGTCTTGTTTGCAGTCAGGAGGGGAAGTATAGCGATCCGGTTGGAGTTGTGGAATTTCCCCTCGCTGAGGAGCGAACCACCCCGGCCCCTGACGGGGCCACCCCTCCTTACTCAAGGAGGGGAAAAAGCGATGTACCGTGCTGGTTTTATCCCCTCCTTGGATAAGGAGGGGTGG